>DATHPK010000144.1:0-16921 GCA_035483935.1 Acidimicrobiales bacterium
GCTCCCTTCTCGGCGGGCTGCTCAACGGGCTGTCCGGCAGCAGCTCGGGCGCCGGGCTCGGGGTCCTCTCCGGGATCCTGAGCCAGCTGCTCGGCCTGGCCGGCGGCAACGCCGCGGCAATCGCCCCCCTGACGATCAACGTGGGCGGCTCGAGCACGTCGGTCAGCACGAACGGCAACGTGGTCACCGACTCGACCGAGCAGCGCGCGGTCGAGGTCAACCTGTTCGGCTTGGCCGACCTCCAGGTCGCCCCGACCACCGCCTCCGTCTCGCTCGACCGCAGCACGGGCGTGGTCACGCCCAGCTGCAACGCCGGCGCCCTGTCCTACTCGGTCGGCGCCGGGGCGCAGCAGTTCCTCAACCTGGGGCAACTGACCACGACGCTGAACCAACTCCTCGGCCAGCTCAGCTCGACGCTCGACCAGCTCACGGCGGCGCTCGCCTCGCTGATCGGCCAGTTGGTCAACTACAAGACGCCCGGCAACCTGTTGACCTGCCAGACATCGAGTCCCGGCACGACGTCCAGCGCCAACGTGGGCGTGTTGAACGTCGGCCTGCTGAGCGGGCTCATGGGCGGGATCGGCGTCAACGTCGGTGACGTCAGCGTCTCGGGCAGCGCCACCGCCGCCACGCCGGCGGTCACGGCGGCCCAGACCGTCCCGGCCACTCCGGCCGCGGCGCCGGCCACCGCCCCGGCGGTCGTGCCCAACGTCACCACCGTGCACACCGGCGAGTTCTGGTCCGGCAGCCTGCCGATCATCCTCCTGGCCGCGATGGGCCTCGCCGGCGCCTTGCTCATCGGCCGTCGCCGCATCCTGACGGTCGCACGTTCGATCAACCCCCTCACCCGTCGCCGGAGCGCTCAATGAAGCGCGCCGACGGATCCATCCCCTCGGATCCTGCGACGGGCCGCCACCGGGCCCGGCTCTCGGGACCTCCTCCGTTCCCCCTCCGGTCTCGGGGGCCGGCCCGGCGGCAGCCTCTGGGAACCATCACCACCGCCGACTAGGCGGCGCTCGAACATCGGCCGGGGTGATCCGCACGCCCGACCGACTGCCCGGAAGCGGCAGACGCAACAGAGACAACAGAACAGATCTTCGGAGGGTCTGGAGGGAGAAGCAGATGCAGCGGGAACCGGTGCTGCGGCCTGCTCGGGACGGGAAGGCGGATTCCCGTTCCGGGCAGAGGCAGCCGGCACACAACGGAGCGCCCCGCCGATGACGTCCTTCAAAGACGTCCGGCGCATGGGGGTCACCCTCGTCGGCATCATGCTGCTGTTCACAGCGATCTTCGGCGCCACGTACGCGCTCTCCCATCAGCTGCACCAGGACCACGCGGGCAACGTGCTCCTCGCGAGCCAGAAGGCGAACGTCGAGCGGGTCCAGCGACAGAGCCACGGGACGGCGTGCACGGTTTCGGACGTCAAAGAGGGACAGCTCGCCGGCATCTTGTCGATCCCGGCCATCCACCTCCAGGCGCCGGTCGAGGAGGGAACCGAGGATCCCGAGCTCAACGTCTCGGTCGGGCACGCGCCCGCATCGGTCTGGCCTGGCCTGGCGGGCACGTCGGTCTTCCTCGCGCACGACGTGAGCTACTTCGTCCACCTCAACGCGCTCAAGCCGGGGGACGCGATCACCTACGCCACGGCGTGCAACACCTGGAGGTACGAGGTGAGCGACCAGCAGGTCGTCGCGGCCGGCTCGGCCGTCCCCAACACGACGAACGCCACGATGGTGCTGGACACGTGCTGGCCCCCGAACGCGCTCTTCTTCACCTCGCAGCGCCTGCTCGTGCACGCCACCGAGGTCGGCACCGCGGCGAAGGGTGGGAGCCTCGACCCCGGCCGGGAATTCACCGACACGGTCCAGTCGACCGACTACACGACCTCGGCGCCGCCCCAGCTCCAGTCCCAGGGCCTCTCGCTCGACCAGAACTACGCGCCGATGGGGACCATGAACCTCGTGAAGGCGTCGGTGAGCTTCGCCCAGTCACCCGGGCCCCTTTCGCTCGAGGCGGCCGCCCTCGAGACCTACTTCGGAGGGCTCCATGCGGCGGACCAGCAGGACCCCGCCTTCTGGGGCGCGGTCGCCCCGGGCGTTCCCATGCCCGCGCCGCTCGACGGCGCCTCGGTCACCGACCACCTGTCGCCCCTCGACGTCGAGATCGACTCGGTCTACGGAATCCCAAATCAGGTGGTGTTGCGCGAGACCGTCTCCCTCTCGGGAGGACCCAGTCCCGGACGATACGCCGAGACGGTCGTTCTCCCTGTTCACAAGGGTGTGGTGACGATCGGGAGCTGGACCCTGCAGTGAGGTCGCAGCCCCGGAAGGAGCCGTAGCGGACCGTAAGAGTCGCAGCGAATACCCGTTTCCGAAATGAGAACCCGGGGAGGGACCTTGGAGGAGGAACGGATTCCCATGAGCTTCGACAACATCTACGACGACATGCTCCACGACGAGTTCTGCCCGCGTGGGAAGCACGAGGCGAAGGCGAAGGCGGACGCCTATCAGCGCATCGTTGCGGCGGCCCAGGCGGAACCCGAGCTGGTCGAGAGCGCCTCGCGGGGCCGGCACGCGGCGGCCGAGGCCGAGGCCGAGCAGCCCGACGAAGATCGGCCGAGGGGCTTCCAGCGCTACCGCACTGCGGCCCTCGTCGGCGCCGGAGGCATGGTCTGCGCGGCCGCCGGTGCTTTCCTGGGCGGCCTGGGCGGGTACTTCACCGTCTCCCCGGCGGCGGCGCACGCACTCGCCGCGCCCACCATCACCCAGAACCTCGCATTGGCCCAGGCGGTCACCGAGGCGGGCCACGCGGCCTCGGGCGCCCGAGGCACCTCGGCCGTGGAGGCGGCCGAGTTCTCCAAGGTCTTCGGGTCGCTGACCGAGGGCATCGCCCCCTTCGCGTCGCTGACCTCGATGCCCTTCACCAACCTCGCCGTCGACGGCCTGCCCGGACCGGGCGGTGCGGGTGGCGGCGGCCTCGGGACCGGCACCGTGGGCGGTGGCTCGGGCGGCGGCGCCGGTGGCGGCGGCCTCACCGGCTGCACGTCCGGCTCGAGCAGCCTCGACCTCACCTGCATCCTGACGAACCTGACCGGCGTGCTGACCAACCTCGGCTCGCTGACCGGCGGAGGCAACCCGGGCACGTTGCTCAACACCCTCGTCCCCGGCCTGACCGGTGTGGTGACCGACGTGACCGGCACGCTGCAAAACCTCACCTCCCTGTTGCCGATCGGCTCGCTGCCCCTCCCGAGCGGCGGCATCCCCACGACCGTGCTCGCCGGCACGGGTGGCAGCCCGCTGACGGGCCTTCCGGTCGCGGCCGGCGGCGGCTCGACCACGGACCCGGTCGTGGGTGCGCTGGGCCCGGTCCTCAACACCTTGGGCTCGGTCACGAGCGGCCTGGGCGGTGCGGGCTCGACGTCGCCGTCGATCCCCTCGCTGCCGTCGCTCCCCTTGCCCACGACGACGGCCACGACGGTGCCGTCCGCCAGCACGACCACGACGACGTCCACGAGCACGAGCACCAGCGGCTCGTCGGGCGGCGGATCGACCACGGTCAACGTGCCGCTCCCCGTGTCGGTGCCGGTGAACACGCCGACCATCAGCATCGGCGGCCTGTCGGTCGGCGTCGGCGGCTCGGGCTCGACGTCGGGCCTCACGCTCACGCTCCCCTAAGCCCCGCCTTCGGATTAGGGTCCCGCCCGGCCGGGGCGCGCCGCGCGGGCGCGTGCCGGAACACACCGAGGAGGTGCCTGTCTGATGGTCCGGCTGACCTGCCTACTGCGACGCAAGCAAGGTCTCACGCCCGCCGAGTTCCACGCGTACTGGCGCGACGTCCACGGCCCGTTGATCGCGCGGAGCGCGGCCGGCGGCCACGTGGTGCGCTACGAGCAACATCCGCGGCCGCTCGACGACTACGCCGGGGACGACGATCCCGGCTTCGACGGGGTCACGGTGCAGTGGTTCGAGAGCATGGACGCCTACCGCGCGCACATGGCCGAGCCGGACTTCCCCGAGATCTGGTCCGACATCGAGCAGTTCCTCGACACCGGCCAGTTGCACTTCGTCGTCACCGAACACCCACGCCTCGTCATGGGAGACGAGGCGGGCTCATTCGAGATGGCCTGAGGGCCTGACGGCCTGGGGCCCGACGTGCGCGGGGAACCCTCCGGCCCCGGCGGCCGGGTGGCCGGGACCGTGCTCTTCGGGGATCGGCTCGCTCGGCACCGACGCCGGCGCCGCGTCAGGCGCAGGACTGGGTACCGCCCGTAGCGTGCGCCGAACGGGAGGGAGCGCCGCCTCGGCCGCGGCTCTCTCGTCCTCCATCAGGTCGGCGAGGTCGCGCCAGGCCCGCCCGCTGACGCGGGACGCGTGCTCGGGCAGGCGCCGCAGGAAGCGGTTGACGTCTCGCCGGTGGCGCTCGGCGACGCCGCCCATGACGAAGACGGTTGCCGAGGGCAACGGGGAATCGCCGGTCGCCATCTCGGCCAGGCGCAGCGACGCCACCTCCGCGTCCTGCATGAGCCCGAGCTCGTCCTGCACCGCTGTCAGCCGGCGGACGTAGCGCGCTGTCTGTCCGCCGTAGACCTCCGACGCGAACTCGAGGGAGTAGCGGAGGCGCTTGCACCGGATGCGCAGGCGGTGGAAGTCGCCGACGACGCCGGTGCGCTTCGCCTTCTTCGCCGCCTTCGACACCTTGTCGTGGCGCGCCACCACAAGCTCGGGCAGCCCGATGACCGCCGGGGTCCGGGTCGCCAGCGAACGCCGGGCCGGGCCCTGCTGCGCCATTGCTGCGAGACCCTTCGCCAGGCGCTCCCATCGCATCGAGTCCAGCCCGCCGAGCAGCACCACCCGGGCGGCCTCGCGTTCGCGGTTGAGCAGTTCGGAGAGGTCGGCGAGGGGGTCGTGGCCGTCGTCCTCACCGGACACGTCGGCGCGCCAGGCGGCGGTCTCCTCGTCCATGTCAGCCAGCCCCGCCAGCTGGACGTCGAGGTCCCGCACGGTACCGAGGAGGCGGCCGAGCCAACCGAGCTCTTGGTGGAAGACCTGGGCCCGCACGGGCAGCACGCCGGCGAAGAGTGAGAGCGCGGCGCGGAGGCGCCGGGTCGCGACGCGCATGTCGTGCAGCTCCTCGGGGTCCTCGCCGAGCCGGGTCCCGGGTTCCTTGGCGCGCAAGACGGCCAGCTGCCGCCGCACCACCGCGAATGCGAGCTCGCCCATCGTCGACGCCGGGGAGATGGCGGTGGAGCCGAGATCGGGTGAGCCGGGTATCTCCGCGCCGACGGCCAACAGGCCCGCCTCGAACTTGGAGAGATGGGCCGGCTGCAGCCCGCACGAGGCGCGCAGCTGCTGCACGATGGGCTCGAGCGCCTCGAGCCATTCGGGGCGCACCTCGACCTCGACGCGTCGCAACTGCATGGGGCGCTGCCCCCCGCCCACCACGATGACGGTGTCGTCGAGCGCCACCTCGGCCACGTCGACGCCGCCGACCCGCAGGGCGAACGGACGGCGGCGGGTGCGGACCTGGAGCACCTCGTCGAGCGCACGCGTGCCGACGATGGCGTGCAGGCGGCGGCCGACGGGACCGTCGGGGCCGAGGTCGCGGACGCCGCCGAGCGGCATGACCTCGGTTACCTCCAGCCGCTGGCGCAGGCCGTCTCCTTGCGCGGGGCGCATGTCCTTCATGGTGACTTCGATGTTGCGGCCGCGCTGGCGCGTGCGGGCGACGAATCCGGCGCGCGCCACCCGCCAATCGTCCGTGTCGAGGTAGGAGTCCACGAGCCGCCGGGGCGTCTGCGCAAGCGCCGTGACCGGGCCGCCGCCCTCCGTTTCGATGGCGAGCGTCGGCAGGGTGGCCAGCCAGCGCTCCACGGGCCGCAGGTCGAGGGCGTCGAACTGCCACTCCACTTCGACGGGGTCGGCCGGTTTCGGGGCCCCTTCCTCCCTGGTTTCCGACATCCGGTCCAGGCTAGTGCGCGGCCCCCGGACGACACCTTGGCGCGATCGAATGCCGCGAATTCCACGCACGCCCCCGGTAGTCTGCGCTTGCGTGGCGCGACGGGCGATGACTGCGGAGCTCCCTTCACCAACAGAGGTCGTACAGGCGGCCGGCGGGCTCGTCGTCAGGCGACACCTCGAAACGCTCGAGATCGCGGTGGTGCACCGGCCGGTCCATCAGGACTGGTCCTTCCCCAAGGGCAAGCTGGAGGAGGGCGAGACCTTCGAATCGGCGGCGCTCCGTGAGGTCGAAGAGGAGACCGGGATGACCTGCCGCCTGCTCCGGTTTATCGGCCACACCGAGTACGTGGATCGCAAGGGGCGCCCCAAGGCGGTGGCCTACTGGGTCATGGCTGCCCAGTCGGGTTCCTTCGTCCCGAACGACGAGGTAGACGAAATGCGCTGGGTCAGCCTCGACGAGGCATCGCGCCTCCTGTCCTACCCCAGGGACCGGGAGCTGGCGGCCGTCCTCATGGCGGCTGACCAGGTAGAACCCTTGGTCTGACCCCGGCTCAGGTTTTTCCAGAATTTTTGGTTTGGAGGCCCAACGATCGGGAATAATGGGCGTAGCGATCTACCGCCTGATCGCACTGCCGGCGTGTGTGCCCCAGTCGAGAGCTCCAGGACCTATCGCCAAGGGCCCTGTGACAGCGCTTTGACGTCAATCGACTGGGGCACCGTCGGCGCTTTTTGTTTCGCGTAAACGATCCGTGTTTTCGCAACACGAAGGCGCGTCTGCGACCTCAGCGCACGAGCACCGCGGCACCGTTGACCCGGTCGTGGGCCAGGTCGCGTAGCGCTTCGTCGGCGCGGTCCATCGGGTAGGGGGAAGTCGTCACGCGCACGCCGATCCGTGCCGCCTCGCGCAGGAACTCCTCGCCGTCGCGCCGTGTGTTCGCCGTCACGCTCTGGAGGGTCCGCTCCTCGAAGAGGTGGCGCTGGTACTGGAGGCCGGGTATGTCGCTGAGGTGGATGCCGGCGATGGCCAGCGTGCCGCCGCGGTCGAGCGCGGCGAGCGCCGGTGGCACGAGCGAGCCAACGGGCGCGAACAGGAGGGCAGAGTCGAGCGGTTCGGGCGGCTCGGTGTCGGCGTCGCCGGCGCTGGCCGCACCCAACTCGAGCGCGAGCGCCTGTGCCTCCTTCGAGCGCGTCATGACGTGGACGCGCGCGCCACGCGCCAGTGCGACCTGCGCCGTGATGTGCGCCGAGCCTCCGAATCCGTAGATCCCGAGCCGCCCGCCGACGGGCAGGTTCGCCCGCTCGAGCGCGCGGTAGCCGATGATCCCGGCACAGAGCAACGGCGCGGCCTCCTCGTCCCCGAACGCCTCGGGGATGGCGTACGCGTACGCCTCGTCGACGACCGCGTACTCGGCGTAGCCACCGTCGACGTCCCAGCCCATGAAGGTCGGTGCGAGGCAGAGGTTCTCGCGCCCGGTCGTGCAGAACCGGCACGTGCCGCATGTATGCGCCAACCAGGGCACCCCGACGCGATCGCCCACCCGCCAACGCTGCGCACCGGGTCCGAGCCGGTCGACGATGCCGACGATCTGGTGTCCCGGGGTGATGAGGCCACGATGCACCGGCAGGTCACCCTCGGTCACGTGAAGGTCGGTGCGGCAGACGCCGCACACCCGCACGCACACGCGGACCTCGGACGCGGCGGGTTCGGGGACGTCCTTGTGGGCCAGTACCAGCGGATCGCCGTCGACCGGGCCGGGGCGTCGGACCTCCCACGCCAGCATCGAGGCGGCGCTCATGGCGTGCAGCGTACGGGTGTGGCAGGGCGGGCGGTCGAGCAGGTGCCCCTAGCATTGGCGCCGCGAGGAGGCTGCCCATGTCCGCACTGTCGGCACCGGAGGGTGCGCCTGACTCATCGGATCCCCCCGGGTACCCGCGCGAGCTCGAGCGCGACGTGGAGTCGGGAGGTCTGCGCTACCACGTGCGGCCGATCCGGCCCGCCGACGCCCCGCAACTGGTCGAGCTCCACGCCAGGCTGTCACCCCGCTCGGTGTACCTCCGCTTCTTCAGCCCGCATCCGAACCTCAGCGACGCGGAGCTGACGCGTTTCACCGAGGTCGACTACGAGGACCGCCTCGCTCTGGTGGCCACGGTCCGCGGCCGCCTCGTCGCGGTGGCCCGCTACGACCGTCCGCCCGGTGCGCCCGAAGCCGAGGTCGCCTTCGTGGTCGACGACGCGTACCAGCACCACGGCGTGGGATCCGAATTGCTCGACGAGCTGGCCGACGCGGCACGGGCCCGCGGGGTGACCGCATTCAGGGCCGAGACCCTGGCCGAGAACCGGGGCATGCTCGACGTGTTCCACCACGCGGGGTTTCCGGTGACGTCGGGCATCGAATCCGGGACGGTGACGCTGCGCTTCCCGATCGCGCCCACCCCCGCCTCGGCCGCCGCGCGCGCGGCGCGCCGCCGACGAGCGGAGACCGCCGGGTGAGCGCGCTCGTGGTGGCCGGGCCATCGGGCGAGACCGTGCACGACGGGGGACCGCATCACCCCGAGCGCCAGGCACGGGTGGGCGCCGTGATGGACGGTGTGGCGGCTCTGGCGCACGACGGCATCGAGGTGGTCCGGCTTGACGTCATGGAGGCGCCGCTGGAGGCGCTGGCGCGGGTGCATACCCGGTCCTACCTCGCCGACCTCGAGGAGTTTTGCGCGGAAGGCGGAGGGCACATCGACGCCGACACGTACGCGAGGGCTGATTCGTGGGCGGCGGCGCGTCGTGCCGCGGGTGCGGGCCTCGTCGCCCTCGACGAGCTGGACCGCCGAGGAGAGGGGGTGGCCTTCGTGCCGGTGCGGCCACCAGGCCATCACGCGCTGGCCCAGCGCGCCATGGGCTTCTGCCTGTTGAACAACGTCGCCGTCGCGGCCGCGTCACGTACCGCACGCGGAGAGCGGGTGCTCGTCGTGGACTGGGACGTGCATCACGGCAACGGCACGCAGGCGATCTTCTGGGACGACCCCGATGTGCTGTACGTCTCCACCCATCAGCATCCCCTCTATCCGGGTACCGGAGGCGCCGACGAGGTCGGAGGACCCGAGGCCGCCGGCATGACACTCAATCTGCCGCTCCCGCCCGGCGCCACGGGTGACGTCGTCCGGCGCGCGCTGGACCAGGTGGCACGTCCCGAGATCGAGGCGTTCTCCCCCGACTGGGTCCTCGTGTCGTGCGGCTTCGACGCGCATCGGGACGACCCGCTCAGCAACCTCGACCTCGAGAGCGGCGACTTCGCCGAGTTGGCGCGCGTCGTCGCCGAGTTCACCCCGTCGCCCGGACGGCTCGCACTCTTCCTCGAGGGCGGGTACGACCTCGAGGCCCTGCGCCACTCGACGGAAGCCACTCTCCGCGCGCTGGTCGGAGGTCCCGACGTGGACCCAGCGCGCACGAGCAAAGGAGGGCCGGGTCTGACCCAGCTCCGGGAGGCCGACCAGACCAGGAGGAGGGCCGTCGACCGGTTACTCGATGACGCGCACTCCTGACGGTCTCAAGGGGCGCGGTGCACGAGCACCGGGCAATGCGCGTGGGCAGCGCAGAACTCGCTGACCGAGCCGATGACCATTCCCACGAACTCGCCGTGCCCGCGGCTGCCGACCACGAGCAAGTCGGCGCCCTTCGACGCCTCCACGAGGACGGGCGCGGGATGGCCTTCCACCACCCGCGCGTCGATGCGCAGCCCGGGGTTCGCAGCGCGGACAGGTGCAAGGGCCGTTTCGAGGGTCCTACTGATGTCGCTCTGGGGATCGAAGTCCTCGGGTACCGGCACGGCCCAGCCGTAGCTGGAGGGCCACTCCCAGGACATCAGCACCTCGAGGCCGGCTGCCGTGCGCTCGGCCTGCTGGACCGCCCACGACAGCGCATCGAGCGAGGACGCGGAGCCATCGAGTCCGACGACGATGCGGCCGCCACCGGGTTGCGATACGGAAGTCATTCGTCTTCTCCTCGTGTTCGGGTGACCCCTGGACGATAGGGGCAGGCGAGCGACCGCACGGCGGGCGCACGGCCCGGGTGCGAGTAGCCCGATACCTCGGTGGGGTGGGATGATTCATATCGTGGCGATCGGCGTGTTCCTCCTGGACGACCATGAGGTCGTCCGCAAGGGCCTCCGTGCGCTCCTCGAGGCCTGTGACGACATCGAGATCGTGGGCGAGGCCGACACCGTGGCGGAGGCGCTGATCCGGATCCCGGAGGACCGTCCCGACGTCGCCATCCTCGACGTGCGGCTGCCTGACGGCAGCGGCGTCGAAGTGTGCCGCGAGGTGCGCTCGACGTCACCGGAGATCGCGTGCGTGATGCTGACGTCCTATGCGGACGACGAGGCGCTCATCGCGTCGATCATGGCCGGCGCTGCCGGCTATGTGCTGAAGCAGGTCGGAAGCCTGGACCTGCTCGACACCATCCGGCGTGCGGGAGCGGGGGAGTCGTTGCTCGACCCGGCCCTGACCGACCGGGTCCTCGAGCGCCTTCGCGAGGGGCCCAAGACCGATCCGCGCCTTGCCAGCCTTACGCCACAGGAGCGCAAGATCCTCGACCTCATCGCGGAGGGTTACACCAACCGCCAGATCGCCGAGAACATGTTCCTCGCGGAGAAGACGGTGAAGAACTACGTCTCGAACCTCTTGGCGAAGCTGGGCATGGAGCGCAGGACGCAAGCCGCGACCTTTGCGGCGCGGCTCAACGACCGCTCGGCGCAGGAAATTCGATCGGACGTCACCGGGACCTGACCCGGTGGCCTCGTGTCAGGCCGCGCGGCCCGACCTTCCGCTGTTCGTCAACATGCTGCGTTCGACGTCTCGATGTCGATGCCCATGGCGCTCAACGCCCGGCACAGGCGGTCACGCTCGCGCTCGGGCTGCTCGAACCGGCTGGGTTCGCTCTCGATGCCGACGACCTCCGCCAGCTCGAGCAGCGCGACGTCGTAGCCGATCTGGAGGGCCAGGACCGCGGGCACGGTGTCGACGTTGTGCTGCGGTACGCCCAGCTCGAGCTCCTCGCGGCAGCGCCGGACTTGTTCGAGCGCGCGGTTCCTGTTCGGTTCGGTTCTACGGGGAGGCCGCTGTTCGAGCGCGGCGTCAAGCAACTGGGTATACATCGACATGGTCCTGACTGGATCGATCAGCGAATGTTCTCGGTGCGGGCTCGCCGCAAGGAGGGGTCGAACACGACATCCCCGCCGAGCGGGGGGAGCAAATAGGACGGGAGAACCGCGGGATAGAGGTCCCGCCGTCTGCGCAGCCATCGCTTCGTTCTCTTCACCGTCCCCTCCTTTCGCCGCCACTCCTTCGCACTGCCCGTGGCCGTCTTCCAGGCTGCGAACAGCATGCGCTTCCTGGTCGCGGCGCGACAGGGCCAGATGTCACATGGGTGGCGGCGGAGATGGCGCGTCGGAAAGGCTGGAGGGCAGCACTGGAGAAGGGCTACGTCGCGTGAGATTCCGCCAGAATTGGAAAATGGCGACCGAGGGGGGTGGCCGCCATTCTCCAAGCACCGTTGTCTGGGAAGAGGAGGGTGTCCTCGGAATTGTGCAACCCGCGTGCCCCAATTCGGTAGAGCCGAAAGTAACGGATTCTTCGCAAACGGGCCCTTTTCCAGGGCAAATGAACGTTTGGCCGACCGTGCACACAAGGCACAAGGGAGCAGTATGATCAAGGTCTTGCCCGTCGATGAGGCCGTCGCGCTGCTGCGGCCGGTGGACTCACTCGGGTTCGGGCTGGGGCCGGCGAACCCCGACACCTTCCTCACTGCGCTGGGCGTCCGCGACGACTGGCAGGACCTCCAGGTCGGTGGGGCACTCTGCCTCAACTACTACGAGGTCTTCACCCGACCCGGCGTTTCGTACCGCTGCGGATTCTTCGGGCCGGCCGAGCGCCTCCTGCACGACGGGGGCTACCGGGTGGAGCTCGTGCCCGGGGGGTTCCGGCAGTTCGCACCCATCCTGGCCCGCTTCGCGCCGCGGGTGATGGTCGCCCAGGCCGCGCCACCCGACGATGCGGGCAACGTCAACCTCTCCCTGCACCTCGGCGCGACAAGGGACGAACTTCTGCGTGCCGGACGCGACCCGGAGCGGCTGCTGATCGTAGAGGTCAACACCAATCTGCCCAGGACTCGCAGCCTGCCACCGACGTACGACAACACCATCCCGCTCGGAGTGGTCGACGTGCTCGTGGAGACGGACGCGACGCCGTTCGCGTTGGCCGACGCGCCCGCGGACGAGGTCGACGCGGCCATCGCCGCCTTCGCGCTCGCCTTTATCAAGGACGGCTCGACGCTGCAGACGGGCATCGGCGCCATCCCCAACATCGTTGCGACCGAGCTGGCGGCGAGCGCACTCGGCGGGTTCGGGATCCACTCCGAGATGTTCACGACCGGGTTGATGCGACTCCACCAGGCCGGAAAGGTGACCAACGACGCCAAGGGTGTCTTCGACGGCGTCTCGGTCACGACGTTCGCCCTCGGGACGGCGGAGCTCTACGAGTGGCTCGACGGCAACGGCGACGTCGCGTTCCTTCCCGTCGAGACCGTGAACGACCCGACGGTCATCGCGAAGAACGCAAACCTCGTCTCGATCAACGGCGCCCTGTCGGTGGACCTCTACGGCCAGGTGGTGGCCGACAGCATCGACGGCCGCCAGATCTCGGGGGTGGGCGGACACGAAGACTTCGTCGCGGGTGCGGAGCTGCATCTGGACGCCCATTCCCTCATCTGCCTGCGCTCGACCGCTCGGCGCGACGGCAAGGTCGTTTCGCGGATCGCCGGCCTCCTGCCGGCGGGATCGGTCGTGTCGACCCCGCGCCACCACACCGGTGTGGTGGTCACCGAATACGGCGCGGCCGAGCTGGCGGGCCTCACCGTGAGCGAGCGGGCCCACGCCCTCGTCGACATTGCCCACCCGGATTTCCGCGACGACCTGCGAAAGGTCGCTGACGGGTTAGGTCGGGCCTGAGCTCCGTCAGGAGACGACCGGCGACAGACCGAGCCGGCGCCGCAGCGCGGCGTCCGACCATTGAGGCGCTCCCGCGACGAGTTTGTTCACAAAGCTCTTGAGGTTCCGGAACACGTCGTGGCTGTCCTCGAGCCAGGGCATCAGGATCGGGAAGACGTGGAACATTCCGTCGTACTCGTGTGCTTCGGTCGCCACGCCGGCGGCCCGGAGGCGCTCCACGTAGCGGCGGATCGGGTCACGGAACATCTCGCTCCCGCCCCACGAGACGCAGGTGGGCGGGAAGCCGGACAGGTCCGCGGTCAGTGGTGAGATGGACCGGCTGGTTGCGTCGGCGCCGTGGAGATAAGCGGCGGTGGGGATGTTCCAGGGCAAGATGTCGTGCTCTGCGTTCTCGGTGACCGACGGCTCGTCGAGGCGCAGGTCGACCTCGGGAGAGAAGAGGATGAGGCCTGCGGGCGTGACATTCGGCGCGACGTTCTCCCGGTCGAGAATGACCGAGTTGGCGAGTCCTCCTCCGCCGGAGTCGCCGGCCAGCAGGATCCGCGTCGGCGGGATGCCCAGTTCGACGAGCGCAGCGAAGACGGAGGACGCGTCCTCGACGCCGGCGGGATAGGGGAATTCCGGCGCCAGCCGGTAGTCGGCAACGAAGACCGCACACCCGGTCTCCTTGCAGACGCGCGCCGTGAAGAAGGCGTACATGTTGGGCGACGTCCCGATGTAGCCGCCACCGTGCAGGTAGAGGATGACCCCGAGCGGCGGCTCCTGCCGGTGCCGGTAGATGATTCCCGGGACACCGCCCAGCTCGGTCTGATGGCACGCCACGTCGAGTGAATGGACGAACGGCGGCATGATGACCTTGCAGATCTCGTCGAGGAACAGCTCGAGGGAGCGGAACTCGGGGATCCGCAGGGCGGACGCGTAGCCCATGAAGGCGCGGATGGTCTCACGCGTGACCGACATCCCGAGGTTGGACAGCGCCGAGGAGGGTCCCGCAAACGGATGACGGAACGGGACCCTGGCGAGGGCGGTCACCATCTGCTCCATGCCGAGCGCGACGTCGAGGGCCACGACCGGCGCCGGAGCGGTCTGCACCTCCGGTCGACTTCCCATGGCCATGGCGGCGCCTCTCTTTCTATGGAGCCGGCTCGTCGACAAGCCGCTCGTACGGGCTCGCGATGTCTTCGCCCAGGGTCAACTGGGCCATGCCGCTCGGCTCGACCCACGATGTCTCGACGTCGCCTGCATCGGGCAGGCTGAGCTCGAGGATCCCGCAGCGCTTGGCGCCGATCACGGGCTGCAGCTCGTCGGGGAGCACGGCCCAGGTCGTGGTGGCCCACAGGTGGGTCATGCCCGCGGCCGCAAGCCGCCGCTGCTGGTGGACGTGCCCGCTGACGACGGCTTCCACGCGCCCGTCTCTGCACAGCCTGGTCAGTCGGAGACGGGCGGGAGCGGGCACGAAGCGATACGCCGGCGCCGCCGCCAACTCCTCGGCATCGGCCGTCAACGGCTTGTGCGTGACGAGCACCTTTCGCCGTGACCCGCCGAGCGCCTCCTCGAGGAATTCCCATTGCTCGTCTTCGTCGGGACCGCCGGCGCCGAACACCTGCGCGTTGAGGCCGATCAGCCGCCAGGCGCCGAGATCGACGGACCAGCGATCCGGGCCGAAGGCCTCCCTCCAGCGCGCCAGGCGTCCGTCTGTCAGCCCGTCGTCGCCGGGCGCGTCGTCGGGGTTGTCACCGACGTCGTGGTTGCCGGGCACCGCGAGCCAGTCGACGGGCAGCCGCTCCAGCTGCTCCCGGGCCAGCCGGAGCTCGTCGGGTCGATGGGCGCCGTCGACCGAAACGTCGCCGACGTGCACCACCAGGTCAGGCCGGAGCGTCGCGACGTGACGCACGACGGCATCCCAGTTCCGCTGCGCCTCGGGGGTCCGGAGCGAGAAGTGGGTGTCCGAAACCATGACGACCTGCGGCGACACGGCGTCAGGTTACGGGACGAGCAGCAACTTCTTGGTCGTGATCGGGGAACCCGGCGCCCGTGGACGAAGTCGTCGCCGACATGCCGGGCCCTTCCTTCTCCATCAGTGTCGTCCGCGTTCCGCCGGCGGACTCTCGAGCTAGCCGAGCGGCTAGGAGCTGGGACGGTACCGGCTACGGTCGCGGCCATGAGCTCGCGCGGTCCCGTGGCCAACCTCGGTCTCGGTCCGACCTCCTACAGCGCGGCCCGGGTCCGGACCGCTGTCGTCGCACTCGATCTGTTCGGCGAACACGGCGTCAGCGGGACCTCGCTGCAGATGATCGCCGACGCGTTGGGGGTGACGAAGGCCGCGGTCTACCACCAGTTCCACACGAAAGAGGCGATCGTCGTCGCCGCGGTCGACCTCGAGCTCGCCAAGCTGGAGCCCGCCCTCGAGGCAGCCGAGTCCAAGCGCGGTGACCCAGCGGCCTTGTCGACGCTCCTCGGGCAGGTGATCGACCTTGCGATCGGGCGCCGGCGTCTGGTGAGCCCGCTCCTGCACGACCCGGTCATCGTCCGCCTGTTGGGCGAGCACGAGCGGTACCAACAGCTCATGGCCCGCTTGTTCGCCGCGCTACTCGGTGATGGAGATGATCCACGTTCGCGCGTGCGCGTGGCCATGGTCGCGTCGGCGATCGGTGGCGTCGTCACCCATCCCCTCGTCGCCGGCATCGAGCACGATCCGCTCCGTGCCGAAGTGCTCGAGCTGTCGATGCGCTTTCTCGGGCTGACCCCGTCGTAGAGGGCGCGCACGCGCCGGGGGACTCAGCCGCGGTACGCATACGTCGATTCCGCGGCCTTCACGTCGTCGACGAGGTTGCCGAGAGCCAGGTTGATGTCATCGGCGTGGTACCCCCACTGGGCCCCTTGGCTCTGCGTCATTACCGGTCTTCCGGCCCGGACGAGTGTCCTCACCTGGAGCCAGCTGGCGCCGCCGCCCGACCTGCACGTTGCCGAATAGAGGCCGGGATAGGTCACCCACGGCGTCGCTACGGGTGGAGGCGGCGGTGTCGCCGTTGGCGTCACGAAGTAGGGATCGAGACCGGCGGTGCCACCGCCGATCGCCGCAGGGTTGACACAGGCGACCTTGACGCCCCTCGTCGCCTTTTGCCCAGATTGCAGGCTCACCCCCTGGCCGGGTCGCCCGAACAGCGAGTTCCTCGGCGGCTGGTTGGGAAAGCTCGAGTAGGCGATGACGCAGCCGGCCTGCCCCGAGGACGTGCAGACCGGGAGACGGCGGAAGGTGGCGCCGACCGACCTTCCAACCGGCACCGTCACGTTGCCCCCGGGGAGAATGGCAAGGACGGTGCGGGTCCGCAGCGCCGGGTTGGGGTCCACCTGGCTCGCCAGGAGCCGGATGAGCATCGCCGAGCCCTGCGAGTGCCCGATGAAGACGATGGGGCGCCCGTCGTTGTAGTTGGCGAGATAGTCCTTCCAGCCCGAGAGCACGCTCGCGTAGGCGACGGCATCGGCGCCGGGTGCCGCGCCGAGTCCCTGGGCCAGCGACGACGCCGTGCGCTGCGTGTACATCGGCGCCCAGACCTGGCACACCGACGAGAACCGCGAGGCCTGCGCGATGGCGGCGCCCACCTCGCCCGCCTGGATCTTGAGGTTGGCGTTGGCCGACTTCTGCGTGCTGACGGTCGGGTACACGTAGAAGCAGTCGAACTTCGACGAGGTCGTGGCCGAACCGTTCTGCACGGTCCGCGGACCGCTGGCCGGGACCACCGTCGCCTGCTGGGGGAAGTTGCAGGGGTTGGCGGCCTGCCCCGGACGGCACAGCCACACGGTCCCGGCGGCGTCCGGCTGACCCGACGGCACGTAGGCGCTCAGTCCGGCCGCGGCGGCGGGCGCCGACGGACCCGCCGCCAAGACAGTCGGGACCACCACGGCCGCCAGGGCGAGCGCAACGGCGACACCACGAACGGGACGACGAAGAGCTCGGAGAGATAGGCA
>DATHPK010000145.1:0-15119 GCA_035483935.1 Acidimicrobiales bacterium
GTCGTGTAGGGCAGGACCACGAACCCGTCCTCGGCGAGTTGCTCCGCCGCGAGCAGAAGCTCGACGGCGTCGGGGAGCAGCGTGCGGTCGTTCCCGATGACCTCGAGCTTCACCCAGTCGGTGCAGAACGCCTCGCGGGCCAGCTTCGCCGTGAGGACCGCCTCCGACGCGGTGGCACAACCCGCCGTGTTCGGAAGGACCCGGACGCCGAGCTCGTCGAACAGAGTGAGGAGCGAGCCCTGACGCGAGGGTTCGACCCGGCGCACCGCCACCGTGGCCAGAGCAGTACGCGACTCCTCGAGCGCGGCACGCAAGGCGTGCAGGCTCGTCATGCCGCCCGTGCCCAGCAGCAGCCGGGACTCCAGCAGTTCACCGGCGATGCAGAGGTGATCGGTTGCATCGGCGCTGGTCACATCGCTGCGAGGCGGTGTCTCCACCCGAACGACCATACCTCGGAGCCCGCCTATCGTGGCCCGGATGTCGAAAAACCCCACTCCGCCCGCTGCGTTGACGATCGCAGGCTCGGACTCGGGGGGCGGTGCGGGCGCACAGGCGGACCTCAAGACGTTCGCGGCACTCCGCGTCCACGGCACCAGCGCGCTGACCGCGGTGACCGCGCAGAACACGATGGGGGTCCGCGGGTCCGTCGCCCTCGATCCGGCGTTCGTGCGGTTGCAGATCGAGGCGGTCCTGGACGACTTCGCGGTCCGCAGCGTCAAGACGGGCATGCTGGCCGACGGCGCGATCGTGGCCGAGGTGGCCTGCCTCGCCGAGCAGGGCCGCCTGCCGGGTCTCGTCGTCGACCCCGTGCTCGTGTCGTCCACAGGCCACTCCCTCTTGGCGTCGGACGGCGTGGCCGCCTATCTCGAGCGGCTGCTGCCCCAGGCGCTGGTCGCAACGCCGAACCTGCGCGAGGCAGCCGTTCTGGGTCAGACGACGGTCGACGCCTTGGTGCCACTCGAGGCGCGGGTGGCGGTGGCCGAGGAAATCAGGGCACGGGGTGCCCGCTGGGTGGTCGTCAAGGGAGGCCACCTCACCGACTCGGCGGATGACGTCGTGGTCGGCCCCGAAGGGGTCACCGTGTTGCCGGGCACGCGGGTCGAGACCGGCAACGACCATGGCACCGGCTGCTCCCTGTCGGCCGCAATCACCGCCCACCTCGCCCAAGGCGACGAGGTGCTCGACGCCATCACCGCAGCCAAGGACTCCGTTCGCCGTGCGCTCGCCGGGAGCGCCGGTTGGCGTCTCGGTGCCGGACACGGCCCGGTCGACCATTTCGGGTGGTCGGCCCAGCCGTAGGCTGCATGGGTCATGACGCTGCACGACACCCACACTCGGGACGCCGCTCCGGCCGACGCGGAGCCGGTCCGTCCGCCGACTCCCGGCGGGTTTTCCATCCGGCCGGCGATGGTGGTGCTCGGTCTCGCCGTCGTGATCCTCGCCACGTTCGTGACCTTGGGGATCGTCTCCTCCCAAACACCCGCCCCGGTGAAGACGTCAGGTGCGCCGAGCGCCGTGCCGGGAAGCTCCCTGCGAGGGGAACCGGCCGCCGACGCGCTGAAGCCGATCGTCGGCTCGGGCGAACCGCCCTCGAACATCATCAACGCCGTCACGGTGCCGGTCGGCTCGGTCCGCACCTCACACCAGAACAACGCCGCGGGCGCCGGGCAGTACGACGCACAGGTGACGCTGCGATCAACCGACTCGCAGGGCGCGCTGCTCGCCTTCTTCGCCTCCAGCATGGAGCAGCAGGGCTGGCAGGTCTTCGACAAAGGTGCGGCAGCCAACGATCCGGGCGCGCTGGAGGTCCTCGGGAAGCTGGCGGGCACCGACGGCTACTACTGGGAGATGGGGGCGACCATTCCTCCCACGAGCTTCGGCCACGGGGCGCCGCCGTCTGGCGCGACGGACTTCACGATCCGCCTGCTCCAGCAGAACGACGACCAAAGTTAACGCCGAGAGTTAACGGCGAAGCGCGACGCGTTCAAGCGGCAATCGCCGCTGGTTCGGTCTCGTCCTCCGTGCCGCCGGTCGGGAGGAGCTCGACTTCCTCCGGGCGCGGCGACAACAGATAGGCCCAGACGAAGAAGTTGATCGGGTACAGCAGGTAGCCGACGCGCGGGTTCGGCGCGAGCAGGATGAGTGCGCTCATGACGACGCCCGAGATGTTGCACACCTGCGAGACGGTGCTGGGCTTGTGCTTGTAGAGGTACCGGGCGAGGACCACCGCGAGGACGAGCCCGACCGAGAGCGGCAGGATCCGGCTCAAGCCGGGGAAGGCGTGGACCAGGTCGTGCCCCGGCAGCGCGCTGGCGGCGGTCGAGGGAATCGCGCTCAGCCCCAGCGGGAAGAGCACGACGTCATCGATGAGCGCGATCGGACCGCGCAGGGCGAAGGGGAAGATGGTCGGGATCGCGACGACGAGCAGCCCCGCCAGCATGGTGAGCGGCTTGCGCTCGCCCTTGCGGTTCCGGGCTGCGAACAGCGCCAGCACCGCCAGCGGCCAGGCGGTGAACTTCATCGCCGACGCGATGCCCAGCACGACGCCGGACGCGAACGGCCGCCGGCGCTGCGCCAACACCATCGCCAGGAGGAGGAAGGCCACGACGGGGATGTCGTCGCCCCCCGTCGCCAGGGGCAGTGAGGCGAGGGGCAGGATGATGAGGGCCTGGAGCGCCCGGATCTTGCGGCGGCCGCTTGCACGGCACAGATAGAGCGCCACTGCCGCGACCGCAAGTGTCGTGACACAGAAGAAGATGCGCGCGTCGCTCAGGCCGTTGTTGGGCCAGATGTCGCTCGGGATCCCGAGCACCGCCATGAGCGGTAGGTAGGGCAGGAAGCCGGGGGTGTCCGGCTCACCGGGCGCGTGGTACGCCACCGCGTGGTTGAGCTTGACGATCTTGCGGTAAGGGTCCACGCCCTTGACGAGGTCCTGTCCGCCGACCTCCACCGTGCCAACCTCGGGCTGCTGATGCGAGCCGGCCACGCCGTCGAAGCGCCACATGACCTCCATGCCCAGCGGGACGGCGAGCGCGCCGGCGAACACGCACACAGCGACCCCGATGCGCGCGACCCACGCACGGCGATGCTGGAGCGGAGTCAGCCGGCGGCCGGGCTGCCTGGCGCGGGCACGCCGGAGGAACAGTGCGAGGCCGAGGGAGGCCACGGCGCCGAATGCGAACGGCGCCAGCGCCATGCGTCCCCACACCTCGTAGAGCCCGTTCGTCGACGTATAGATCGTGCCGAGGGCGAAAACGGCACTGGTCCCGTAGAGCAAGGCGTCGCCGTTCACCGGCGAGATCCGCCGCACCCGGTCGAATGCCTGCCGCGCCACGGCATGACAACGATTGCCCCAGTCGGTGATGGTCGAAGCGGTCATCGGCATGGCCTGTCGAAATCCTCGCGCAATGGATTAGGCGGAGGCGGAACCCACCGCCGATTTTAGAGGTGCAGCCTCTCCTGGTAGAACGCCAATTCCGCCTCGAGGCATGCGATCAAGGTGTCCGCGCGGCGGAAGCCGTGCCCCTCTCGCTCGAAGAACCGCAGGTCGCACGGGGTACCGGCGGCGTCAAGAGCATCGTGCATGCGCTGCGCCTGGAGCGGGGGCACCACGGCGTCGTCCGTGCCTTGCAGCAGGAGCACGGCCCCGGTCATGGCGCCGGCCCGGCTGACCGGGGACCGCTCGACGAAGCGGTCTCGGGCTTCGGGGAGCGGCCCAATGAGGCGGTCGTTGTAGTGCGCTTCGAAATCGTGGGTGGTGGCGGCCAGGCTCAACAGGTCGGTGACGGCATAGAGAGCGGTGCACGCCTTGAAACCCTCCCCCGCCGCGAGGGCGTTGAGTGCCGTCATGCCGCCGGCGCTGCCGCCGCGCACCGCCATGCGGTCGGCGTCGACATCACCACGGTCGGCGAGGTGCCGGGCGGCATCGAGGCAGTCCTCCGCGTCCGCCACACCCCACTGGCCCCAGAGGGCGCAGCGGTAGGCGCGCCCGTACCCGGTGCTTCCCACATAATCCACACAGGCGACGGCGAAGCCGCGGGACGTGAAGAACTGCAGCGCCAGGTCGAGCCCGCTCTGACAGGCGGACGTCGGGCCGGAGTGACACCACGTGACGAGCGGTGGCGGGCTTTGGGCTTGCGGTGGCGTCGTGGCCGCGTCGATGGCGTCGGCCGCGGGCCGACGGGGGCGGTAGAGCGTCCCGTGCACGACGCGGCCGCTGCGCCCGGTCACGGTGAACGGCTCGGCCCGGGCGAGATCCTCTCGTCGGAGACTGGCCGCAGCAGTTGACCTCGGGGTGGGCCGAAGTGGTCGCGGCGTGCCGGTCGCCTCGATCATCCACACGCTCGTGGGAGCGTCCGGGGTGCTGCCGATCAGCGCCAGCCCGTCGTTGTGCGCGCACAGCGCGCTGATCGACACGCAGGGTTGCGGGACCGGGTCGGGTGGCGCCCCCGGCCGCAGGCGCACCACCGTGTCGCGGCCCGCCGAGGTCTGGCGCGCCACCACCGTGCCGTCGGGCAACTCCGCAAACGTGGTCTGGCCCAGAACCCAGTCGGGACCGTGGAACTCGGCCGCGACGTCGGTGAGCGGCACGGGCCCCTTGCCGGCGTCCGGTGTGCCGGGGTGGACATGGGGCTGCCACCATCCGCGCCTGTCCGACACGAAGCGCAGCGTGCCGTCGCGCTGCCAGGCCGGCTGCCCGATCGACTCGTCGGGACCGCCGGCCGCGACCCAGGGTCTCCCCGTCGGGACGAGCACCTCGTCGCCGGAATCGGAGGAGCCGGCGCGGCCGAGCTGGACGACGACGAGCAATGAAGCGTCCCATTGCATATTCGGGTGGTCCCAGGCCACGACGGCGAGCCGAGCCGCGCTGGCGTCCGCGCGTGGTGCACCGAAGAAGTCGTGCTCACCGCCCAGCAACGTCGACTCGGACGGGCCGCCGGCGAACGTGGACAGCGCGACGATGCTCCGCTGCGGGGGTCCCCCGTCGCCCGTGTGGGCCTCACGGACGGCCAACACCCATCGTCCGTCGGCCGTCGGGCTCAGCCCGCCGTGGCGGTAGGACGAGCCTTGGGGCGCGGGCGGCGACAGTGGCCTTGTCTCCGCAGTCCCCGGTGCGGCCGCGTGTCCGTCGCAGAGCCACACCCGTTGGTCCGCCTGGTCCACGTAGGCAAAGCGGCCGGCGGCTCCTCCCGGCACGAGGCACACGGCCCCGCCGCCGTACTCGTGCAGCCGGCTGCGGATGCTCACACCCGCCGGGGAATGGTCACGGGGGCCGTCGTCGCCCGCCCGAACGAGCACGGCCCGCCCGTTCTCCTCGGGCCGTGATTCGAGCCAGTAGAGCGCGGCACCGTCGGACCACAGTTCGGCCAGTGACACCTTGCCGCGGGCGACCTCCGCCGCGGTCAGAGGGGACGGCCAACGCCCGTAGTCTCCACTCGTGAGCACCACTGTGCGAACGTACCCGGCGGAGTCCGCCGAGGCGGAGACGGCCACCGACGGCCTCTACAGTGAGTCGATGCGCTTCCCGGCATACCTGCTCTCGAAGTCGGGGGAGGTGATCAGGCCGGCCGTCGTGGAACTGTCCGACGAGGACCTCCCCGAGGGTGAGGTGCTGGTCCGCGTCGAGTGGACCGCCATCAACTTCAAGGACGCCATGGTCACCCGCCCGGGCAACCGGGTCGCCCGGAAGTTCCCGCTCGTGCCGGGCGTCGAGCTCACTGGCACCGTCGAGAAGAGCTCGAGCGCCGAGTTCGTCGTGGGCCGGCGCGTTCTCGTGCAGGGGTACGACCTGGGTGTGGCCCACCACGGAGGGTTCGCCGCCTACGCACGGGTGCCCGCCGACTGGGTCGTGCCGCTCCCCGAGGCCCTGAGCTGTCGCAACGCCGCCATCATCGGCCTGGCGGGCTTGACCGCACTGCTTTCCATGCACCGGCTGCGCCAGCACGGGACGACGGTCGACGACGGCCCGGTGCTGGTGACCGGGGCGTCCGGCGGGGTCGGCAGCGCCGCCGTGGCCCTCTTGGCCAAGGCCGGGTTCGAGGTGGTCGCATCGTCGGGAAAGACGGCAGAGCACGACTACCTGAAGGAGCTCGGCGCGGCGCAAGTCGTCGGCCGCCAGTTCACCGAGGACGACGGCCGCACACTGGGGCCGCAGCTCTGGGGCGCCGTCGTCGACTGCGTCGGCGGCATGGCGCTGGCCGAAGCGCTCAGGACGGTGCGCTACGGCGGGGCCGTGGCGGCGAGCGGCCTCACCGGGGGCTATGACCTCTCGACGACGGTGTACCCCTTCATCGTGCGCGGCGTCGCCCTGCTCGGGATCGACACCGTCGCGACGCCGATCGAGGAGCGCCGCGAGCTCTGGTCCGAAATGGCCGAGGCGTTCCCACTCGGACAGTGCGAAGACATGGTCAACGAGGAGATCGGCCTCGACGGCCTCACCGCAGCTCTCGGCCGCGTCCTGGATGCCGCCGTCCGGGGCCGCATCCTGGTGGCGCCGAACGCCTAGGACGTCTTGTAGACGGGTGACACCCTGATCGTCCCGTTGTTACACGGGTCGATGGCCAAGGGGAAGTACGCCGAGGAGACGGACGTGCCCGGCATGGCCGTCGTCGCCTGCTCGGACATGGGACAGCTGGTCTCGGCTCCCACCGGCACGTCGGAGAACTGGTAGGCGAACTGTGCCGTCGAGGACGGCGCGACCGTGACGGACGACGGCGGCGCACTCGCCTGGGGTGTGACGCTCACGGTCAACCCGTTCACCATCGTGACGGTGAGCGGGGCGCCGCTCCCCGAGTACAGCGCCATCGTCGGGTACCCGTCGACGGTGCAGGACGTCGTCCCGGTGTTCGTGACCGTGACCACGCCGGTGATCGTGCCGGCGGCGCCCTGGGACTGGCCGGCGCTGGCGGAGATGTGGCTGCACGCCGGCGAGGTGGCGGCTGTCGAGCTCGTCGTCGAGCCGCCGCTCGTCGAGGAGGTCGTGGAGGACGAGCTCGTCGTGGCGCGGTGGGTGGTCGTCGTCGACTGCTTCGGGCTCGGGCTGCTGCTGCACGCCGCGAGGCAGAGGCCGGCGCCCGCCAGCACGGCGAGCGCCCAACGGGGTCGGCTCACCCCTCGAAGTCTTCCGGCCGCACCGAGTCGAGGAACTGGCGGAACTGGCCCACCAGTTCGTCGGGCGTCTCCTCTTCCTCGTCCTCCGCTTCGAGCGTCAGGATGATCCCCTCGAACTCCATCAACTCGTCGGAGACGAAGATCGGCGACTCCGTCCGCACCGCCACCGCGACGGCGTCGGAGGGCCGGCTGGAGACCACGGTGCGCTCCTTGCCCCGCAAGAGGTGCAGCTCCGCGTAGTACGTGGAGGCCCGGAGCTCGGTGATGATCACCCGCTCGACACTGATGTCGAGAGAGCCGAGCACGTCCCGCATCAGGTCGTGCGTCAACGGACGGGGCATGGTCACGCCCTGCAGCGCGTAGGCGATGGCGGTCGCCTCGGGGCTGCCGATGAAGATCGGGAGCGTGCGCCCCTCACCGTCGGTCTCCTGGAGCAGGAGGACAGGGGTGTTCGACTGCAGATCCACCCGGACCGCACGAAGGAGCACACGGACCACGTACAGAAATGTAGCGCCCGATCGCGGGGTTGCGTCACCCCCCCAGATGCTGACGGAGGGCCTGGCGTAGCAGCGAGGCCCGCATCGACTGGCCCAGGGCCGCCAGCTGGTCAGCCCCCTCGAGGGCCCGCTGGCGGGACTCGGGGTTCCGCTGGCGCAACAGCGGGATGATGACCTGCTCGATCAGGCCCATCTCACGGTCCACCGTGTTGCGATACAGCCGCAGGTGGCGCGGCTCGATCCCGAAGCCGCGGAAGGCCGCCGCCAGGTTCGCGACGGCCAAGGCCTCCTCGTCGTAGGTCTGCATGCCCGCGACTCGCAGGGGGACGATCAGGCCGAAGCTTTCGAGGCCTTCCAGCTCATCGGACGACAGCCCGGATGCGGCGCAGACCTCCTGGGCGGTCAGGCTGGCCCCGGTCGCCATGCTGTTCGCGGCCGCGACCGCGGCCGCGGGGCCGCCGGTGCTCTTGGAGGCGGAGGAACGGACCGGCGTCTCCGACGGCGCGGGTGCGGCCGGTGCGCGCGACTTCCCGGCGCGTGGCGCGGCGTCGTCCTTCCCCCCGGCGTCGGACGCCGTGGGTCCCGCGGCGATGTCGGCTGGCGTGCCATCCGACTGCCCGGCACGGGTTGCGACATCGGCGCCTTTGTCGCGTGCGGGCGCCACGGCCGGAGGCACGGCGTCAGACGTCGCTCCCTCCCCCACGACCTGCAGCCCGCGGCGGACCTGCGCCGCCTCGGGCATGAGCGCGGCGCGGCGCGACGCATCGGCCAGGATGCGGGCCATGGCTTCTTCGTCAGCCTTGGTGGGCTGCTCGTCGACGGCGGTACCAACGGAGGCCGCCGCGTTGGACGTGGACAAAGCCGGCTCGGCCGGCTTCCCGTTGGCCCCGCCGTGCGCCGGGTCGTCGAGATCACCGTCGGCCAAGCGGTCGCGTATCACCTTGAGGGGCAGGAAGTGCTCGCGCTGCTGGCGGAGCACCCAGCGCAGGCGTTCGACGTCGTGCTCGAAGAATTTGCGGTACCCCGACGGCGAGCGTTCCGGGTTGACCAGACCTTGGCTCTCGAGGAAACGGATCTTCGAGATGGTGACGTCGGGGAACTCTTCCCGCAGGAGCGTCAGGACATCACCGATGGAGAGATACGTGCGGCTGCTCACTCGTTCCCCGCCACCAGGTAGACGAGCTTGAATTTGCCGATCTGCAGCTCGTCGCCGGGTGCGAGTTGCACCTCGTCGATTCGCTCCCGGTTGACATACGTCCCGTTCAGCGAGCCCACGTCGCGCACGACGTAGGCTCCCCCGTCCTTGGGCACGATCTCGACGTGACGCCGGGAGACCGTGATGTCGTCGAGGAAGATATCGCTCTCGGGGTGGCGTCCGGCCCGGACCACCTGGTCCCCGAGCAGGTAGCGCGCCCCTATGTTGTGACCCCGCGTCACGACGAGGACCCCCGCCCCGTGGGGCACCTCCACCTGTTCGACGTCGAGGCGGACTTCACCGGATTCGGGATCGTCGGCCGGGTGGAGCGTGATCGTCGCCTCGTCACCCTCCGCCAGCAGCGCGTGCCCACACGAGGAACAGAAATTGACGCCCTCGGGGTTGCGATGCCCGCAGTTGTTACAGAACACGGCGTCCACGGTACCCCAACCCCCGACGGCGGTCTCCGGACGGCACGGGCTGCCCGAACACGGATTCAGTCCGCCGTCAGCTCACCGTACGCGGCCGCGTCCAGGAGGGCCGCCACATCGGCGTCCGACGCCAGCTCGACCTCGCAGATCCAGCCGTCGCCGTAGGGGTCCTGGTTGATCCGCTCGGGGTTCGACGTCAGTGTGTCGTTCACCGCGGCCACCGTTCCCGACACGGGGGCGTAGATCTCCGACACCGACTTTGTCGATTCCACTTCACCGAACTGCGCGCCCTTTTCGACCTCGCTGCCTACCGACGGCAGATCGACGAACACAATGTCGCCCAACGCATCTTGCGCGTAGTCCGTGATGCCGATGCGTGCGCGCGAGCCTTCGACGCGCACCCACTCGTGCTCCGGAGAGTACCGGAGGTCATCGGGGATGTTCATGAGGAGCGACCATACCGGACCTGCTGTGCAGCCGCCGCTGGCGTCGCGGAGCCGGACGGGGTTGCGGGTGCGTGCTCGATCGTGCTGTCGTGGATGGAGGCCGTCGGCCGTCAGCCGTCGGACAGCGCGGTGATGCGCTCGACGTACGCCGTTGCGAGCGACACCGAGCCCGGCAGGTCGGCCCCCTCGGCCCACACGTGGGTGACAGGATCCTCGGTATCGGGGACGACGAGGGCCCAGCCGTCGTCGGCCAGGATCTTGATGCCGTCCACCAGCACCAGGTCGGCTCCCTGCTCAGCCAGCTGTTCCATGAGGGTCCGCATGATCAGGCCCTTCTGCTCGAGGGGCGTCGCCACCTCTTCGTGCACGACCGGCATCGCCGGCATGCTGTCGACCAACTCCTCGAGGGAGGTCGTCCCCCGGGCCAGCAGCGACAGGAGACGGGCCAGGGCCGCCGCCGCATCGAAGGCAGGGAGGAAGGAGGGGAACACATAGCCACCGCGGCGGTCTGATGCGAACGAGACGCCGCCGGAGGCTGCCGTCTCGAGCAACTCAGACGTGGAGAGGGGCGCGAGCGCGACCTCGATCCCGCGTTCCGCGCAGGCGTGCAATGTCGCGGCGCTGGACGTCACCGGCAACACGACCTTGCGCGTGTCGCCTTCCTGGGCGGCCAGCTCGATGAACGCCATGATCGCCTCGTCGTCGGTCAGCACCCGCCCACGACCGTCGATGAGTGTGAGCCGCTCCCCGCCCGGATCGATGACTGCGCCGAGGTCCGCGCCCGACCCGCGCACTGCTTCGGCGACCCGATCCTCGCTCACGACGCGATCGATGGCCATCATTCCCGGTGTCTGGGCGTACGGGTTGATGCTCAGCACGTCGGCGCCGACCTTCGAGAGGAGGTTCGGCATGACGAAGCTGGCGGCGCCGTAGGAGAGATCGAGCACGAGTTTGACCTGACGGTCCTCCTCGCGCTGGAGCCCGAACGCCTGAACCACGTCGCCGGTGTAGTGCTCAATCACGCGAGGCGAGAAGTCGATGTCACCGATCTCCCCTGCCGTGACCCGCCTGAACTCTTCGCGGTGGAACATGCGCTCGACCCGCCGCTGGTCCGTCTCGGACAGGTCGATGCCCCGTTCGTCGAAGAAACGGATGACCACCGACTGGGGGTCATCGGGGCTCAGCCGTACCGTCATCCCACCACGGCTCGCCCGGGCCCGCACCTGATGGCGGGTCACGGGGACGGTGGCCAGCTCCAGGTCCGCCACGTTGACGCCGACTGCATTGCAGCCCACCATCAGCGCACGCTTGAGCACCCGGGCCGCCCGGCTGGTGTCCCTCGAGGCCGTGATGGAGGAGCCCTTTTCGAAGCCCGACGCCCAGGCCTTGGCGAGGCGCACGGCGAGCTCCGGGCTCACGTCGACGTTGGCGATGCCCATGACGCCCTCGCGGCCGAACAGGGTGCGCGCCCCCCCCGACTCCCACACGATCGAGGCGTTCACCTGTGCGCCGGCTTCGACCACCTTGTAGGGGTAGACCTTGACGTCGCTGCGTACCTCGGCGTGCGCGCCGACGAGACAACCCTCGCCCAGCACCGCGCCCGGCTCGATGCGCGCGCCGACCCGCAGATCGCACGAACGCCCGAGCACGGCTCCCTCCACCCGGCTGCCGGGGCCGAGATAGGAGTTCTCCCCGATCACCGAGCGCCGTACCTCGGCGCGCTCGGCCACGCGGGCATTCGCGCCGAGCGTGGTGTAGGCGCCCACGACGGCGTGGCCGTCGACGGTGCAGTTCTCCGCGACGTAGGTCGGCGACTCGAGGCGCGCGGTCGGGTCGATCGTCGATCCCTTCCCGACCCAGATGCCCGGACGCAGCTCGAACCCGGAGATCTCGACGTCGACCTTGCCCTCCAGGATGTCCTCGTGCGCCTTCAGGTATGCGGCCGTCGTCCCGACGTCCTCCCAGTAGCCGTCGGCGACGTAGCCGTACATGGGCCGGCCCTCCTCGAGGGCACTCGGGAACACCTCGCCGGAGAAGTCAACCGGACGGCCCTCCGGGATCCGCTCGAAGATCTCCGGTTCGAGCACGTAGATCCCGGTGTTGATGGTGTCGCTGAAGACCTGCCCCCAGCCGGGCTTCTCCAAGAAGCGCTCGATGCTGCCGTCCTCCCTGGTGATGACGATGCCGAATTCGAGCGGGTTCTCGACCGCACTGAGCGCGATGGTGGCGAGCGCCTCGTTCTTGTCGTGGAACGCGATGACCTCGGTCAGGTCGATGTCGGTCAGCACGTCACCCGAGATGACGAGGAAGCGCTCGGTCAGCTGCTCCATCGCGTTGCGCACCGAGCCGGCCGTTCCGAGCGGCGTCTCCTCGGTGGCGTAGGCCATGCGCACGCCGAGCTCGCTGCCGTCGCCGAAGTAGCTCCGGATCGCGTTCGGCAAGAACGCAACGGTGACGACGATGTCGGTGATGCCGTGCCGGCGCAGGAGCGACACGATGTGCTCCATCATCGGCCGGCCGACGAGCGGCAGCATCGGCTTGGGCAGGTTCGACGTCTGCGGGCGGAGGCGGGTGCCCTCACCGCCGGCCATGATCACCGCCTTCACGCCGGGCTGCCGTTCACGTCGCGCAATTGTCTCGCCGCCCTGCCTTCACGCAGCGCCTTGCGGGCGGGGCCGATGTAGCTGCCCGCGGCGATCCATGCCAGCACGAGCCCGGTGATGCCCGTGACATAGGCGATCACCGTGATCGGGGCCTGCCAGCTCGCGCCCCCGTACGCGAGAAGGAAGGTCGGATAGGCGAACATCAACCCGAATGTGCCCGCCTTCCCCACCCACAACACATCGATGCGCGCCGCGCCCAGCGAAGCGAGCAACAGGACCATGACCGAGACCAGGACCTCCCGTACGATGGTCGCAATGCCGAACCACAGCGGGACGGCGCCGTACACCATGACAGAGATCACGGCAGTCCCCACCAAGAGCCGGTCGGCGGTCGGGTCGAGCACCTTCCCGAAGGTCGACACCTGGTTGAAGCGCCGCGCCACGTAACCGTCGACCCAGTCGGTGGCACCGAGGACGGCCAGCAGGATGGCAGCGGCCGTCTGCTTGTGCAGCCCGAAGAGCAACCACAGGAACAGCGGGATGCAGGCCAGGCGCAGCAGGGTGATGACGTTGGGGACGGTGACGATCCGGTCCAGGCCCTCATCCGGCTCCTCCGAGGACGGCGGCTCCGCGAGGTCCGGCTTGACGTCCTCGGTGAGGTCCTGCACGCCGCCGAGATCGTCCACGTCCTCGACACCGGCCATGCAGCGAGTCTACGGAAGGCCCTGTACCGGTCCTGTCCCCTGTGTGTCAGAGTGGCACGGTGCCTCGATTCGAAGCGTTCCGCGGTCTGCGGTACCAGCCGGAGGTGGCGCCTCTGGCCCAGGTCATCGCCCCGCCCTACGACGTGATCTCTGCGACCGAGCGGGTGCATCTGGCGTCGCGTCACCACGCCAACGCAGTCCTCGTCGAGCTACCCGAGGCCGACCTCTCCGGCGGGCGCGATCGCTACGCGGTGGCCACCGACCTCTTCTACCGCTGGCTCAACGAGGGCATTCTCGTCGCCGATCCCGAACCGTGCCTTTACCCCTACCGGATGACCGACACGAACGGCCGTGCCACGACCGGTGTCATCGGACTGCTCGGGCTCGCCGACCCCGGCGAGGAGAGCGACATCCTCCCCCACGAGCAGACGCTGCCGAAGCCGAAGAGCGACCGCCTGGACCTGCTCCGCGCCACTCGCGCCAACCTGTCGCCGATCTGGGGCCTCTCCATGGCCGACGGCGTCACGGCGACGTTCGACCCGACCGACGACGAGCCGGTCGGCGATGCGTACGACGACGACGGCGTACGGCACCAGCTGTGGGTCCTGAGCGACCCCGACGCGATCGCCGCCGTCAACGCCGCCGTCGGCCGCGCGCCGGTCGTGCTGGCCGACGGCCACCACCGCTACTCGACGGCGCAGACCTACCAGGCGGAGGCCCGCGCGGCCAGTGCCAACGCGCCCGGACCCCACGACCTCGTGCTCGCGCTCGTGGTGGAGCTCTCCGAGGACCAGCTGACCGTCGGTGCCATCCACCGCACCGTGAGCGGGCTGCCGGCGGACTTCGACCTCGTCGGCGCGCTCGGCCAGTGGTTCGACCTGGTGCGGGCCGGCGCAGCCGACGAACGCACCCTCGCCGCGCTGGCCGACTCCAATTCGCTGGCGTTCGTCACGGGCGGACAGGCCTTCCTCTTGCTCCCCCACGCCGACCTCGTGGAACAGGAAGGTAACGACCTCGACTCCAATCTCGTCGCCACGGTGCTCGCCGGGCTGCCGCCGCACGAGGTCATGCACCGCCACAGCGTCAGCGAGGCGCTCGAGGCACTTTCCACCGGCGAGGGCCAGGCTGCGTTCCTGCTGCGCCCGCCGACGGTCAAGCAGATCGAGAACTGGGCGAACGACCGCCGGCGGATGCCGCCAAAGACCACCTACTTCAGCCCGAAGCCGCGTACGGGCATGGTCTTTCGGTCCCTCGACATCTCGTGAGGCGCACGTCCTAACCGGGCTCGGCCGAGGCGCTCGCCAGTTCCTGATCCCGCGCGTCGGTCGTCCTGCGCCGGGTCCGCCCCCTGCGTGGCAAACGGGTGCGTCTCGCGGTACTGAGCATGTCGCGTTGCGCGGCCGCATCTGGCTCACCCCCTCCGTACACCTTGGCCTCGACCTCGCGGGCGAGGGCGGCCCAGGTGTGGGTCTCCTCTCCCATGAGAGTGTCGAGTGACCCGGCGTACTCCGGGAGTGTTTCGGAGGCCCGGCGCGGGCGGCCTCCTCGCCTTCCGGCGCGCTCGACATAGTGCGCAACGCGGGCATCCCACCCCCGGGGACGCCGCTGGCGATAGCGCACCACGGACACGGTGAGGCCCATGCCGAGCACGACCGCGGCAACCGGGACCCAGGGGACGCGGCGAAGCGCACCGGCGATGTCGTGCAGCGCAGTGACCCCGGGGCTGGGAGCGGTCGCGGGGACCACCGCGGTGGGGTCAAAGCTCTGCCAGCCGAAACCCGGGAACCAGACCTGGACCCAGGCGTGCGCGTCGTTGGCGTGGATCTGGTACAGGTCGGTGATCGGGTCGTAGCCACCGGGGACAAAGCCGACGGCCTCGCGCGCCGGTATGCCGATCGAGCGCAACATCACGGCCAGCGATGTCGAGATCTGCTCGCAGTAACCGACCCGGTTGCCGAAGAGGAACTCGTCGACGGAGTCCGCGCCTTTTGGCAGCGGCGGGATGTCCGTCGAGTATCTCGTGTGCCGGCCCATCCACGCGATGAGCGATTCCACCTTGTCGTAGGTCGTGCTGTCGTGCGCGGTGATCGACTTGGCCAGCTCGGTTGCTCTCGGATACGAGTTCGGAAGCTG
>DATHPK010000146.1:0-1944 GCA_035483935.1 Acidimicrobiales bacterium
GAAGCCGGGTTCCGCGAAGTGACGGAACGGTGGGGTGCGCTGAACATCCTCGTCAATACGGTCGGCCCCGGGGCGGGCCGCTTCGAACACCTCGACGACAGCGGATGGGACACCGCGTTCGCTCTCGGCACGATGTCGGCGGTCCGTGGCGTCCGCGCGGCGCTGCCCCTGATGCGCGCGGCGGACTGGGGCCGGATCGTGATCTTCTCGGCCCACTCCATCCAGCGCCAGAGCCCGAACCTCGTCGCGTACACCGCGTCCAAGGCTGCTGTGACGAGCCTGGCCAAGAATTTGGCCAAGTCGCTGGCGCCCGACGGGATCTTGGTGAACACCGTGTGCCCCGGCTCGATCGTCACGGCGAGCTTCACCGAGGGCCTGCGCGAGACGTTCGCCGCCGAAGGCCTCGACCCGGCGGACCCGCATGACGTGATGACGTGGATCGACCGGAACTTCCACCACCCGGCCGACCTGGGCCGGGCCGGCCTGCCCGACGAGGTCGCCTCGATCGCCGCGTACCTGGCGTCGAGGCGCAACGGCTACGTGACTGGTGCCTGCGTGAACGCCGACGGGGGCTCGGACTTCGTCTGAGGCCCAGGCCCGAGACGCCAGAATGATGGCCTTCCCAGGGAGGTGACGTGGTGATCCGGGCCGTGCTCTTCGACTTTGGAGGCGTGATCTCCTCGAGCCCCTTCGAGGCGTTCGCTCACCTCGAGGCGGAGCGCGGCCTCCCGGCCGACTTCATCCGGACGGTGAACGCGACGAATCCGGACACCAACGCCTGGGCCAAGCTCGAGCGCGGTGAGGTCGACCTCGAGACGTTCGGGTCGATGTGGTCGCACGAGGCGGGCGCCCTCGGGCACGAGCTGGACGGGCGGTTGGTGCTCGAGCGTCTGGCCGGAGAGATACGGCCGGAGATGGTCAACGCCATCCGCTCCTGCGGGACGAAGTACAAGACGGCGTGCCTCACCAACAACTTCACCCGGGCAGAGGCCATCCTGTCCGATGAGGTGGCGGAGGTCTACAGCCTCTTCGACGCCATCCTCGAGTCGCGGGTCCTCGGGGTGCGCAAGCCCGATCCGCGCTTCTACGAACTTGCCTGCGAGGCCCTCGATGTCGAGCCGGACGAGTGTGTCTTCCTCGACGACCTGGGAGTGAACCTCAAGCCAGCACGGGAGCTCGGGATGCACACCATCAAGGTGTCCGACCCGCACGTCGCGCTGACCGAACTCGGGGAATTGACGGGTCTGTCACTCACCGGCTGACTGGCTGATCGGCAGACGCTCCTCGCCTCTCGCGAGGATGTGGCAACTGCAAGTTGCTCGCAAGGTGCTTCAGCCGGCCCCCGGTGGAAGGCTCGTGCGATGGCACACGGCCACGAGCATCACGGGCACCACGGCACGCATGCCCACGAGGTCGGGCTCCGGGGCTTCGTGCAGGGCTTCGTCGCGCCCCACTCGCACGACGCCAAGGACTCCCTCGATCAGGCGCTGGAGGGCAGCACCGAGGGAATCCGCGCCGTCACGATCTCCCTCTGCGTCCTGTTGGCCACGGCCGGCATCCAGGCGCTCGTTGTCGTCGCGAGCGGGTCGGTCGCCCTCCTGGGCGACACCTTGCACAACGGTGCCGACGCCCTGACCGCCGTCCCGCTCTTCCTGGCCTTCCGACTGGGCCGGCGTCCGCCGACTCCACGGTTCACCTACGGCTTTGGAAAAGCCGAGGACCTGGCCGGGATCGTTGTCATCGTGCTCATCGGCGCGAGCGCCGTTCTGGCCGCCTACGTAGCGATCAACCGGCTTCTGCACCCGCAACGGATCACCGACCTCGGATTCGTCATGGCGGCTGCGCCGGTCGGCGCCATCGGAAACGAGGTGGTAGCTCAGTACCGCATTCGCACCGGGCGGCGCATCGGATCGGCCGCGCTCGAGGCCGACGGCATCCACGCCC
>DATHPK010000147.1:0-24771 GCA_035483935.1 Acidimicrobiales bacterium
TGGACCGTGCGCTGTCCGCGCTCGGAGGCCTGCCACTTGGCGGCACGGGCCGCGTCGGCGGCCTCCCGGCCCGTGTCGAAGCGCCAGGCCGCGTTCTGCCAGGTGACGCGCATCGCCTCGATGTCGATGGCAGCGTCTGCCGCCCGCAGCAACGTGCCCTGGAACGTGCTGAGCGGCCGGCCGAACTGGTTGCGACCGTTCAAGTAGGCGGCCGTCTTGGTCAGCGCGGCCTCGCAGACACCGACCTGGAGCGCGCACAGGCCGATGGTGGCCGCCGTCAGGAGGTCGTCGAGGACGGCGCGCCCGGCGTGCGGCGCGGCCAGGACGTCGTCGGACTCGACGCGGACGCCGCTGAGGCGGACGTGGGGGTGGATCTCGCGGTTCGTGGTGACCGTGCGCTCGAGCGTCAGCCCGTCGGCCAGTGGGTCCACAAGCGCCAAAAGGACGCCGTCGCCGGTCGACGCGGGCACGACGATGCGCGCCGCCAGGTGGGCCTGGGGCACGGACAGCTCGGTGCCCTCGAGGATCCAAGCGTCGCCGGACGGCTCGGCGACGACCGGCGGCGTCGAGGTCGGGCTCGACGCCGTGCCCGTGAGGGCGGCGGTGAGAACGACGTTGCCGGCGACGACGCCGGGTAGCCAGCGCGTGCGCTGTGCGGCCGAGCCGAACCGCGCCACCGGCAACGCGCCGAGGACGAGCGTCGACCACAGCGGAACCGGTGCGACCGCGTTGCCCTGTGCCTCGAGCAGCAGGCAGAGCTCGAGCAGGCCGTGGCCCGCGCCGCCCTCGGCCTCGGGCACCGCCAGGCCGAGCAGATCGGCGCGGGCGAGCGCCTGCCAGAGGTCAGGGTCGATGCGGTCATCCGTCTGCTCGACCGCCGCCACCCGCTCGGGATCGACCAGTCCCCCGAAGAGGCCGGTGGCCGCCTCCGACACCGCGAGTTGCTCCTCGTTGAAGGTGAAGTCCATCAGCTGCCTTCCCCGTGGCGCCGGCGCCGGCGCCCACCGGCACGAAGACCGGCAGCGACAGTTCCTCGTCGAAGTCGACGAACTCGGCCCGCAACGGCATGCCGATCGTGATGTCCTCGCGCTCAACGCTGCCGAGGTTGGCGACGACGCGCGTTCCCTCTTCGAGCTCGATCAGGCCGATCGGCAAGGGGTACTCGAAGGACGGCACTTGCGGGTAGTGGACGACCACGTAGGAGTACAAGGTGCCGCGACCGCTCGACTCGACGGTGTCCCACTCCAACGACCCGCAATTGGCACAGGCCGGTAGGGGTGGGTGCCGCAGGGTGCCGCACGAGGTGCAACGTTGGATCAAGAGCTGGTGCTCCTGCGCGCCCTTGAACCAGAACGCGTTGTCCTGGGTCAGCGCGGGATGCGGCCGGGGCGGACGCGCCGGCTTGCGATCCGGCGGCAGGAATTTGAGGATGCGGAAGCGCATCGTCGCCACCTGTTCGCCCGCGTCGAACAACGCCCGCACTTGTTCTTCGGTGAGCGCGGCGGCGCCGCCCCCACCTCCACTGGCCCTCGCGCCGCCACCCGCTCCGGCGGGGACCGAGGAATCGGGCACGGCGACGTACTCCTGCAGGGTGGTGAGGAAACGCCCGATACCGAGACCGGTCCGCTTCGGCTCCGAGATCGATTCGATCACCGAGCGAACCAGCAGGCGGTCCCCGACCACCAGCGGTCGCCCGTACGTCTGCTCGCAGTTGGTCGCCACGACCGAGGTCAGACCCTCGTCGTCGAGCAGCTTCATCATGCGGTCGTTGGGCCCGCCGCCCTGGGACGTGCCCGCCGCCCGGGCCGCCTCGACCTCGTTGGACACCTTGAGGCCGCGCATGATCCAGGCCTGCAGCATGGTGGGCGGCGCGATGAGCTGGTCGTAGCCGGCCTCCCGGGCCGCCTCGTCGGAGAGGTAGACGGGATTCTCGTCGCCCATGGCCTCGACCCAATGGCGGATCATGGGCACGTTCACCGCATCCCACGACAGGGAGGGCGCGCCCGCTTCTTGCCCGACGAGCTCGGCCAACTCCGCGCTGTGGTCGGGGAGATCCGCCAGCTCCGCCAACCGTTCTGTCGCCGCGGCGCTCATCGCTTCCCCCGTGTCATGCCGAGGCCGGCGCTCGCCACGATCTCGCGCTGCACTTCGTTCACCCCTCCACCGAACGTGTTGACCTGGGCCTGACGGCCGGTCGCCTCGAGCCGGCCCCGCAGCAAGGCGCCGGGCGAACCGGGCGTCAGGTAGCCGGCCGCACCCACGACGCCCGAAAGGAGGCGAGCCACCTCGAGGATCCGCTCGGTGCCGAACACCTTGATCGACGACGACTCGGCGCCGGTGAGTTCACCGTCTGCGACGTGCACCGCCATGCGCCAGTTCAAGAGCCACATGGCCTCGAGCTCCGCCTTGCACTTGGCCAGGTCCATCTGGACCCACGGTTGCTCGATCACGACGTGCCCCTCGTCGGAGGGCGTCGTCGCCGCCCACGCCACCACGTCCTCGAAGAGGGAGAGGGCCAACCCGCTCCACGCGGCCAGGCCGACGCGCTCGTGGTTGAGCTGGGTGGTGATCATGCGCCAGCCCTCGTTCTCGTCGCCCACGCGGTTGGCGACGGGCACGCGCACGTTGTCGTAGAAGGTCTGGGTCGTGGTGAGGCCGCCGACGGTGTTGATGATCGACCACTCGAAGCCCGGCGTCGACGTCGCCACGCAGATGATGGAAATGCCCTTGTGTTTCGGCGCCTCGGGGTCGGTGCGCGTGGCGAGCCAGATGTAGTCGGCCATGTCGGCGCCGGAGGTGAAGATCTTGGCGCCGTTGACGACGTACTCCTCGCCGTCGCGCACGGCGCGCGTGCGCAGGGAGGCGAGGTCGGTGCCCGCCTCGGGCTCGGTGTAGCCGATGGCGAAGTTGAGCTCGCCGGCGAGAATCTTGGGGAGGAAGAAGGACTTCTGCTCCTCGGTGCCGAAGCGCATGATGGTCGGCCCGACCGTGTTGATGGTGACGAACGGGAACGGGGCGCCGGCCCGCCGGGTCTCGTCGAAGAAGATGAACTGATCGGTGGCCGGACGGCCCTGGCCGCCGAACTCGGTGGGCCAGCCGATGCCGAGCCAGCCGTCCTTGCCGATCTGGCGGACCACCTCGCCCCAGGCGTCGCCGCCCTCGCCGCCCTCGGCCAGGCCCTGGCGCACCTCGTCCGTGAGCAGCTCGGCGTAGTAGCGGCGCAGCTCGGCGCGCAGCTCCTGTTGCTCGGGGCTCTCTTCGAGGAACATCGTGGGCAGCCTCGCGTGCGGTCGGCGGTCCCTGCCAGGTCAAGGCCGCGCTCGGCCGAAAACTGTAACAGGTTCTCGTTTCGGACGAGCCGGAGCAGCCGGGTGAGCCGGGTGAGCCGGGCGCCTCGACGCCGCTGGCCCGGACCTCAGCGCGCCGACACGGAGATCGGAACGTCGGGTGTCGGGTCGAGCCGCGGCACCGACGCGAACAGGTTGAGGCCGAGGCGTTCGGACAGGAACTTGGTGACGCGCTGACCGCGCACGCTGTTGCCGGCGCCGTCGAGCAGGGGCGAGTAGGTCCCGACCCCGCCCTTGCCGGGCGAGATGGTCACGAGCCCACCGCTCACGCCGCTCTTGCCCGGGAGGCCGACGTCGTAGAGCCAGTCGCCCGATCGCTCGTACAGGCCCGCCGTCGCAAGGACGGCGAGCACACGGCGACAGCAGTCGGCGTCGACGGCGCGTTCGCCCGTCATGGGGTTGATGCCGCCGTCGGCCAGCGTGGCGCCCATGATCGCAAGGTCGCGGGCCGTGATCCTGAGCGCGCACTGCTTCGTGTAGACGTCGGTTGCGAGCTCGGGGTCGGCGTACATGCGGCCGTAGCCGTTAAGGAGGTGCGCGATGCCGCGGTTGCGGAAATTCGTCATGCACTCGGACTCGTAGACCGTCTCGTCGACCTCGAGCGGGCGCCCCGCGAATCTCGAGAGGGCGACCGAGATGCGGTCGAACTTCTCGTACGCAGTGTCGCCGGGCACGAGGCTCGTGGTGGCGAGGGCACCTGCGTTGACCATCGGGTTCATCGTGCGGTCGGCGTTGAGCTCGATGCCCATCACCGAGTCGAAGGGCAACCCCGTGCTGTTGACGCCGAGCTTGCGGCGCGCCTCGTCGGGGCCGAGGGTGTCGCAGACGAGGGCGAAGACGAAGACCTTGGAGATGCTCTGGATCGTGAATTCCACGTCGGCGTCGCCTCTGGCAAAGATCTGTCCGTTGACCCCGGCGACGCAGACGCCGAAGGCATCGGGACTCGCCGTGGCCAGGGCGGGGATGTAGCCGGGCACGGCGCCGTCGGCCAGTGAGCGGAACTGCTCGTAGCCGGCCGAGATCTCCGCCCGGACGTCGATGTCAGGGGGGAGGATGCCGGTCGAGACGCGCCCGAGCAGCTGGGGATCGTGGTCCATCCCCGCATTTTCGTGCGCCGGGGCCTTCGGGACCATCGAGTCATAGGCTCCTCGGCGCCGTATACGCGCAGTGCCTTATATATCGGCCGGATGGGATCCCCGTCCCGCTGGCGGCCTCAGGGGTGGGACGAGCCGGTGCGTGCCTATGATCAACTGATACACGTTCTAGAAATGAGCGTGAAAGACCTGGCACCGAGCGGCGACTGGGTGTCCGGCTGGTACACGCGAAAGGGGGGTCCTTGAGCCTCGACGAGATCGACCTCATCGACGGGCGCAATTTCGTAGCCGGAGTCCCCCACGACTGGTTCGCCGAGCTGCGGCGGGAGGCGCCCGTCTACTGGCACCCCGAGGAGGTGGCGCCGCGCGGAGGCTTCTGGGCCGTCACCCGCTACGACGACTGCGTCACCGTGAACCGCGACTGGGAGCACTACTCCTCAGCGCGGCGGAGCTCCCTGTTCCACGAGATGGACGACGACCAGCTGGTCCAGCAGCAGATGATGATGCTCAACATGGACCCGACGATGCACACCCGCTACCGGCGCCTGGTGAACAAGGGGTTCACGCCCAAGATGGTCCGCGACCTCGAGGCGACGATCGTCGGTTACGCCGACGGGATCATCGACGCGGTGTGCGAACGCGGCACGGCCGACTTCGTCGAGGAGATCTCCGCCGAGCTCCCGCTGTTGGTCATCGCCGAGCTCCTGGGCGTCCCCCCGGAAGATCGGCGTATGGTCTTCGACTGGTCGAACCGCATGATCGGCGCGGAGGACCCCGAGTACCAGATCCCGGGCGCAGACCCGGGCGAGGCGGCCATGGCCGTCTTCAGCTACGCCGAGGAACTCGCGTCGCAACGACGGCTGGCGCCGAAGGCCGACCTCGTGTCGGTCCTGATCGACGCCGAGGTCGAAGGCGAGAAGCTCAATCAGCTCGAGCTCGACCTCTTCTTCATGCTTCTGATCGTGGCGGGGAACGAGACGACACGGAACCTGATGTCGGGCGCCATGACGGCCTTCTTCGATCACCCCGACCAGTGGGAGCTGCTGCGTAAGGACCGCTCGCTCCTGCCCAGCGCGGTCGAGGAGATGCTCCGCTACGTCACGCCGGTCATGCACTTCCGGCGCACGGCGACGGCCGACTTCGAGCTACGCGGCCAGGAGATCAAGGAGGGCGACAAGATCGTCTTCTGGCACACCTCGGCCAACCGCGACGAGGACGCGTTCGAGGAACCAGGAGTGTTCGACGTCACGCGCTCGCCCAACAACCACATCGCGTTCGGGGGCGGGGGGCCTCATTTCTGCCTCGGCGCCAACCTGGCGCGCATGGAGATCATGGTGATGTTCGACCGCCTGCTGGAACGGATACCCGACCTGCGCCTCGACGGCGAGGTGCAGCGGCTGCAGTCGAACTTCATCAACGGCACCAAGCACATCCCGGTCGCGTTCGCGCCGTCGGCACCGGTCGGGGGCACGCCGCTGCCCGCCCGGGCCCGCTGACGTGGCCGAGGTGAAGCTGGGCTTCCACCAGGCCGTCAGCTTCCTGCCGACCCGCCAGGCGGTGCCGTTGGCCAAGGCGTCCAACGAACTGGGCTACGCCGGCATGTACGTCTCGGACCACCTGTTCAACCCCAAGGAGCTGGCGTCGCGCTACACCTACTCCGACCGCCCCGACGGGCACCCCGGCTGGGAGCCGGAGACGCCGTGGCCCGACCCGATGACCCTGATCGCGGGCATGGCGACGGTTGCCGAGAACCTGGTCTTCACGACCGGCGTCTACATCGCGCCGGCCCGGGACCTCGTCACGGTCGCCAAGTCCGTCGCCACGGCGGCCGTGGTGTCGAACGACCGGGTGCGCCTCGGCGTCGGCGTGGGCTGGTGCAAGGAGGAGTTCGAACAGACCGGGCAGGACTTCGCCACCCGGGGCAAGCGGCTCGACGAGATGATCGTCGCGTTGCGGGCGCTGTGGCACGAGGGCTGGGTGGAGTTTCACGGCGAGTACTACGACGTGCCCACGTGCCAGATGCTGCCGGCCCCGAGCCGGCCGATCCCGATCATCGGGGGCGGCCACTCCCCCGTCGCGCTGCGGCGGACGGCCGCGCTGTGCGACGGCTGGGTGGCGGCCGGCGCCTACAGCGAGGACGACGCGTGGCTGCATCTCGGTGCGTTGAAGGACGCACTGAAGAAGGCGGGCCGCGAGGACGAGGAAGGCTTCGCCATCTACATGTCGATGTCGGAACGGCCGAGCGTTGAGCTGTACCGGCGCTTTGCGGAGGCGGGCGTCACCGACATCGTCTGCGCGCCCTGGATGTTCGTCGACGTGGCGCCGGGCACGCCCGACGACGAGGCGCTGACGGCCCGGCTGGCCGCAGTGCGCTGGTTCGCCGACGAGATCATCGCCAAGGTCTGAGGCAGCGCGCTCTCGAGAGGAGACGGGTGTGAAGAGCATGAAGATCGGCCTGCAACTCGGGTACTGGGGATCGGGACCGCCGCCCCACGCGCAGGAGTTGGTCATCGAGGCCGAACGCCTCGGCTATGACTCGGTCTGGACGGCGGAGTCGTACGGCTCCGACGCGTTGACGCCGCTCTCGTGGTGGGGCTCGCGCACCGAGCGGGTGCGCCTCGGCACGTCGCTGTGCCAGCTGTCCGCCCGCACGCCGACCGCCATGGCGATGGCCGCGCTGACACTCGACCACCTCTCGGGTGGGCGCTTCGTGCTCGGTCTCGGCGTCTCGGGGCCCCAGGTCGTGGAGGGCTGGTACGGCCAGCCGTTCCCGGCCCCGCTGGCGCGCACACGCGAGTACGTCGACATCGTGCGCCAGGTGCTGGCGCGCGAGAAGCCGGTCACCAGCGAGGGAAAGCACTACCCGCTGCCGTATCCGGGCGGGACCGGCCTCGGCAAGCCGCTCAAGCCGATCGTGCACCCGCTGCGGAAGGACGTGCCGATCATCCTCGGCGCCGAAGGGCCCAAGAACGTCGCACTTGCGGCCGAGATCGCCGACGGTTGGTTCCCGATCTTCTTCTCCCCCAAGGCGATGTCGTCGTTCGAGGACTCCCTCGACGAGGGCTTCGCACGCCCGGGGGCGCGGCGGAGCGCGGCGGACTTCGAGATCCTCGCCTTCGCCCCGACCGTGATCAACGACGACACGGACGCGGCGGCGGACGGGTTCCGGCCCATGCTCGCCCTCTACATCGGCGGCATGGGCGCGAAGGACATGAACTTCCACTTCGACGTATTCGCTCGCATGGGTTACGAGGAGGCGGCGCACAAGATCCAGGATGCATACCTCGACGGGCGCAAGGACGACGCGGCCGCCGCCGTCCCGACCTCCATGGTCGAGGACATCGCCCTTGTGGGCCCTGTTGACAAGATCCGCGACGACCTGGAGGCGTGGCGCGAGTCCCGCGCCACCACCATGCTCGTCAACGGCGACCTCACGACGATGCGGACGATGGCGGATCTCGTGCTCGGCTGATCCCTGCAAACCTTCGCGGCAACCCCGGGCAGCACGACCAATGCCGCCTACCTAGTTGTGTCTCAGTGATTCTCCCGGTCAGGGTTGAGGGGGTGGAATCGCGGAAGGTGGCGGTGGTGGCAGCGGCTGACCTCCGGCCTGAGGGGGCGCTGGCATTGGTTGCTGAGCCATCGTCTGTCGCTGCTGTTGCGCCATCTGCTGCAGCATTGCCTGCTGAGTCGCGAGCGTGGTCTTTTGGACGTGCAGGCTTTTCCGCTGACTCCGGCGCACCAACCGATAAGGAATCATGAAGATGCCAAAAAGAAAGAAGACCACGAAGTACCAGATAAGCAAGAACGACCACATGAATAGCAGCGCAAAGGCGCCAAGCACCCAGGCAAGCACGGCGTAGCTCGGACTCCTTTGTGCCGTCTTGCCAGCCCACGCCACAATTCGCCGAGTACTACCCACATAGCTCATGGGCGATGCGTATGTTTGCGACTTGACCACCGGCTCTGTTGGCAGACCCAACCTCTCGGGGTCCTGGTAACCGGTCGCTTGGTACGCGACCCCATGCTCTGGCGACTGCTGATACGCCTGGTATGTCTGAAATGCGTACCTGTAACCATCGTCAGTTAATGGCCAGCGGCCATAAGTCTTTGTCTGGTCGTATACAGCGTATTCCTGAGATGACTTGGCAAACATGATGGCTCCTGCTGCAGCGATCACTGTCCAAGCTTGGAGTGCTTGCCCAGCCGAGGGGGCTTCGGGCGTCATTGGCGCAGGTTCGGGTGTACTGCCACCACTCTGCATATCGGTCATCGCCTGATCCTCCTATCCATCGCCAATGGCGAAAGGATATGACTGAGGGGGATGGGGGGACAATGGGAAAAGGTCCTTACTGCTGAAAGTCAACCTCGATGTGACCGCAAAGGCCTTGGAACAGGTCGCCAAAGATGCATCGGAGCCAAAGATGCAAGGGAGAAGCCTCGAGCTCCAACTGGGCAAGGGCAGGGCACCTATGGCTCCTGCACTTCCCGCTGCAGCCTGCCTGACCAGGCCGTCACTTAACAGTCACGCGCGTCCGGCACAATGCCGGGGTGACCCTCTTCGACATCTCCAGATTCGAATGGGCGAAGCCGGAGCCGCAACTGGGGTCCGGGCCAGAACCGCCCGAGACGCAACAGACGCCAGAGACCCAAGAAACGCCGGAGGCGTTCGAGGGACCCGGTCCGGACGAGACGGCCGTCGAGTCCGCGCCGCAAGTGGAGGTCCGCATCAGCGCGCGCCGCAAGAAGACGTCGGAGGCGCGCTGGGAAGGCGACCGGATCGTCGTGTACCTGCCCTCACATCTCGACGAGGCGACCCGACACTCCACGGTCGAGTGGCTCGTCCAGCGACTGATCACCCGTTACCGGTTCCCGTCCTCGCTCAGCAACGATGATCTCCTCGAGCGAGCCGTCGACCTGAGCGAGCGCTACCTCATCGGGGAGCGGCCGTCCTCGGTGCGCTGGGTCACGAACCAGACCGCCCGCTGGGGATCGTGCTCCTACTACTCCGGGGACATCCGCCTGTCGCACCGGCTCTGTGTCGTGCCGGGCTGGGTGCTCGACTCGGTGCTGGTCCACGAGGTGGCCCACCTCACCTACCCCGACCACTCCGCCGACTTCCACCGCCTCGCCTCGGGGTACCCGCGCCACCAAGAGGCCGGGGTGTTCCTGGCCGGCTACAGCCTCGGGCTCTCAACGCCGAAGAGCCCGTCGCCCTCGACGCGCTGAGGTTCAGCGAGAACCGGATCGAGACCGCTCCGGTTCGGAGTCAGACCGGCTCGTCCGCCAGCATCCGCCCGAGGCGCCGCAGGCTCTCGTTCGCGCTCCCGAGCGTCAGCTCGATCTGGCGGGTCAGGAGGAAGTAGCGGTGCAGCGGGTAGTCGCGGTCGACCCCGACGCCCCCGTGGAGGTGCGACGCGGCATGCACGACGCGCTGGCCGCCCTCGGCAGCCCAGAACTTGGCCACGGCGATCTCGGCGCTGGCCGGCAGGCCCGACGCGAGCCGCGACGCGGCCTGCCAGGCGGTCAGGCGGATGGCCTCGGTGTCGACGTAGGCATCGGCGGCCCGCTGCCCCACGGCCTGGAACGTCGCGATCGGCTTCTCGAACTGCACCCTCGTCTTGGTGTACTCCGCCGTCAGCTCCAACGCGGCGGCGCAGGCACCGGCCTCCATGACACACAGCGCCGTGGTGGCGTACTCGGTGATGGCGTTGACGACGGCGGCCCCGTCGGCGTCCTCGCCCAAGAGGCCGTCCGCGGGAACCTGCGCGTCCGCCAGCTCGACGATTGCCTCGGGCCGACCGGTGGTCGTCGACTGGCGCGTGAGGGTGACGCCGAGCGCCTTGGGGTCGACGATGAACACGCCGACGCCGGTCACGGCGCCGTCCGCGGCCTTGCACGTCGCGGGCACCAGGACGGCGTCGGCCACGAGGGCGGCCGGGACGCACGCCTTCGTGCCCCTCAATGACCACGATCCGTCGGCGTTCGCCGTGGCGGTGGTCGCGGGCTCGGTGCCGCCGGGGACGATCACCTCGCCGTTGAGCTCGGCCAGCGCTGCGGTGAGCACCGTCTCGCCGGCGGCGACCCCGGTCAGCCACGTCTTGCGCTGCGCGTCGGTCCCGAACTGTGCGATCGGGAGTGCGCCGTACACCATCGTCTCGACAACCGGGACGTAGGCCGCGGTGCGCCCGGCCGCCTCCACGACGAGGCAGGCGGCGACGAAGTCGAGCCCGGCGCCACCGACGTCCTCACTCAGGTGGATGCCGAGGAGCCCGGCGCCGGCGAGCTCCTTCCACAAGTCGCGGTCGAAGGGCCCTTCTTCGCCCGCCGCGGCCTCGAGCTCCTTGAGGCGCTCGTGGGTGGCGCGGTCGGTGAAGATCTGGCCGGCCAGCTGGCGCACGGCCTCTTGCTCTTCGCTGTAGGTGAAGTCCATTGGATGCTCTCCTGGTTTCGAAGGGTCCGGCGTCCGGCTTAGCGCAGCGACCGCGGCATGCCGAGGCCGAAGATGGCGATCAGGTCGCGCTGGATCTCGTTGGTACCGCCACCGAAGGTGAGGATGATCATGGAGCGGGCGTACATCTCGAGCCGCCCCGCGATCACGGCGGCCGGCGACCCACGCGTCAGGTACCCGGCCTGGCCGATGATCTCCATCAGCGACCGGAACGCCCGCAGGTAGAACTCGGTGCCGAACACCTTGATCGACGACGCGTCGGCGACGTCGAGGTGCCCTTGCGTGCCCTGCCAGGCCACCTTCCAGTTGATGAGACGCAGGAACTCGAGCTCGGCGTGCACGCGCGCCAGATGCTCCTGCACCCACTCCTGGTCGACGACCCGGCGCCCGTCGGGCAGCTTGGTCTCTTGGGCCCAGGCCCGCACGTCCGTCAGGACCCGCTCGATGATGCCGGGCGAGCACAGCGTGACGCGCTCGTGGTTGAGCTGGTTCGTGATCAGGTTCCAGCCCTGGTTCTCCCCGCCGACCAACGCGCTGGCGGGCACGCGGACGTCCTCGTAGAACGTGTAGTTGATGTTGTGGTCGCCGAGCAGCTTCATGGGGACGACGCGGATGCCCGGCGTGCTCATGGGCACGAGGAACATCGAGATCCCCTTGTGCTTGGCCACGTTGGGATCCGTACGGGTGGCGAGCCAGATGTAGTCGGCGTCCCCCGCCAAGCTGGTGAACACCTTGGCGCCGTTGATGACGTACTCGTCGCCGTCGCGGACCGCCTTCGTGGTCAGCGACGCGAGGTCGGTGCCCGCGTTGGGCTCCGTGTACCCGACGCAGAAATGGATCTCCCCGGCCAGGATCTTCGGCAGGAAGAACTCCTTCTGCTCCTGCGTGCCGAAGTTCATGATGGTCGGGCCCACGGTGTTGATCGTCAGCATGGGGACCGGTGCGCCGCTGCGCATCGACTCGTCGAAGAAGATGAACTGCTCGATGGCGGAGCGGCCCTGCCCGCCCCATTCCGTGGGCCAGCCGATGCCGAGCCAGCCGTCCTCGCCCATCTGGCGCACGATCCGGCGCACCGACGGACCGATGCCATGGGCCTGCGAAAGCTCCAGCTCGACCTCGGGCGTGAGGAGGTTCTCGTAGTAGGCGCGCAGCTCGCTCTTCAGCGCCTGCTGCTCCTCGGTGTAGGCAATCTCCATTGGTGTCCCTCCCGGGATGGCGGGGGCGCGTCGCCCCTCGTCAACGCCACGTCGTCGCCGGCCCGCTGGCAGGGCTCGGCGCGGTAGAACACGTTACATTCCGGTTCGCCGGCGCGGCCAATGTCGCCCCGGCCGACCCCCCGATACCGACGAGTAACGTGCACTCGGTCCTCGGGCGGTATGCCCGGGTCGCCACCACAGGGAGGAGCCCGTCACCATGCCCGAAGCCGTCATTGTCGCCACCGGCCGCACGCCGATCGGGCGGGCCAACAAGGGTTCGCTCGTGGAGTGCCGGCCCGACGACCTCAGCGCACTCGTCATCAAGGCCGTGCTCGAGAAGGTGCCCCAGCTCGATCCGCAGAGCGTCGAGGACGTGATCCTCGGCTGCGGCCAGCCGGCCGGCGAGGCGGGGTACAACGTGGCGCGCGTCGCCGCCATCCTCGCCGGGCTCCCCGACGTCCCCGGCGTGACGGTGAATCGCTACTGCTCCTCCTCGCTCCAGACCATTCGCATGGCCGCCCACGCCATCCGCGCCGGCGAGGGCGACGCCTTCATCGCAGCCGGGGTCGAGACCGTGAGCCGCTACTCGCACGGCGCGTCGGACACTGGGCCGCACAATGCCGCCTTCGCCGACGCCGAACAGCGCACGAAGGTCCGCACGCCCGCGGTCACCGAGCCCTGGACCCCACCGGCCGGACTGCCCGACGTCTACATCGCGATGGGCCAGACCGCGGAGAACGTCGCCGAGTTCGAGAAGGTCAGCCGCAAGGAGATGGACGAGTTCGCCCTCCTGTCGCAGACCCGGGCGGTGGAGTCCCAGCAGAACGGCTTCTTCGAGCGCGAGATCATCCCGGTCACGCTGGCGGACGGCACGGAGGTCACGAAGGACGACGGGCCGCGGCCCAACACGACCCTCGAGGGACTGTCCCAGCTGCAGCCCGTCTTCCGCGAGGGCGGCACGGTGACGGCCGGCAACGCCTGCCCGCTCAACGACGGCGCGGCGGCCGTGATCGTCATGAGCGACACCAAGGCCAAGGAGCTCGGCATCACCCCGCTCGCGCGCATCGTGGCCAGCGGGGTCACCGGCCTCAACCCCGAGATCATGGGCCTCGGCCCGGTCGAGGCCTGTCGCCAGGTGCTGGCGCGGGCGAACATGACCATCGATGACATCGATCTGGTCGAGATCAACGAGGCCTTCGCGGCGCAGGTGATCCCCTCCGCCAAGCACCTCGGCATCAGCTGGGACAAGCTCAACGTCCACGGCGGGGCCATCGCTCTCGGCCACCCCTTCGGCCAGACCGGCGCACGCATCATGACCACGCTGATCAACGGGCTCGAGGACGGTGACAAGACCTTCGGACTCGAGTCGATGTGCGTCGGCGGCGGTCAGGGCATGGCCATGATCGTGGAGCGCCTCAGCTAGAGAGCAACCCGGCCGGAGGCGTCGGCGTCACCGCCGGACGGCGGCCACATCCTCGATCGCCGGCGCCGGACCCGGGTCCACGCCTTCGCGTGCGGCTAGCTCCAGCGAGACGAGCTCACCCAGCAGCGCGAGGTCGAGCAGCCTCGCGAGGTCGTTGTCGCCGTCCGCCCGCACCTCGAGCACGTCGGCCATGACCTCTTCGGTCGCCGACCGCACGGCGTCGAACAGAGCGGATACCGGCGGCGTCTCGCCGCTGTGCCGCAGAAAGACGAGCGTCATCGTCTGGCGCGTGACGTCGCCGCCCTGGCCCCAGCCGGCCAGCTCGTCATAGGTCAGCGCCGGCAGCTCGGCCGCGAAGGCGGGCGACTTGGCGTTGAGGTTCACGCAGGACTTCCACCACCGGGCCGCGACGGCGCCGATGCCGGTCGCCCCGTAGACCAGCGGGATGGTGCGGCCGATGCCGCGTGCCAGCTCGGCCGCGATGCCGGCGGAAAACGCATCGCGACGCCGGACCACGAAGTCCGCGGCTGCGCTCACGTCGTCGGTCCAATCGGGCAACAGACCCTCGGCGCTCAGCGCTCCCAACAACGACACGGTCGCAAGGCCGAAGGCGGTCCGACCAGTGGGGCCTGCCGCACCCACCTCACACCAGGGCATGTCGGACCTGGCGCCGAGCCCGGCCAGCTCGGCGTCGTTCCCGATCCCTACGACACGGGCGCCGCGCTCGAGGGACTGGTGCGCCGCGGCCACCGTCTCGGGAGTGTCACCGCACGACACCGCAACGACGAGGCAGTCGGGTCCGACAAGCGCCGGCACCACTGAGTCACGGCAGACGACGAAAGGCACCGCGAGCTGATCGGCCACGAGGGCTGCCGTGGCGTCGCACGCAGCGGCCGCCGGGCCCAGGCCGAAGGCGACCACTGCTCGTTGAGGCTTGCCGGGTTGCGCGGCCGGCGGGCCGAAGGCACGGCGTGCCGCCTCGAGCGCTCCCGTCAGCAGGTCCGGCCATGCACACGTGGCATCCCACATCCCCGACGAATCGAGGCGGGGAGACCGGCTCACCCCTCGGCCGGCCCCGTGGTCCGCACACCGTCCTTCTCGGCCTTCGCCAACAGGCGGTCGTGCTCGCCGTCACTCACGTCCGCCGACTCGTCCACCAACATGACGGGGACGCCGTCCTCCACGCGGTAGCTCTTCTTGAGCCGCGGGTTGTAGAGGATGTCCTCGTCCTCGAACCACAGGAGCGGTCCCTTGTCGGCCGGGCAGGCGAGAACGTCGAGCAAGAGGGGGTCGAGGCTCACTTGGTCTCCTTACTACTTGTCTGCCGGTAGGCCGGCGTGGGCGGCGATCAACTTCTGGACCTCGGCGACGTGCACGGCGCACAGTTCGGGGGTACGGGCCTCCACGTTGAGGCGCAGCAGCGGTTCGGTATTCGACGGGCGGACGTTGTACCACCAATCGGCGTGCTCCACCGTCAATCCGTCGAGCCGATCCACCGATGCACCGGCGGTTCGCTCGACCTCGGCCATGGCGGACACCGTGGCGGCCGGGTCGGCCACCTCGGTGTTGATCTCTCCGGAGTCGGCGTAGCGCTGGTACGGCTCGAGCATGGCGGACAGGGGCTCCCCGCTCTTGCTCAGCAGCTCGAGCACGACGAGGGCGGTGATGATGCCCGAGTCGGCGCGGAAGTTGTCCCGGTAGTAGTAGTGCCCGGAGTGCTCGCCACCGAAGACGGCGCCCGTCTCGGCCATCACCTTCTTGATCAGTGAGTGCCCGACCTGCGTCCGCACCGGAATGCCGCCCATCTCCGTGACGGTCTCGGGCACGACGTGCGAACAGATGAGGTTGTAGAGGATCGTCTCGCCCGGGTGCTTGGTGAGCATCGACGCCGCCACCAGCGCCGTGGTGAGCGAGCCCGAGACCGGCTCCGCCCGCTCGTCGACGAGGAACACCCGGTCGGCGTCGCCGTCGAACGCGAGCCCGATGTCGGCGCCGTGATCGAGGACCGCTTTCTTGAGGTCGACCAGGTTCTCCGGCTGGATGGGGTCGGCGGGATGATTGGGAAAGTTGCCGTCGAGCTCGGGGTAGAGGATCTCGATCTCGAAGGGAAGCCGTTCGAAGACGATCGGCACGACCAGTCCGCCCATCCCGTTGGCGGTGTCGGCCACCACCTTGAGCGGGCGCAGCGACGCGACGTCGACGAAGGAGACGACGTGGTCGGCCCACTCCCCCAGCAGGTCGAGCTCGCGCCGGCTGCCGGTCAGCGGCGGCACCGGTTCGCCGTAGAGCTTCTCGGCATCCGCCTCGATGTCGGCGAGGCCGGTGTCGCGCCCGATCGGTCGGGCGCCCGAGAGGCAGAGTTTCATGCCGTTGTACTGCGCCGGGTTGTGGGAGGCAGTGAACATCGCGCCCGGCGCGTCGAGGTGGCCGGCGGCGAAGTAGAGAAAGTCGGTGGAGGCGAGGCCGAGGTCGGTCACGTCGGCACCCTCGGACCGCACCCCGTCGGAGAACGCGTGTGACAGTTCGACGCCCGACTCCCGCATGTCGCGGGCGACGAGGATCTCCGGTGCGCCGGCGAAGCGCGCCATGGCCCGGCCGATGGCGAGACACATCTCCGCATCGAGCTGATCGGGCACGGTGCCGCGTACGTCGTACGCCTTGAAGACCTGGTCCATGCGGCTCACGGGCCTCCACCATAGGGGGCGGCCGGACGGCTCTTCTCCGGCCAGGACCACCCTCAGTGGAAGAGGATGACGCTCCCGTTGAGCGCAATGCCGATGATGGCGACCAGGTTGAACGAGGCGTGCGCCACCATGTTCATGCCGAGACGTCCGGTGCGGTACGAGACGGCGGCCAGCACCATGCCGAAGAGGGCCAGGCCCGCGAACTGCACCCACTCCCCGTGCGCGGCGCCGAAGAGGAGCCCGTCGGCGATCACCGCCAGGACGACTGCGGCGGCACGGACGCGGCCGGCAGACCTCATCGGCGTGAACAAGCGCACGAGTGCCTTGAGCAACAGCCCGCGGAAGAAGAGCTCCTCGGCCGCCGGCGCGAGCAGCACGGTGGCGATGGCGATGACGACGAACCCGGGCCCGTGCGAGGCACCGGTGAGCCGCTGCGAGGGCGCGTTGAGGTTGTGGATGGTGTGGAAGAGGTTCTGGTAGATCGAGTACACGACGTCGATGGCGAACTGGCCGCCGACGCCGATGAGGATGCCGAGGAGGTCCCACCACCGGAAGCGCAACCCCAGGTCGCGCGAGAAGTGCTTCGTGCCCTGGGTGCGGCTGGCCAACCAGGGTGCGCCGAGGAGCCCGATCCACAGGCCGATCAGCGTCGACACCACGTACCACTCGGGTGGCACCGTCTGCGTGGCGATCGCCTGCATCTGCGTCGCCGTCTCGCCCTCGATGGCGCCGGCAACGAGGGCGAAGATGGTGGCGGCCAGCTGGCCGACGACGAAGCCCGCGCAGGCGAAGATCAGCCAGTACCAGGCCTGGCGAGGGGTCTTCGGGGGGACCCAGGGGGTATCGAGGAAGGGGATGTCCACGTCGGGGGGCGGGGGCGTGCCCGGTTGCGGGGGCCCGCCGCCGGGCACGGGGAATGACCCGGGGGGCGGTCCGGCGGACGGCGGTGCGGCCGGGGGCTGCTGCAGCCACTCGCGGGGCACGTAGCCGGCGGGGACGGGTCCGGGCGGACGTGCCGGTGGCCCCATGGCGGGCGCGCCGCTCTCGGGGTCGGTCATCGGCACGACGATACCGGTGCGCCGCGACCCGGAATCTGCGGGTAGCGCCGCTAACTCCCCAGGTGAGAGGCGGTCACCGCGACGGAGGGGCGGCGCCTAGCATGTACGGGGTGAGTCCACAGCGTGCGGAGAAGCCGGTGAACCGGCAGAACGCGCCTCAAAACGGCCAGAACGGCGAGGGCGGTGGCCCGAATCAACCGGGGGCGCCGTCCGGGCAGAGCTGGCGCTGGCTGTGGGGCGTCCTTGCCATCGGCATCGTGGCGATCCTGCTGGCCGTGGGCACGATCAAGACGAACAACGCCCAGACGCTCACCTACACGCAGTACATGAAGGACGTGACGTCCCACGAGGTGGCGAAGGCCAACATTTCCAACGCCAGCGGCGAGATCACCGGCACCCTGAAGGACGGGAAGAGCTACCAGGTCCAGGGCCCGAGCCCGTCGCTGCCCAACGACGTGCAGACCATGCGCAACAACGGCGTCGAGGTCAGCTTCCCGACGCCTTCGTCGAACCTGCTCAGCGACCTCCTCCCGTACCTCTTCATCATCGGCATCGGCGCCGCCTTCATCTACTTCATCGGGCGCCAGACCCGGGGGCAGATGTCGGGGATCATGTCCATCGGTCGTTCCAAGGCCAAGACGTTCAGCAGCGACCGCCCCTCCACCACCTTCGAGGACGTGGCGGGCTACACGGGGGTGAAGCAGGAGATCAGCGAGGTCGTCGACTTCCTCAAGACCCCGGCGCGCTTCAAGGAGATCGGGGCGAAGATCCCCAAGGGCGTGCTGCTGGTCGGCCCGCCCGGCACCGGCAAGACGCTGATCGCGCGGGCGGTGGCCGGCGAGGCCGGCGTGCCGTTCATGTCGGTCAGCGGCTCCGACTTCATGGAGATGTTCGTGGGCGTCGGCGCCAGCCGGGTGCGAGACCTGTTCCAGACGGCGCGCAAGCAGGCGCCCGCCATCGTCTTCGTCGACGAGATCGACTCGATCGGCCGCAAGCGCGGCGCCGGACTGGGCGGCGGGCACGACGAGCGCGAGCAGACGCTGAACCAGATGCTCTCGGAGATGGACGGCTTCGACACCGGAGAGGGTGTCGTGATGATCGCGGCGACGAACCGCCCCGACATCTTGGACCCGGCGCTGCTGCGGCCGGGCCGTTTCGACCGCCAGATCGTGGTGCCGCTGCCGGACCTCGAAGAGCGGCTCCCGATCCTCCAGGTGCACTGCAAGGGAAAGCGCATGGCGAACGACGTCGACCTCAGCGTCGTGGCGCGGGGCACGCCCGGCATGTCGGGCGCGGACCTGGCCAATCTCGTCAACGAGGCCGCACTGCACGCGGTACGGCGCGGGAGCGCCGAGATCGCGATGGCCGACTTCGAGACGGCCCGCGACCGTGTGCTCCTCGGCCAGCGGCGTGAGTCGATGGTCCTCTCCGAAGAGGAGAAGGAGCGCATCGCCTACCACGAGGGCGGCCACGCCGTGCTCGCCTACGTCCTCGAGCACGCCGACCCCGTGCACAAGGTGACGATCCTGCCGACCGGCATGGCACTCGGCGTGACCCACCAGTTGCCCATGGAGGAGCGCCACATCCATTCGCGTCAGTACATCGAGGACGCGCTCTGCGTGCGCATGGGCGGGCGCTGCGCGGAGCTCCTCGTCTACGGCGACCTCTCCACCGGGGCGGCCAACGACCTCGTCGGCAACACCGAGCTGGCGCGCAAGATGGTGCGCGAATGGGGCATGAGCGAGGCCATCGGCCCCATGGCATGGGGCTCGCAGGGCCAGGTCTTCCTGGGCGAGGACCTCATGCACACGCGTGATTACTCCGAGGACACCTCCAAGGTCATCGACGACGAAGTCGAACGGATCTTGCGCTCGGAGGAACAGCGGGCGATGGAGGTGCTGAGCAAGCACCGCGGCGGGCTCAACGCCATCGCCCGCGCTCTTCTCGACAACGAGATCATCGACGGCGCCGAGGTGGCCCGCCTGGTCGACGAGGCCCACGGGTCGCCCGTGCACGGCGAGGGCGTGAAGTCGGTCCCGCACTTCCACGAGGCCGCGATCAGCGCTCCGGCTCCGGTTGACGGCCTGCTCACGAACGGGGCCAACGGCCACGCCACCGTGGCCGACACGGGTGTCGACGACGATGCGCCTGTCGCCGTTCCCGCGCCGGCCGCGCCGACGCCGCCTGCGGCGCCAACCGCTTCGGGGCGCACGTTGGAGCCGAAGGCATGGCCGCCGCCGGCATGGCCCCCCGCGTCGGACCCCGCCGCCGGGACCCCCGAGGGCCCGGCCGGACGCTAGGCCACTCTCCTTCGACCACGAGCCAGGCCGGCATGGCCCTGGTCGCGATGGCGCGGCGGACCGATCGAACCGAAACGGGACGGGCGGCGTCATAAGGGGGGATGGTGGAGGCACAGCTGGCCGAGTGGCTCGAGGAGGGGTACGTGCCCTCCTTCCGCACGGCCTGCCTCATCCTGGGCAACCGGTCCGACGCCGAGGAAGCCGTCCAGGAGGCGTTCCTCCGGGCCTGGCGCTTCCGCGACTCGCTGACGGACGTGCCGAGCATCCGGCCGTGGCTCTACCGGGTCGTGGTCAACTCGTGCTACTCGAAGCTGCGCCAGGAGATCCCGCACCGGGACCGGCGCGCCGGTGACGAGCCGCTGTCCCACGTGGCAGCGGACGGGGCGGGGCCCGAGGCGAGCGCAGAACGGGGCGAGGTGGCCGACACGGTGCTGGCCGCGTTGGCGCGGTTGCCGTTGTCGCTGCGCGTGCCCGTGGTGTTGCGCTACTACGCGGACCTGAGCGAGCGGGACATCGCGCGCGCGATCGGCCGGCGCCAGGGCACGGTGAAGTCGCGCCTGCACGAGGCGCGCCGCCGGCTGGCGGCCGACCCCGCGCTCAGCGCGCTCGCGACGTTCGGCGACGGCAAGGACGGTGCGGGTGACGGTGACGGTGACGCCGTGGCCGGAGAGGAGGCCAGGTCGTGACAATGCTCGACGACGATCGTCTGGCCGAGCTCTTCGGGCGGGCCGCCGAGGCGTTCGAGGTCCCCGAGTCGGGGATCGACGAGATCTTGGCGCGCGCCGAGCGGGGGACGACGCGCGGCGACGCCGATGCGGGCGACGAGGCGGGGGCATCGGCGTTGTCGGGAGGCCTCGAGGCCGACGACGGCGCCGGGGACACGGCGATGACCGACGAACTCACCCGCCGGCGGCGCCTCGTGACGGTGGCGGGAAGGCACCGGATCCTGTCGGTGGCGGTGGTGGCCGTGGTCGTACTGATCGCGGCCGGGACGATCGGCGCCGTCGTGCGGTCGCCTTCGGGCCCGACGCTCAGCTCGCTCAGGGCGGTGGGAGAGAAAGGGGCCAGGCCCGGGGGCGTCGCCGGGCCCGCCGCGAGCACGACGCTCCCCGTCCTCACCCCGGCCAGCCCGGGACCTGCCTTCGCGCCAGGCGCGGCATCGCCGAACAGCTCGAGCGGCACCGACGCTCGCACCGGCGCGCAGGGCCAGAGCGCCCCGGCGCTGCCGCCGGGCGCAGTCGGGCAGGAGGCCAAGATCGAACAGACGGGCACGCTCGAGCTGACGGTCAAAAAGGGTGACCTGACGCGGACGATGACGAGGCTGACCAACCTCGCCGGGTCCGTGGGTGGCTTCGTGGCCAACTCGCAGAGTCAGAACGGGACGGGCGGCGGAAGCGCCTACGGCACCATCAGCATGGAGGTGCCGGTCAACGACTTCGCAAGCGTCCTCAAGGCGGCAGAGCAGTTCGGCAAGACGTCGAACGTCTCCACCAATGCCACCGATGTCACGGGCCAATACGTCGACCTCCAGGCGCGCCTGACCGCGCTCGAGGACAGCCGCGAGCAGTACCTCACGATCCTGGCCAAGGCGACGAGCATCGGCGACATCCTGTCGGTGCAGGAACAGCTCGACAGCATCCAGCAGCAGATCGAACAGCTGCAGGGCCAGCTGCAACTCCTCACGAGCCAGACGTCGTACTCGAAGGTCACGGTGACGATCAACGAGGGGACGCCGCCGCCGCACCCGGGGCCGCTGCCCGAATCGGGGCTCGTCCAGGCGTGGCACGACAGCGTCGGCGGCTTCGTGGCGGGCGTCGAGGGCCTGGTCCGCCTGGCGGGTCCGCTCCTGTTCGCATTGCTGTGCCTCGTGCTCGCCGCGGTCGGCGGACGCCTGCTCTGGCGCCGCTACCAGCGTCACCGCCTCTGAGCTGAGGGCGTCAGAGACCCACGGGCGCAGCCAGGGCAACGCCGGGCATGCCGACGACGCCCACGGCGCCGCTCGGCGTGAAGTCCTCGCTCGACGCCATCGGTCCGTCGGCGCGCACCACGATGGGATCGAACCCGGCGCCGGACAGCGCCGAACCCGACACGACTGCGCTCTGGCCTGGCGCGAGCGTGCCCGACGCCAAGAGGTGATGGCGGCCCGGCGCGATGGAGTACGCGCTGAACGTCTCGGGGGTGTCGCCGACGTTGACGGCGGCGAACGCATCCCGGGCCGCGCCGCTCACGGCGGGACTGGGTTGGGTACCCGGTGGCGCGAGGACCCACTCTTGCGCCGGCGTCGAACTGGTGAAGGAGTCGACGGCTGCGGTGATCCCGGCTTGCGGCGCGGTCGCCGACGCGGGAGCAGCCACCGCCCGGCTCACGACCACACCGGGACCACCGGTCGCGTCCACCTGGGCCGAGTAGCCAGCGCCATCGGGGATACGGGTCTGATGGCTCGTCGCCAGCGCCCACGTCTGGCCGGGCGCCACGGTGTTCTCCAGCGGCGCCAACGCACCCGAGGCGAGACGGAGGTGCACCGTCACCTTTTCGGGCGCAGTCCCCGGATTGAACACGTCGATCTCCGACTTGGCGCCCCCCGAGGTCTCCTCGGCCAGCGGAATCGCCCAGTGGGTTTCGGGCTGACTCGAGCCCGGCACCACGGACAGGCCGGAGCTCGTCCCGGCGAACGTCTGCGTCTCGGCGGCGACCACCCGACCCGTCCGCGCCGTGACCACCGTGCTCACCTGGGAGGCGTTCTGCACCTCGGACGCGACGTCCTCTGCCAGCGTCGCGCCGGGGTCGATCACGACGCCCTGGTAGTTGACCGGCTGGACCGCGCCCGTGGGAGTCATGAAGTCGAGGTCCACGACGACGGGTGACGACGTCGGGTTGAGCAGCGAGACGTACAAGCCGTTGGAACCGGCGGTGGAGCCCGAGGCGAAATACCAGTCGGCCGACGTCGAGCTCTGGCACGGGACGACCGACCAACCCGCCGCGCCGTGGACGGCCTGCGACACCGACACGCCACCGCTGTCGAGCGTCACCGTATAGGCCTCGTACGAACCCGAGGAGGGGACCCCCAACGACGGGGCGACGACGCTCTCCGCCGGCACCGAAACGGCTGAGTCCACGCTGGCTCCCGAGTCGGTGACCGTCGTGATGTCTGCGTCGACGGCCCGCATCGTCGGATTGGAGAGCACGAGGGATCCGGGCGCGGAGCCCGCCTGCGTCGTCTGCCCGGTGCAGTACCAGGCCGACGACTCCGCGTCGGGCGCGCTCACCAGCGCTGACGGCATCGTCGAAACCGCGGCCGGGTTGGACGACCCTCGGGTCCCCAGGCCCACGGCGACACCAACGATCACCACCGCCACCACCGCGAGGACGGGCCAGCGACGCTCGGGGCCGTGATGCGCAGGCCGGCTGGCGTGCACCGGGCTCACGACGCGCTCCGATGGGCCGGGGGCGGCCGGCGACGCCGACCTACGAGCCCGGCCGCGAGCGCGACCCATAGCACGACCTCGGCCGTAACCGCGAGGGGCACGTAGGGGAACTGCGCCAAGGACAGCTCGGCCGTTCCCTTGGTGGTGGCGAACTGCGCGGCCCAGCCGAACGCGGGCTGTCGTGCGACGGGCCGGCCGTCCACGGTCAGCGCGAAGTGCCCGGCGGGCGCGTACCCGGCGTAGACGGTGCCGCTCGGGACGGGCCCGCGGGCGGGTGAGGACCCGGACAGCGAGGCCAGAACCGGTTGCCAGCCAGCGACGTCGGGGGCAGCCGGATAGGTCCAGTCCCGAACCACGGGCAGGGCCGCGGCACGTTGCGCGGTGACCGGCATCGCCTCGTCGTTCTCGAACACCGAGATGCCGACATCGCCGGGAACGAGGTGCAGGTCGTCCTGCTCCAAGAGATCGGTCTCGAGTCCCTGGGGCGGGGGTGCGTTGACGGAGGGCGTGAGCGAACCGACCGTTGAGGGCGCCAGGCCCTGGACGAGCACGATGTAGCGCACGCCGTCCGAGGCGACGAGGCGGCCGAGATGCACGGTGCCGCCCGTCGTGGCGAGCCGCACCGCCTGGGCCACCATCGAGGTCGGTCCGGGCCCCGCGGGCGTGAGCACCTGCGACGTGTCCGGCAGGGTCGCAGGCGTCAGCGCGTAGGAGAGACCGGGATCGATCGACCACCCCCCGACAGGGAGCGCCCTGGGGTCACCGAGCCAGAGCACCCGCGCCACGTCCGTCGATCCGGAGCGGCCGAGGAAGGACAGAGGTTGCTCGACCCCCTGGGCGGGGAGGTTCCAGCGGCCGCTGACCGCCCCCGCGGCCACCGGCAGCAGCCCGACGACGCCGAACAGGAGGGCCACGCCGCCGACGACCTGGCGCCAGCCGAACTCGCGTCCGCTGAGATCGTTCTCGAACGAGGAGATCCCGAGCCCGAGGCAGGCGGCGACGGCCAACGCGGCCGGGGCGAGCACCACCGGTACCGACGGCGCGAAGGACCCCATGCCGCCGCGCACGGCGGCGAGGGCGAACCCCCACGACGCGCAGGCCATGACCCACAGACGCGCGGCCCAGACCAGCCGGATCCCACGCCCGATGGCGAGCGGCAGCGCGGCGGCGGCGATCAGCAACCAGACCAGCGGCGACCGGGCGACCGGCCCGATCGCGAAGCGGACGAGCTCGCCCCAATCGGGGGCCGTGGCCCCCGCGACCGGCAGGCCGAAGATCGCAATCGCGCCCTTCCCGGCGAGTGCGGTGCCGACGACCCACGGGGCTAGGAGTACCAACGCGAGCCCGACGGCAGCGCCGGCGACGGCGAGCGGGCGCCAGTCCGCGTCGCGGGCGCCGACGAGGTACGAGCCCACGACCCAGGCGAGCGCGGCGACGAGCACAAGAGGGGCCAGGGCCGGCGCGAACGACGAGCCGACTGCAACCAGGGCACCCAGGACCGCCACCTGTCCGGCCGGCCGGGTCCGCCACCGCGATCCTGGCTCGACGGCGAAGGGCTGCACGCCGGCGGCGCCCGCCAGGCGAAGCGCGATGAACGGGAACAGGGCGTAGGCGATGAGCCCGTCCCAGCGGCCGGCGCCGAGCGAGCCGTACGGCAGCGGGAGACCGAGGTAACAGATGACCGCGACGACCCGCGCCCGTTGCGACACGAGCGGTCCCATAAATCGGTAGATGCCGAGTGCGCCCAGGGGGATACACCCCAGGAGCAGGACACGCTGCAATGTCCCCATGGC
>DATHPK010000148.1:0-2559 GCA_035483935.1 Acidimicrobiales bacterium
GGGGTGATGGTGGCTGGCCCCGTTTGACCCGCCGACGACGGGGCCAGCCTGCACCCTGCGCTGGCCGATCAGGCCTCCCACCTGGGGTTTTCTCTCTCAACGCGCCTTGGCGGCAGCGCGGGAGCCCACCGGGTCGGGTCCTGTCAGAATTGGGTGGTCATTGGCATCAGAAATCTTGACACAGGGTGACTCAACTTTGCTAGAATGGTGCAGACCAATCGGAGAAGGACTGGTAGACGAGGAAGAGCCGGCGGCCGACGGAGGCCGGCCGGCGACGAGATCGCCCGACGGCACGGCCGGCGGCAGAGAGTAAGGACAAAGCAGACATGGCCAATGCCGTAGGCATCGACCTGGGAACCACCAACTCGGTGGTCAGTACGTTGGAGGCGGGCGAGCCCGTCGTGATCCCGAACGCCGAGGGCGGGCGCACCACCCCGTCGGTGGTGGGCTTCTCCAAGACCGGCGAGGTGCTGGTCGGTGAGGTGGCGAAGCGACAGGCCATCACCAACCCCGACCGCACGATCCGCTCGGTGAAGCGCCACATGGGCACGAAGTGGACCGTCGACATCGACGGCAAGGCGTACACCGCGCAGGAGATCTCGGCCCGGATCCTCGGGAAGCTGAAGAGGGACGCCGAGTCGTATCTCGGCGACACCGTGACGCAGGCGGTCATCACCGTGCCCGCGTACTTCGACGACGCGCAGCGCACGGCGACCAAGGAGGCCGGCACGATCGCCGGCCTGGAGGTGCTCCGCATCATCAACGAGCCGACGGCCGCGGCGCTGGCCTACGGGCTCGACAAGGAGGACTCCGACCGCACGGTGCTCGTGTTCGACCTGGGCGGCGGGACGTTCGACGTCTCGGTGCTCGAAATCGGCGAGGGCGTCTTCGAGGTCAAGTCGACCTCGGGCAACACGCAGCTCGGCGGCGACGACTGGGACGACAAGGTCATCGAGTGGCTGGTGACCGAGTTCAAGAACACCGAGGGGGTCGACCTGTCGCAGGACAAGATGGCCCTGCAGCGCCTGAAGGAGGCGGCCGAGAAGGCCAAGATCGAGCTGTCCACGGTGCAGGACACCCAGATCAACCTTCCGTTCATCACGGCGACGAGCGAGGGACCGAAGCACCTCGACTTCAAGCTGACGCGGGCCAAGTTCAACGAGCTCACGGCGGACCTCGTGGAGAAGTGCCGCGGTCCGTTCGAGTCCGCCATCAAGGACGCCAACCTCAAGACCGGCGACCTCGACCACGTGGTGCTGGTCGGCGGCTCGACCCGCATGCCGGCGATCCAGGACCTGGTGCAGAGCCTCACCGGCAAGGAGCCGCACAAGGGCGTGAACCCCGACGAGGTCGTCGCGATCGGCGCCGCGGTGCAGGCCGGCGTGCTCAAGGGCGAGGTGAAGGACGTCCTGTTGCTCGACGTCACGCCGCTGTCCCTCGGAATCGAGACCAAGGGCCAGGTCATGCACAAGCTGATCGAGCGCAACACCACCATCCCGACCAAGCGGTCGGAGATCTTCACCACGGCCGAGGACAACCAGCCGTCGGTCGAGATCCACGTGCTCCAGGGCGAGCGCGAGATGGCGATGTACAACAAGACGCTCGGCAAGTTCCAGCTGGTGGACCTGCCGCCGGCACCACGGGGCATCCCGCAGATCGAGGTCACTTTCGACATCGACGCCAACGGGATCGTGCACGTGGCCGCGCAGGACAAGGCGACGGGCAAGGAGCAGTCGATGACGATCACCGGCCAGTCGTCGCTGGCCAAGGACGACATCGAGCGCATGGTGCGCGACGCCGAGTCGCACGCCGAGGACGACCGCACACGTCGCGAGGAGGCCGAGGTGCGCAACCAGGCCGACACGCTCGTGTACCAGACCGAGAAGCTGCTCAAGGAGCAGGGCGAGAAGTTCGAGGGCTCCGAGAAGGACGACGTCGAGGCCGCACTGAAGGGCGTGAAGGACGCTCTGGCCGGGACGTCGGTCGAGGAGATCAAGGACGCGACCGAGAAGCTGGTCGGCGTGTCCCAGAGCTTTTCGCAGCGGCTGTACGAGCAGGCGTCGGCCACGGCTTCGGCCGGGTCGGCCGGTGCCGGCGGGCCGGGCGGTGACGGTGCGGGTGGCGCCGAGGACACCTCGTCTGACGAGGACGTCGTCGACGCCGAGATCGTCGATGAGCAATGAGCTTCGGCGACGAGGCCACGCCCGAGGAGGAGCCCGTCTTCTCCGAGGCCGAGGCTGCAGACGAAGAGGCCGACGAGTCCGAGGCTGACGCGAAGGCGTCGGCTTCGGCTCGGGCCGCGGCCGCTGCGGCGGCGGTCGGCGGCGCGCTGGCCCAGGAGGCGAGCCATCTCGAGTCCGTGGCCCGCGAGCGCGACGAGTACCTGCTCGCGCTCCAGCGCACCCAGGCCGACTTCGAGAACTACCGCAAGCGGATCACCCGCCAGCAGGGCGAGATGACCGCGCGCGCGGCAACGGACCTCGTGGTCAAGCTGTTGCCGGTGCTCGACGCGTTGGACTTGGCCGAGGCGCACTTCAACGAGTCGCTCGACCTCACCGA
>DATHPK010000149.1:0-16105 GCA_035483935.1 Acidimicrobiales bacterium
AGGCGAGCGTGAACGGGTGCTCGTGCGTGTCGTCGGCCGTGGGCGACGTCGGGGTCGATCCGTCGGTGGCGCTGGGAGGATTGGTGATGGGCACGATCAGGCGAGGCTACCCAAGAAGGCGCAGGCCGAGAGGGCTCAAGAGCGGTCCGGCGGGACCGGTCCCGTCATCCGCCCAGGACGTCGTGGAGGATCCGGCGGAGCAGGCTGCCCAATTCCTCGTTCGTCGACGATGAGAAGGCCTCGCCGGAGAGGAAGAGACCCGAGAAGAGCACGCCGAAGGACGCCGCCATGCGGACCCGGTCCTCGAGGGGGATGCGGGTGTCGGCCAGCACCCGGCGGAACTGGTTCTGCAGGTCCTCATGCTCGGCGTCGTGGTCCGCCCGGTGCAGCTTCTCGAGCGCGGCCTGGTTGCGCTCGTGCATGAGGAACAGCTTGCGCTGGGCCAGCATGGCGTCGACGACCTCGTCGAGGAGCTCGCCCCACTGCTTGAGGGTGACGGGCTCTTGCTCCGCCATCTTGAGCAGGGCCTCGCGGCCGAACTCGTGGAGCCGCATGTGCAGCGCCAGCAGGATGTCGTCCTTGGACTCGAAGTGGTAGTACAGCGCCGCCTTGGTGACGTCGAGCCGGTCCGCAATCTCTCGGAGACTCGTGCCGTCGTAGCCCTGGTCGCTGAAAAGGTCCAGAGCCACATCGAGGATGCGCTCGCGGGTGTCGGCCTTGGAGGCCGCGGCCGGTGGGAGCGTTTCGTCTCCGTTGCTCGGTACTGGTCGGTCGGGGTCCGGATCCTCGCCGAGAGGATCGATCTGATGAAGAACATCGACCCCCGGCCCAGGATCGCTGATGGCGTCGATGAGGCTCTGTTCTTCGGGGCTCGGTGAGGCTGTCTGTGTCATGGGCATGGAGTCTGTCTTAGTACTGCCTACTTGACGACAGGTAAGTGTATCCCTTACCCTGCCCTAGGACAACAGTTTACTTAACGACCGGTAAGGATGCCGATGGCTGCGGAGCTGATGATCCAGGCGGAAGGACTGAAGAAGAGGTACGGCGACACCCAGGCCCTCGACGGGGTCTCGTTCTCGGTGCCGGCCGGGACGATCCTGGGGCTGCTCGGTCCGAACGGAGCCGGCAAGACGACGGCCGTACGGATCCTCACGACACTGGCCCAGCCCGATGGGGGGACGGCCACGGTCGCCGGGATCGACGTGGTGCGCTCGCCCGGGGAGGTTCGTCGTCACATCGGCGTGGCCGCGCAGGACGCGACATTGGACCCGTTGTTGACGGGGCGCCAGAACCTGGTGCTGGTCGGTGAGCTGTCCGACATGGGACGCGCTGAGTCACGCCGGCGGGCGATCGAACTGCTGGACCGATTCGAGTTGACGTTCGCGGCCGACCGAGTGGTGAAGGGCTATTCGGGTGGCATGCGGCGGCGCCTCGACCTGGCAGCCTCGATGATGACCCGGCCGCCCGTGTTGTTCTTGGACGAGCCGACCACGGGGCTCGACCCGGTGAGCCGCCAGCGGGTGTGGGACACCATTCGGGAGCTGCTCGGCGAGGGCGTCACCGTGTTGCTGACGACGCAGTACCTGGAGGAGGCCGACGAGCTGGCGTCCCAGATCGTGGTGGTGGATCACGGCCGGGTGATCGCGGACGGCACGCCGCTAGAGCTCAAGCAGGCTTCGCGCTCGGCGCGTCTCGAGGTGACGCTGGCATCGACCTCCTCCGCCGATATCGCGGTGCCTGCCATCACCGGGTTGGTGTCCGGCCAGGTACACGTCAGTGAGGACGGCCGCCGCCTGTCGGCGGGTGTGGACGAGGCGCCCGGGCTCGCGACCGAGGTGGTGCGGGCCCTCGATGCCGCGGGCGTGTTGGTGGACAACATCGAGGTTCGGCAGCCTTCACTCGACGACGTCTTCTTCTCTTTGACCGGCGGGCACATCGAAGAGGGTGCGGGGGTTGTCGGGGACGTGGACGGCGTCGGCGCGTCCCCGAACATTGAGGTTCCCGGTTCTGCCGGCGGCACTCCGGTTCGTGACGAGCTCGAGGAGGTGCGGGCATGACCACGACGACCCTGACCCCGGTAGGTCTCGCTCGGGCTCGATCTGCGAGCCGTCTGACGGGCCCTCTGTCGGACATCTGGGCGATGACTCGGCGCAACCTGGTCCACATTTCCCGTGAACCCATGCAGCTCTCCGACGTCACGCTGCAGCCGCTGCTGTTCACGGTCCTGTTCGTCTACATCTTTGGTGGAGCGATCCCCATTCCTGGCGGCGGAAGCGGCGTGGACTTCTTGCTGGCCGGGATCCTGGCGCTGAACATGGTCACGTCCACCATGGGCACCGGGGTGGGATTGTCGACCGATCTGCACGAAGGCATGATCGACCGCTTCCGCGCCTTGCCGATGTGGCGGTCCGCCGTGCTGGTCGGCCGGTCGATGGCCGACCTCCTGACCTCATTTCTGTGCGCACTGATCGTGGCGTTGACGGGGCTGGCGGTCGGGTGGCGACCCGGAGCGAACTCCATCTCCGTCGCTGGCGGGTTCCTGCTGATGATCTTCTTCGCCTACTCGATCTCGTGGGTGACCGCATGCGCCGGCTTGAACTCGAAGAGCCCCGAATCGGCAGCGTCGTTCGGCTTCATCGTTTTGTTCCCGCTGACGTTCGTCTCCAATTCCCTGGTGCCTACCCAGCACATGCCCGGTTGGCTGCAGGCGATCGCCACTTGGAACCCGGTGTCGGCCGTGGTTGCGGGCACCCGGGTGTTATGGGGCAACCCGAATCCGTCCGGAACCCTTCACGCCTGGCCCATGCAACACCCGGTCGAGGCGGCGCTGATCTGGTCGGTCGCGATCCTCGCGGTTGCCGCGCCGCTGGCGGCGCACTTCTTCAAGAAGCAGACGACGGAGTAGGACGCCGGTTTCCGGCCGGTGTTCGATACGACGCGAACCCGGTAGCGATCCCGATGTTGGGTTATGTCTTCGATTCCAGGAGCGACCGCAGCATGCGGCGGGAATTCTCGGCGGCCTCCAAGGCCGGCAGTAGTTCTCGTCTGACGCGCAGGGGCTCGAGGATCTTGAAACGATCGAGCATGCCGTTCCAGCGATTTCTGTTGCCCACGGCGATGATCGGCTTCATGCAGTCCTGATCGTGCAGGTGTTCGAGGACGGGCCGGGCGTGGTCGTCGTCGGGTTTGAGCGCGGTGACGACGAAGTCGGCCTGCTCGAACAAGGCGCAGTGCCCGTCTTCCACGAGCACGCAGGAAGACGACGCCGAGGGTCCTGGGCACCATGACACGTCGTAGCCGTGCCGACCGAGAAGTTTCCAGTAGCTGTCGGCCTCGGCCGCATCCTTGGTCTCGAGGAGGACACGGAGCCTCGGCTGTACGTCCGGGCCGAGACGCGGCCAGTCCGCCGCCTCGTCGGTCCCGAGCCTGCGCTGCCGTCGATGGAGTAGTCCCATACAACCAGTATTGGGATCGGACGAAGGACGAACAACGGGAGGAAGGTCCTATTCGAGGTGGGCGGCCTCCCCAGTCGCTTCGCTGGTGGGACTGGGCATTCGGTAGCCTGCGAGCCCGTGACGGGAGAACCATGGCTGGGAGACGCCTGCTCCCTCGTTGACGCGTTCCGGGCGGGCAAGATCTCGCCCGCGGAGGCGCTCGAAGGATCGCTGGCGGCCGTCGAGGCGTCCAAACTGAACGCGGTCTGCTTCGTCGACGAAGAGGCGGCTCGTGCCGCTGCGTCCTCGGCCGACGTGAGCCTGCCCTTCGGCGGGCTACCGATAGGCGTCAAGGAACTCGACCCGGTCAAGGGGTGGCCGCAGACCGAGGCGTCGCTCGTGTTCAAGGACCGCATCGCCGAGTACGACGGCACGATGACGGCGCGCCTCAAAGCGGCCGGAGCCGTGCTGGCGGCGCAGACCACGGCCTCGGAGTTCGGGGGCATCAACTGCACCTACACCCGGCTCCACGGCGCGACGTCGAACCCCTACGACTTGGAACGCACGCCCGGCGGATCCTCGGGCGGGTCGGCCGCGTCGGTCTCTGGCGGGTTGTTGCCGATCTGCACCGGCGGCGACGGGGGCGGTTCGATCCGCATTCCCGCCGGTTTCACCGGGCTCTTCGGGCTGAAGTCGACGTTCGGCCGGATCCCGAAGGGCCCGCACACCGAGATCGAGCCGCTGACCGCCGTGCTGGGCTGCGTGTCGCGGTCGGTGCGCGACACCGCCCGGTGGTTCGACGTCTGCAACGGCTTCGACGAGTACGACCCCTTCTCGCTCCCCCGCGTCGGCGGGTGGGAGGCCGGTCTCGGCCAGCAGGAGACCCAGGGCCGGCGCGTCGCCGTCTCCATCGACCTCGGCGCGGCGGTCGTGGCGGCAGGCGTGCGCGAGAAGGTGGAGGAGGCCGCCGACCTGTTGATCAAGGACGCCGGCCTCGAGCGGGTCGAGGTGCCGATCTCGTTGCCACGGGGCGGGCTGGAGTGGGCGATGGCGGGTACCGCCAGCCTGCTCGTCGGGCTGGGTGACCTCTACCCCGCCTGCGAGCCGGAGCTGACGCCCGAGATAATGCTGGCCACCAACATCGCGACCAACCACTTCAACGTCGACACCGCGAAGAACGTCGAGGCGTTCCGGCGCGAGGTCATTGTGAAGATGGCAGACATCTTCGAGCACGTGGACTTCATCGTCTGCGCCACGAACCCCGACGTCGCGTTCGGCGCACAGGGCCCGATGCCGACGACGATCGACGGCCGCGATCTCATCAGCGAGCTCGGCTTCGAAGCGGCGCTCGGGAACAACGGGGCGCTGACCATCCCGGCCAACACGACGGGGCACCCCGCCGTGGCGATTCCGGCGGGAACGGTCGGTGGCCTCCCCGTCTCGATGCAGATCATCGGGCGCCGGCATGCCGAGCAGTTGCTGCTCGACCTGGCCCGGATCGTGGAGCTCGAGCGGCCGTGGCCGTTGGTGGCGCCGGGCGCGCCCGTCTGAGGCTGGCTGGGCAAAATGACCACCCGCGCAATCTTGCACCGAAGCCGCAAGAAACCCGACTACTTTCAGCAAACTCTGGGCATCTCTGTGCAGGAGGGTCCCGCCTGGCGCCGAGATACGGCGATATGGTCCTCGTCGTATGGCACCCCCCGTTGGATAGCCTGGTAGGCAGGAGGGGACATGGCGGATGAAATGTTGTTCACGATGGCGGGGCCCGTCGCGACGCCGGCCCAGATGGTCTCGCTCGAGGAAGCGGGCCTCGCGAACCGCGCCGACCTCCAGGATTGGCTGGCCGCCAATCCCGAGATCCTGGGCCCGGCCGTCAAGATCGTCACGTTCGACCTCGAGGGCCCCGGCGGCTTGGCGTCCTCGCCCGACCGCCTGTCCGTCCTGGGCCTCGACCACGACGGGCGCCTCGTCGTCGGTGAGTTGAAGTGGGGCCGGGCCTCGGACACCGACGTCGGCGCCATCAAGTTCGCCGCCCAGGCCAGCCGCATGCTGCCCGAGTCGCTGGCGGACCACTACGCGGCGTTCCATTCCCGCCAACAGTTCGAATTGACGCCGGAGGAGGCCCTCGCCGACCTCCAGGCGCACGCCCCCGACCTGTCGCAGGACTCGCTGCGCCGGCCCCGGATCGTGTTGTTGGCCCGCGACTTCTCCCCCGTCCTGACGTCGAGCGTCGTCTGGCTGAGCGAGGTCGGCCTCGACGTGCGTCTCGTGCAGGTCTCTGCGTTCCGCTCGTACATGGGTGGACCGAACGGCGCGGCCGACGCACCGATGATCTCCGTCAAGCAGGTGTACCCGCTCCCCGACGTCGAGGAGTTCACGATCAGCCCCGAGCGCCAGCTGGCGCGCGAGGCCGCCGACTCCAAGAGGCGCGTGCAGGACACGTCGACCGTCCGCCGTCTCGTGTGCACCGATTCGGTGGCGGACGGCACGATCTTCACCCTGTCGCCGCGGGGCGAAATCGGGTCGGACCTGCGGTCCCAACTCGAGGACTGGCTCCACGAGGAGCCCGTCCGGCGCACGGCCCACTGGCAGAACCGCTCGGCGGCGCCGTTGGTGTGGGACGCCGACAGGGCGCCGTATACGCCGGCGGCGTTGGTCCGGCACATCATCGAGGAGGCGACCGGGGTCTCCCGGGAGTTCTTCGGCACCCAGTGGTGGCGCGACTCCGCCGGCTGGACGATGGCCGAGCTCGCCGGCCCGTTGAACGGGGGCAAGGGCGGCCTCTACCGGGAGTTCTGGTCGCGCTGGCTCGACCGGGTGCGGCTCGATCACGGCCACTGGACCCAGATTTCGACGCTGCCGGCGCAGAACTTCGTCACCATGCCCTCGCCGGTGAAGGGCACCCACTTCGGGTTGCTGTTCACCGCCGGCGGGAAGATTCGCTCGGACTTCTTCATCGAGGGCGCGTCGCAGGAGGCGAGCACCACGTTGTTCGAGGGCCTGCAGTCGCAGGGCGAGCGGATCGAGGCGCTGTACGGCAAGGAGCTCTCCTGGGAGAAGCTGCCCGACCGCGTCGCCTACCGCGTCGCCGACTACGCCGAGGGGGAAGTCACCGACGTCGAGAACCACGATCTGTACATCGACTGGATGATCGCGTCGCAGGAGAAGCTCCGCCGTGCCATCGCTGCCGTGATGGGTGGGAGGCCGGCCCGTGACGACGTCGTTGGTGGCGGGGGTGGCGAAGGTGGCGATGCTGGCGTGGGCGTAGATGCTGGAGTGGACGTAGATGCCGGCGAAGGCGACGGCGGCGGCGGCGACGCCGAGGAGTTCGAGAGGCGCTAAGGAAGTTCCAGGCTTCCGGAGGTTGCGTCAGTCGGCGGCATCCTCTCCTTCGGTGCGTTCGTTTCGCGACCCACCGCTTCACAGGCTTCGAGGCGGGGGGTGGCCGCCACCACCACCCCGCCCCTTCCGTTCACCCCGGGCCTGATCTACGAGTTCTTCAATTTCCACACAGCCAGGGGCGCAAACACCAGGACCAGGCCCAACGACCACAGCAGCGCCGGGACCAGGTAATACGACAACGAATGCCCGAGCAGGGCGTGGGCCGCGGGGCCGCCCGTCAACCAGCGCGCCGTGTTGACCATGTAGGTCAACGGCTGGTGACTGGCGAAGCCCTGCATCCAGCCGGGCATCGTCGAGACCGGCACGTAGGCCGAGGAGACGAAGGACAACGGGAATACGAGGAAGGACAAACCCTGCGCCGCCTGGGGGCTCCCCGCGACCAGGCCCATCGTGATGAAGAGCCAGACGAAGGCGAACCCGAACAGCACCGTCAGCCCGAAGGCCGCCAGCCCCTGTAGCGCCGTCCCGCCCAGGCGGAACCCGACCGCGAAGCCGATCACCGTCATGATGAACGCGCCCCAGGCGACCAACGCCGAGTCCGCGCCCACACGACCGGAGACAATCGACAACAGCCGAATCGGCAGCGAGCGCAGTCGGTCGAACAAGCCACCCTCGAGGTCGGCGGCCACGCCGGAGGACGCACCCATCCCCTGGAACAGCACGCCCGTGACGATGAAGCCCGGCACCAGGAAGTTGACGTAGCTCAACGCCCCCGTGTGCCCCACCGCGCCGCCGAAGACGTAGCGGAAGATCAGTAGGAACAGCGCACCTTGCGCGGTCCCCGCCACGATCAGCGCCGGCGTCCGAACGAACTGCTTCAAGGTCCGGATCGCCACCTGGGTGGAGGCGACGAGATACGACGCCCCCCGATGCGCGCCCGCCGCCACCTTCACGTCCCGCCCGGACCCCGGTCGACCCGGCGCCTCCACTGCAATGTCGATGGTCATGCTGCTGCGCCCTCCTTCGGGCTCGTCGGATTGTGATTGTGATCGTGTTCAGTCGATGTCGAGGACGACGCAGACCCGGTCAACGCCAGGAACACCTCGTCCAGAGTCGGGCGACGCAACGCGATGTCCTCCACCGCCACCTCCGCGTCGTCCAACGCCCGCACGACCAGCGGGAGCAACTTGGATCCGGACGGCGCCGCGATCGAACAGCGCCGCGTCACCGGGTCCGTCGAGGGCTCGGCCGCGCCGAGCGCGGCGAGCACCTCCGCCGCCCGGCGCATCGTCTCGACGTCGGCCGTGTGCAGCTCGATCATGTCGGCGCCGACTCGCGACTTGAGCTCGTCGGGCGAGCCCTCGGCGATGACGCGCCCCCCGTCGATGATGACGACGAGCGCCGCCAGGTGGTCGGCCTCGTCGAGATACTGCGTCGTCAGCAGGATGTCGGTCCCGCCCGCCCCCATCTCCCGGATGGCGTCCCACACCTCGTTGCGGCTGCCCGGGTCGAGACCGGTCGTCGGCTCGTCGAGCAGCAGCAGCCGCGGCGCACCCACGAGGCTCGCCCCGAGGTCCAGGCGCCGCCGCATGCCGCCCGAGTAGGTCTTCACCCGACGGTCGGCCGCGTCCTCCAGCCCCATCTGGCTGAGGATCCGCTTGGCCGAGGCGACCGCCTCGTTCCGCCCCTGGCCGTACAGGCGGGCGACCATCACCAGGTTCTCCCGCCCGGTCATCATCTCCTCGACCGCGGCGGCCTGGCCGGCGAGCCCGATCGTGCGGCGAACCGCCATCGGCTCCTTCGCCACGTCCTTGCCGCCCACCCGGAGCGTCCCCTCGTCCGGCCTGATGAGCGTCGCCACCATCCGGATGAAGGTGGTCTTGCCGGCCCCGTTCGGCCCGAGGATCGCCACCGGCTGTCCTGACGGCAGTTCCAAATTCAGGTCCGAGAGGGCGGTGACCTTCCCGAACCTCTTCTTGAGGCCGCGTGCCTCTACGAGCGCGTCCATGCGCGCCTCCTTTCGTCGTGCGTCGTCTGTGTGCGGAGCCCGCTCGACGGAGGTCGCCTACGCTCTGAGTGCTGCCTCGGGCGAAGATCCCTCTGCGGGTCGGGCTCGTGGTTTGTGGGCCCGGGGCCGTGTGGTGCTACACGCGGCTCCGGGTCATTGCTCTTTCATTCCTCCGGGAATACGAACGTGAACGCCACCTCCTCGGGGTTGAAGCCTTCGGTGTGGAACATCCGCCACATCTCGAGTCCCTCCAGGGAGCCCGAGGTCATCTCGTCGGACAGCGCCGTGACGAACTTCAGCTCGGCTCGCAGCTGCTGCTCCTCGTACTCGCTCTCCAACTCGAAGATGCGCGGCAGTCCTGCGTCGCGCGCGGCCTTCATGGCGCCGCGCATGCCGGCGAGCTTGACCCGCAGCGCCTCTCCCCTGGAGCGCAACGCCGCCAGCGCCTCGTCCGGCGGTAGCGACGGGAGGAAGGACAGCCCCGCCATGAACGCCGGGTACTCCTTCGCCGGCGTGCTGATCAGGTCGGTCATCCACTCGTTCATCTCCCGGCCGCCGTCGTCGGTGATCTCGTAGACGGTCCGTTCGGGACGCTTGCCCTCCCGCACCGTGCCCGTGGCCTTGATGAAGCCCTTCCGTTCCAGGGCGTCGACGACCGCGTAGAGCGACCCGTAATTGAGACGGACGCTCTCCTGCTTGGCCCGGGACCGCAGCGTCTGGGCCACCTCGTAGGGGTGCATCGGCTTCTCGTAGAGGCTGACCAGCACCGCCAGGGCCAGGGGATTCGAACGGGACCATCTGGGCACGGTGGTCAGAGTACTCTATTCAGAGTAATCGGTCAAGAGTGTTCCAGTTAGATTGTGAAGCCGAGAGCACAATGATGTGAATCGGCCGGTCCGTGATCCGTTGGGCATACGCCTCGTAGCCGCCGTAGATGCGCCGGGCCCGATCCGAGGCCTCCTGCCACTCCGCTCCCTCGGCCTCGCGCGCCGTGACGGCGACGGTCCGGTCGTTGTAGACGACTTCGGCCGAAGGTTCCTTGCGCAGGTTGAAGTACCACCCGGGCGTGCCGTGCTGGCCGAAGCGGGTGCCGATGATGGCCAGGTCGTCACCCATCGGCACGCCGAGCAACGGCGACGATCTTCGTTGGCCGGTGCGCGCGCCGGTCGTCACGAGTGTGATCACCGGGATGCCGGCCACGACCCGGGCCAGCGTCCACCGCCCCCGGCTCACCTTGAGCACGAACAGGTCGATGTGGTGCTGCACGCGTGCGAAGAACCATGCACCAGGCCGCGACGACGTGATCGGCCACATCGCTCGCTGGAACCCGTTGGGTTGTGGCACTTCGTAGGCCAGCTCCTGGACGAGTCACATGACGGACGAACCCTACCGTTCAGCGTTCTGGTGGCGTCAGGAAGCGCTCGACCTCCTGCACCAGCTGATCGGCGCGGGACGTGAACAGGGCCCGATGTCCACCGGGAAACGGTGACGAGACGGGCGCCCGGGATCTCACGGGCCATCCTCTGTCCCAGTGCGAACGGCACGATGTGGTCGTCCGTTGCGTGCACGACCAAGGTCGGCACGTCGATCTCGCCGAGCCTCGACGAACAGTCGAAGCCGCCCGAGGCCTGCCGCTGACGTTTCCAGGCGTACCGCGGTTGGGGGTCGATGCTCTTCGGCACCGGGATGTGCGAGAGCACGTCCATGACCAGCCAGCGCCGAGTGAACAGCCGGTCGGTCGGCACGTAGGCGGAGGAAGCGGCGAGCACGAGGCGATCGACACGACCCCGATGGTCCAATGCGAGCATCAGCGCCGTGCGGCCACCCATCGAGCAACCCAGCACCGTTGCCCGCTCGATATCGAGGTGGTCGAGGAGCGCGGCCGCGTCCTCGGCCATGCCGTCGATCGAATACGGGATGTCCGGCTTGTCGCTCCGGCCGGCGCCACGCGGGTCGAAAGCGACGACACTGCAGCTCGTGGCCAGACCGTCGATGATGCGCGCGAAGAATCTGACGTCGACCCCGAGCCCGGGAATGAGAAGGAGGGGCGAACCGTCGCCGTGCACCTCGTAGTAGAGCTCGATGTCGTTGACCCGTACGCTCGGCACGCCCGCAGTCTCCCCGCCCGTGCGGCGCAGCGGCAACGCTGCGACCTGCGGTAGCTTCTGCCGGTCTGCGAGCGAGGACAAGGGAGGCCCAGATGCTCAAGGTCGTCGGCGCCGGGGTTGGCCGTACAGGAACGCATTCGTTGAAGAACGCGCTGGAGACTCTGCTGGGAGGGACTTGTCACCACATGATCGAAGTGATCATGGTCAGCCCCGAGCAGATACCGACCTGGATTCAGGCCATCGACGGCAAACAGATCGACTGGAACGAGCTGATGAAGCCCTACGCGGCGCAGGTCGACTGGCCCGGCGCCAGCTTCTGGCCCGAGCTCACCGCCGCCAACCCCGACGCCCTCGTGATCCTCTCCACTCGTGACCCCGAATCGTGGTACACGAGCTGCACCAACACGATCTTCGCCGGCATGCGCCCGATGGCCGAAGAGGGCAACGAATGGATGGCGGCGCTCCTGCGAATGTTCCGCGCGCGTTTCTGCGACAAGCTCGAGGACAAGGACGCGATGATCGAAGCCTTCGAGAAGCACAACGCGGCCGTGCGCGCCGGTGTGCCCAAGGAACGCCTGCTCGAGTGGACTGCCGCCGACGGGTGGGAGCCGATCTGCGAGCGCCTCGGAGCCCCGGTGCCGAACGAGCCGTTTCCAAAGGTCAACACGACCGACGATTTCCGTCAGATGCTGGGGATGCCACCCCTCGAGGGCTGAACCCCCGGAGGCCGGAGGCCGGGTATCCCTCGGCGTTGAACTCGCCGGCGGGCCGGCTCAGGAGAAAGGCGTCGGGATCTCTCGCACCGCCGGCGTCGTCGGCAGGTGTGCCGGCTTCTTCTGACGCTTCGGCAGCGTCACGTCGAGCGACTTGGGAGCCTTGTACGGCACCAGGCTCAGCAGGTGCGAGATGATGTTGAGCCGCCCGCGTCGCTTGTCGTTGGTGTGGGCGACGTACCACGGCGCCCACGCGGTGTCGGTGGCGCGGAACATGTCGTCGCGGGCCCGCTCGTAGTCCCACCACTTCGTGTACGACTTGAGGTCCATGTCCGACAGCTTCCAGATCTTGCGCGGGTCGTCGATCCGGCTCTGCAGGCGGCGCGTCTGCTCCTCCTCGCTCACCTCGAGCCAATACTTGACGAGGATGATGCCGGACTCCACCATCGTCTGCTCCACGAAGGGCGTCCCCGAGAGGAACCGCTGCACGTCCTCTTCGGTGCAGAATCCCATCACCCGTTCGATGCCCGCGCGGTTGTACCAACTGCGGTCGAAGATCACGACCTCGCCGGCGGCGGGGAAGTGCGGGATGTAGCGCTGGACGAAAAGCTGTGAACGCTCGCGGTCGGTCGGGGCCGGCAGGGCGACGACCCGGAACACCCGGGGGCTCACCCGTTCGGTGATCGCTTTTATCGTGCCGCCCTTGCCGGCCGTGTCACGCCCCTCGAAGACGACGCAGAGCTTCGCCCCTGACGACTTGACCCACTCCTGCATCGCCACAAGCTCGCCGTGGAGGCCTCGGAGCGCGTGCTCGTACTCCTTGCGCTTCATCGGGGGCACCGCCGTAGCGGCCGTCGCCTTCCCCTCGTCCCCCTTCGTCTTCCCGTTCTCCTTGCTCACGCCGCCACCCCCCGGCGCGAACCGATCACCGCGGCCTCGACGTCGATCGTGCTTGGCGGGGGCGCACCACGGCGCCGGAGCCACTTCGATCCTTCGATGACCACCGGGACGAACAGCGCGAGCCCGATGCAGGCCAACCACTGGCGGCCCGTGAGGGGTTGCGTCAACAGCCCGCTCTGCAGAGCCGGCAACTGCGTCGCCAGCACGAGCATGACGATGGGTACGACGGAGATGCCGACCGCCTTGAGCACCGGGGGCGTCAGTCCGCTCGCCGGGTCGCGCCGGTTGGTCAGCGCATTGAAGACCGTGCCGAGCCCCATGACGACGAACGTCATGGTGAGCGAGGCAGAGGGTTTGGTGGGATGCGGGGTGTCGGGACCGGCCACCAACGGGATCAGCGCCGCCACGAAGAGCGCCGTTGCGTACAGGAGCCACATCAGCACCGCGTGGCGGTTCGTGATGGGGACCTTGGGGTCCCGGGGCGATCGCGTCATGACGTCGGGGTCGCCCGGGTCGGTCGCGATGACGATGACGCCGAATGCCGTGAAGAAGAACAGCAGGTACAACACCATCGACGGCGTCAAGGCGACGCCGCTGTTGATGTTGAAGGCCGTCGCCACCACGAACAGGAGCACCAGGCCGAGCAACTGGGTCATCTGGAAGCGGACGTAGGAGACGATCTTGTCGTACACGCGACGGCCGATCTCTACCGCATGCACCAGCGTTCCGAAGTTGTCGTCGGTCAGGATCATGCGACCGGCCTGCTTGGTGACCTCGCTGCCGCTGCCCATGGCGACACCGATGTCGGCCTGCTTGAGCGCCGCCGCGTCGTTGACCGCGTCACCGGTCATCGCCACGATGAGGCCCGACCGCTGCATGAGCCGGGCGAGCCGGAGCTTGTCCTCGGGGGTGACGCGTCCGAAGACGTGCAGGTTGGGCAGCCGGGCGAGCAGGTCTTCGTCGGAGAGCGCCTGCAACTCGGCGCCGCTGATGGCACCGGGGCCGAGGCCGAGCGATTTGCCGATGGCTGCCGCCGTCACGGCATGGTCACCCGTGATCATGCGCACATCGATCCCCGCGCCGAGCGCCGTCTCGACGGCGCCCTTCGCTTCCGCCCGCAGGGGGTCGATGATGCCGACCATCCCGACGAAGGCCAGCTCCCGGGTGAGTGCCATCGGGTCCTCCCGCATGGTCACCGCCTCGCCCTTTGCCACGACCCGAGCCGCGAAGGACAGGACACGCAGACCCTGTTCACCCATGCGTTCGTTGGCGGCGTCGATGTCCGCCCGCACGTGGGCGATGGGCACCTGCGCGTCGCTGAACGGCCCTCCCGACTGACTGCAGCGTGCGAGCACCACGTCCGGCGCGCCCTTGACCAGTTCCACCACCGTCGTCGCGCCGTCGACGGTCACCTCGTGGAAGGTCGCCATGAACTTGTACTCCGAGTCGAACGGCACCTCCGCCAGTCGCGGGTAGGTCCGCCGCGTCTCCTCCGCATCGACGCCGAGCCTTGCCGCCAACACGACGAGCGCAGCCTCCGTCGGGTCGCCGATGACGTTCCCGGTGTCGTCGACCGTGGCGTCACTGTCGAGGCACAGCCCGAGCGCGAGCCGGGTGAAGTCGGGTACCGGGGTGCCGGCCGCGGCGCGTATCTCGCCGGTCTTGCTGTAGCCCTCGCCGTCGACCGTGAACCACGAGCCGCCGGCGTAGATGTCCGACACCATCATCTGGTTCATGGTGAGCGTGCCGGTCTTGTCGCTGTTGATCGCGCTCGTCGCTCCCAGCGTCTCCACGTCGGTCAGGTTCTTCACGATGGCCTTGGACTCGGCCAGCTGCTTCGCCCCCATCGAGAGCAGGCCGGAGACGAAAGCGGGCAGGCCCGTCGGGATGGCCGAGATGGCCATGGCGGTCCCGAGCAACAACAGCTGCTTGCCCGGGATCCCCCGGGCCAGGCCCACGGCGAAGATGAACGCGACGGCCGTCCACGCGATGATCGCCAGCACCTTGGTGAGCGAGTCGAGCTCCTTCTGCAGCGGCGAGCGGGTGCGGGTGACCGAGGTCAACATCGTGGCGATCTGACCCATCTGGGTCTGCATTCCCGTCGCGGTGATCACGACCGTCGCCGTGCCCCGGGTGACCGAGGTGTTCTGGAACGCCATGTTGGTCCGATCGCCGAGCGCGACGTCCGGCGACGGCAGTGTCGCCGAGTCCTTCGGGATCGGGGCACTCTCCCCGGTGAGCGCGGCCTCCTGCGTCTCGAGCGTGGCCGCGCGCACGATGCGCCCGTCGGCCGGGACGATGTCGCCCGCCTCGAGCATGACGATGTCACCCGGCACGATCTGTGAAGCCGGCACGAGCCCGAGTTCGCCGTCGCGCTGGACCTTCGCCTGGGGCACCTGCATCTTGGACAGCGCGTCGACGCTCGCCCGCGCCTTCATCTCCTGACGGGTCCCCAGCACCACGTTCAGCGCCACCAGGAACCCGACGATCAGCGCGGTCGAGAACTGGCTGATCAGCAGGCTGATCACGATGACCGCGATGAGCATGATGTTCATCGGGTCCCGCAGCTGGGTCAGCGCGACCGCCCACACTGACGGCGGCTTCTCCTTGGTGATCTCGTTCGGACCGAAGCGGGCGAGCCGGTTGGCGGCATCGCCCGACGTGAGTCCCCGTTCCGTGTCGCTGCCCACCCCGGCGACCACGGCCTCGACGTCGAGGGCGAACCACGCGGCGGACCCCGGTGGGGTCGCCGTGGCCGCCGTTGCGTTGACGGTGGTCATGAGCCCATCTTGCCCCTCTTCCCGCCGTTTCGCTGCGCCGGAGACATCCCTACGATCCCGATGACCTGGGATTCCGCTGTGGTTTAACCTCCTCCTTCGTGGCTCCGACCGCGCTCCACGTGGCGCCGCACCCCGACGACGAGGCCGTCGGGTGCCCCGGCGCACTGCTCCATCTCCATGACCGCGGCTGGACCGTCGTGAGCGTCGTCGCCAGCCTCGGCTTCGAGGGCCAATGGGAACGCCGCCGGGCCGAGGCGCAGGAGGCATCGAAGCGGGCGGGTTTCGTGCCGGTGTTCCTCGACCCGCCGCTCAACCTCGACCTGGACGCCGACCGCGCCGCAGCGACGCAGCGACTGGCCGGCGAGCTTCCCGGCATGGTCAAGGAGCACGGGGCGCAGATCGTCGTGTCGCCCTCGCCCCACGACGTGCACCACGGCCACGAGACGATCGGACGCGGCGTACAGCGGGCGATGGCCGACCTGCCGCCCGACGTGCGTTGGTGGATGTGGGGCGTGTGGGGCGACCTCCCCGCGCCGAACGTCTTCTACGCCTTCGACCAGAGGGTGCTCGACCGCGCCCTCGACGTGCTCGACGCCTATGCCGGCGAGCTCGAACGCAACGACTACCGCCCGTTCCTCGCCGGCCGCGCCGCGGCCAATGCCGTCATGGGGTCCGAGCGCGTCTTCGGGTTCGGGTCGCCGGCCGCGACGACGCTTCCCTACGCCGATCTGATCACCGAGGTCCGCCTGCTCGACGGCCGCTTCATGGCCTCGGAACCGCACTTCCTCGACCAAGGCCCCGAGCGCTCGGCGCACTACCA
>DATHPK010000150.1:0-6758 GCA_035483935.1 Acidimicrobiales bacterium
GGGCTGGACCGCACCGTCGCGGTGCCCGTGGCCAACCCGACCGACGTGACGTTCGGCGGGCCCGGGCTCGACCGGCTCTTCGTGGTCGGCGTGGCCGGAGGCGGGTCGAACGGCAGCGGGCTTGACGGCGCCCTGCTCGTCATCGACGACCTCGGCGCGCACGGGCGCCCCGAGCCGCGTTTCCGACTGAGCTAGACACGTCGCGCATGCAGACGGTCATCCTTGGCAGCGGCGTCCCGTTCCCCGATCCGGAGCGGGCCGGCGCTTCCACGCTCGTGCGGTCGTCGGCGGGCGACCTCCTCTTCGACTGCGGACGCGCCGTACTGATGCGCGCCGCCGCGGTCGGAGCGAGCGCCGCGGCACTCCGCGCGGTGTTCCTGACGCACCTGCACAGCGACCACATCACCGACTTCAACGACGTGATCACGACGCGCTGGATCATGTCCTTCCAGCCGAGCCCGTTGCAGATCTTCGGCCCCACCGGCACGGCCACGCTTTTGCGGGCGACCGAGGCGATGCTCGAGCCCGACATCGGGTACCGCATCGCCCATCACGACGACCTCACCTGGCCACCCGCGGCGGAGGTGACCGAGTGCGAGCAGGGCACGGCCACGGCCCTGACGGACGGCGCGGTGACGGTCACGACCGCCCCCACCGACCACGCGCCGGTGCGCCCGACCGTCGGCTACCGGGTGGACGACGGGACCGCGTCCGTCGTCATCGCGGGCGACACCGTGCCGTGCCCCGGACTCGACGAGCTCTGCGCCGGCGCGGACATGCTGGTGCACACGGTCATCCGCGGCGACCTGCTCGAGCCGCTGAACATCCCGCGCCTGAACGACATCCTGGAGTACCACTCGACCGTCGAGGACGCGGCACGGACCGCCGCCCGCGGCGGGGTCGGCACCCTGGTGCTCACCCACCTGGTCCCGGCGCCGCGGCCCGAGGCGGAACAGGAATGGGCGGACCGGGCGAGCGAGCATTTCGGCGGCACCGTCGTGGTGGCGCGCGACCTGACCACCCTCGACGTCGGCGCCTGACGCCGGCGGCGCCACCGCCCTAGAAGACGATCGCCCCGTCCCGGACGCGGGGATCGTCCGCTCGCACGATCTCCTTGCCCAGCGGCGCCAGCGCGACGGCGGCCAGCTTGAAGTTCCCCAAGCCGAGGGGGATCCCGATGATCGTGATGCACAGGGCGATCCCGAGCAGCACGTGGGCGATCGCCATCCACAGCCCGGCCAGCACGAACCAGATCACGTTGGCGATCGTCGACGGCGCGCCGGCGTCGGGCCGGCGCACGACGGCCCGCCCGAAGGGCCAGAGCACGAACGCGGCCAGGCGGAAGCAGGCGATGCCGAAGGGGATGGTGATGATGAGCACACACAGCAACGCGCCCACTGCGACGTAGCCCAGCGCCAGCCAAAGGCCCGACAGCACGAGCCACAGGATGTTGAGCAGCGTCCGCACCGGCTACCGCTACCGCCGCAGCCGGTGCAACCGGCCCCGTCGATGCACCGCTCCGAGCCGCTCCTGGCGCAGGCTCTCGGCCGCACTGTCGTCGAGCGGTTCGAGGGACGCGTCCCCGAGTGCCCACGACAACAGGACGTCGGCCAGCGCGGGGTTGCGGGCGAGCACCGGCCCGTGCAGATAGGTCCCGACGACACGTCCCTGCAGCGCGCCCTCGGTGCCGTCCCCGTTGCCGACCCCCGCGGTGACCCGGGCGAGCGCGGCCGTCCCCTCGCCCAGCGCCGTGACGCCGCCGTGGTTCTCGAAACCGGTGAGCGCCGGGACACCCGCCAACCCGACCGCCTCGGCCACCGGCTCGGCCACCACCTCGGCCACCACCTCGCCCACCGCCCGCGGCCCGCTGCCCTTCACGGTCTCGACGTCGAGGAGGCCGACGCCCTCGTGCCCCTCGCCCGTCGCACCGGGGAACGAGCGCCCCACGACCTGAAAGCCGGCGCACACCGCGAGCACCACCGCACCCCCTGCGACGCGCCGCACCAGCGTGCCGTCGTCGATCAGGGTGCGCGCCGCGCGCACCTGGGGCCCGTCCTCGCCACCACCCAGGCAATAGATGTCGGCCTCGGGCACCGGCGCGTCCGACACCGCCTGCAGCAGCTCCGCGTCGACACCGCGCCACTCCGCGCGCCGGGCCAGGATGAGCCCGTTGCCCCCGTCGCCGTAGGTGCCGAGGAGGTCGGGGAACAGCACCGCCACGCGCAACGCCGCTCGGCCCGCGCTCATGTCGGTGCCCCGAGCAGGTCGTGGAACGCGGTGTAGTTGCCGATGACGTCGACGAGCGCATCGGGAGCATCGGGATCGGCCCCGGCCGCCTGCGTCACCGCGCCCACCGGTGACGGCTCCGTCGAGTGCGCCACTTCCGCGTACTGCAGGCGCACCGAGAGGTCGCGGTAGCGATCCCCCGTCGCCACCACCGTGCGGCCCGCCAACCGTTCGAAGGGCACGTCCCACAGCCAACTCGGGTCGGCACCGTCCGCCACCCGCGCGTTGATGCTCACGACGAGCGGGGCCGGCGAGCCGGCGACGAGGTCGAGCAGCTCGTCCCAGCCGGCGGGGTTCTTGGCCAGCATCAGCCGCGCCCGGGCCGCCCCGAAAGCTCGCACCGTGAAGCGCCCGGCCACCTCCTGGACCGAGGCCATGGCATCAAGCGCCACCGCGGCGTCGATCCCACACGCCTCCGCTGCCACCGCGGCCAGCAGCGCGTTCGCCTGGTTGAAGCGCCCCGGCAGCGCCAGCCGGAGCTCGTGGCGCCGGCCGTCGGCCCAGACGGCCGTCGGCGCCCCCCCTCCGTCGCCGTCCGCGGCGGTGACCAGCTCGGCCTCGACGGCCGGCCGGGCGAACCCACAGTCGCGACACGCCCACCCGCCGCCCGCTCCGAACTCGATGCGACCCTCGCACGACGGGCAGCCCACGGCGTCGTGCTGCCAGCGCAGGCCCGCCCCCACCCAGTGCACGTCGGCCGCGGCGCCGGCCCCCCAGACCACGAGCGGATCGTCGGCGTTCGCGATGACGTGCGTGCGGGGCGCCGCCGCCAGCGCAGCACGCCAGCGGCCCGCCACCATGCGCACCTCGTTCGTCCGGTCGAGCTGGTCCCGCGACAAATTCAGCAGTACGACCGCCGCCGCCCCGGTCGCGCTCAGCACCCGGGGCAACCACACCTCGTCCACCTCGAGCACCGCACGCGTCGCAGCAGAGCCCACGAGCGCCGCCACGTGGCCGGGCGGCATGTTCGAGCCGGTCTCGTTGCTCACGACGGCGTCGCCGGTCGCACCGAGCGCCACCGTCAGCAGGCGCGTGGTGGTGGTCTTGCCGTTCGTCCCCGACACCAGCGCCACCTGCCTCCCGGCGCTCAGGTGCTCGAGCAGCCGCGGGTCCACCCGCAGGCCGGCCCGTCCGCCCGCCACCGTCCCCCGGCCGCGCCCGAGCCGCCGTGACGCCGCGTTGACCGCACGTGTCGTCGCGCTGGCGAGACGCGTCCTCACTTAGGCGGCTTGGTGCGCGCCAGCTCCTCGGGCGTCGGCTCGTGGCGCACCCGCGACTCCGCCGGGAGCAGTGCGCTGATCGCCTGCATGATCGCGTCCGTGTCGGCGTGCGCGTCGGTGAGCGACAACGGGACGGGTCTGCCCACCCGCACCGTCACCTTCGGTGGGTTGGCGACCAAGGTGAAATTGGGCGTCCGCGCCGAACGCGGCCACACCTTCTCGGTGCCCCACAGCCCCACCGGCACCACCGGCGCACCCGTCGACGCGGCCAGCCGGGCGGTGCCCGTCTTGCCGTGCAGCACCGGGTCGAAGAAGTCGTAGCCCCGCGGGATGGTGCCCTGCGGTAGGACGATCACCACCTCGCCGGCCTTGAGCGCGGCCTCGGCCTCGCGCAGGGGCTGGCCGCTCCCGCTGCCGCGGTCGACGGGGATGCCGCCGATGGCCCGCGCCACGAGTCCGACGACAGGCGCGTCGAAGACCTCCTTCTTGGCGAGGAACCGCACGGGGCGGCCGATGGCGCGCGCGACCAACGCCAGCGCCGCGACGTCGAAGTAGCTGCGATGGTTCGCCGCCAGCAGCACCGCCCCCCGCGCGGGCACGTGCTCGATGCCCGCGATGTCGAAGCGCGCGTACGGGAACGACAGCGAACGCACGAACGGCCGGAGCATGTGATACGGCTCGAGCCCCAGCACGCTCGGCACGCCCGGCGGCCGGTCCCAATGCTCCACCGACCAACGACGCGCGCTCGCCACGACGAACAACGACGGGTCCGGGTTGACCGCATGAGGCGTGCCGACGCTGGAGAGGAGCGGCACGTCGAAGATGCTGTCGCTGCAGGCGTGGCAGCCGGCGAGGTCCACGCCGTGGTCGTCCGCCCACTCGCGCACCGCGCGCAGCTTGCCCGTGCCCCACACGAAGCCCTCGTACAGCCGGCCCGTGTAGCGGCCGTCGCGGGCCTCGTAGGCCGTGGCGATCAGGTCGTCGAAGCCGAACGCCTCGGCGAAGGGGGCGATCATGTCCACCGGCGTCGTCGTGGACAGCACCAGTCGGTGGCCGTCGGCCCGGAACGCCGCCAGGCGCTGGGGGGCGAAGGGCGCCACGAGCTCGCTCAGGGAGGCGACGGCGCGCCGGCCCGCGGCCTGGACCTGCTCCTGGCTCCAGCCCCGGGCGACCCGGGCGGCGGCCCGGACCAGGCCCATGGAGAAGAGGTTCTCCCCCAGCCGGTCGTTGACCGCATAGAGCACCCGGTCGCCCGGCAAACTCCGCCCTTCGGGCAGCACACCCTCCGCGACCAGGGCCTTGTTCAACACCTGGCCCGACGCGTGGGCCAGCAGGGTGCGGTCCAGGTCGATGAAGACGGCACTCTTGGCCACGACCGCAGCCTAAAGCAGTGACCCCAGGTCGTGAGGGGTGTCCAGGGACGTCCGGAGCAGGTGCGCCGCAGCCAGATCGCCGGCCCGACCAGGAGCAGCGCTCGCAGGAAACTGGCCCTGAATTGTGAGAAGGGACCGCCGGGGGGGGAGGGCGATCCCTTCTCGAGACTCACCAGGGGTCGGAGGGGGGGCATCCAATTCCCTGTGGTCTTGCAGATATTTTGCCGGGGTATCGGCAATCAGTCAAGCAGTTGTAAGAGATACTTGTCATCATTTATACTGATGGGTAACAAAACTACGGCAAGCATTTTGAGGGAACTAGCCGATGGAATTGAAACACCTGCAAGCACTTCTCGGCATCGCCGACACCGGCAGCTTCTCGGCCGCGGCCGCCTCGATCGGCACGGTGCAGTCCAACGTCTCGGCGCACGTGGCCCGCCTCGAGAGCGAGCTCGATGTCCAGCTGGTCGACCGTGCCTCGGGCCGGCTCACCGAGGAGGGCGAGGTCGTCGCCGAGCGGGCCCGCCGGGTCACCAACGAGCTCGAGGCCCTGGTGGCCGACGTCACCGCCCTCCGCGCCGAGGTGGTCGGCACGGTCCGCTTGGGCATGATCGGGACCACGGGGCGCTGGCTGGTCCCGCAACTCTTCGACCAGCTGCGTGAGCGCCACCCCCACATCCACCTCAACGTGACCGACGGGTCCAGCGTCCCCCTCGAGCAAGAGGTCGCCACGGGCCAGCTCGACCTCGCCGTGGTCACCTTCCCCCTCAGCGGCGACGAGATCATGGCGGCGCAGCTCTTCGACGAGGACCTCGTCCTCGTGCTCCCGCCCGGCCATCCCCTCGGAGGCGAGACATCGATCCCGCTCGAGCGGCTCGCAGAGCTCGAGCTGCTCCTCCCCGCCCCCGGCACCGCCCTGCGCAACGAGATCGACGTCGCCACCGTGCCCGCGCGGGTCACGCTGACCCCGGCCATGGAGCTCGACGGCGTCCGGCTGATCGCCTCGCTCGCCTTCGACGGCTACGGCCCCGCCATCCTCCCCGCCACCGCGGTGCCCGGCCACCTGCGCGGCAGCTTCCCCGTCCTGCCGGTCGAGGGACTCCCCCGCCGCCGCGTCGGCGTGGCGCAGCGCCGGCGAGGCCTCCCCTCTGCGCCCGTGCGCGCCGTCATCGACGTGCTCGGCGTGGTGGTGAACGACGTGCTCTCCATGCCTGAGGGCATCCACCCCACCTGACCGCCGGACCGCCTCTCGGGGGCCAGACGGGGGCGCCCCGTGGAACTAGGTGAGAGCGGCCCCCAGGTGCTGGATGCCAACGATGGGCCCGTTGAGCGGGTGGTTGCCAATGGCCGTGTAGATGGAGCCCAAGAACGGAGCGTCGCCGTAGTTGAAGACCCCACCGTCGCTACCCACGAACCAGTAGCCCTTGCCCGAGTGGGTGACCGCGATGCCGACAATCGGGGCAGCGAGGTGCTGGCCGGGAGCGAGCGAACCGGGCACCGAGCCGAAGAAACCTTGGGTTCCGTAGTTGAACGCCCCGCCGTCGGCGGCCGCGAGGACATAGCCCTGGCCGTTCGCCGCGGCGGCGATCCCCACAATCGGGGCATTGATGTGCACTCCACCCAGGCCGCCCACGTAGTGGGCGTCACCTTCGGCGTAGACGTCGCCGAAGTTGTCGGTCAACCACGCGCCCCCGCCGTCTTGGGTCGAGGCCATGCCCACGATGTGCGCACCCGAGGGCAAGGACGGCGCCGAGAGGGCGGGCACGGCACCGAAGTTGTAGATCTTGCCGTTCTGGGCGGCGAGCCAGTAGCCGTTCTCCAACGGCGGCGCCGCGATGGCCGAGATGGGCGAGGGGATCGCCATGCCCCCGAGCGAGCC
>DATHPK010000151.1:0-14676 GCA_035483935.1 Acidimicrobiales bacterium
GTCAGCCAGCGAGGACGCTGACGTGCTTGCGGCCCCGCCGCTCGCCGAACTTCACGACGCCGTCCGCCGTCGCGAAGAGCGTGTCGTCGCCACCGACCTTCACGTTGGTGCCCGGGTAGATCTTGGTCCCGCGCTGGCGCACGATGATGGAGCCGGCCGTGACGGTGGTCCCGTCGAACTGCTTCACGCCGAGCCGCTGCGCGTTCGAGTCGCGGCCGTTGCGGGTTGACCCGCCTCCCTTGGTCTTGGACATCTCGAACTCCTCGGCTTCCCGGCTGCTCGGACTCGAACTACTTGGCCGTGATGGCCGTGATCTCCAGCGTGGCGTAGTGCTGGCGGTGCCCCCAGCGGCGACGCTGATTCGACTTGGACTTGTACGTCATGGCGTTGATCTTGGGGCCCTTCTCCTCCCCCACGACCTTGGCCTTGACCGCGGCCCCGGCCAACTGCTCCGGGGTGGCCAGGACGGTCGAGCCGTCGACGACCAGGACCGGCTCCAGAGACACCTCGGCGCCCACGGGCTCACCGAGGAGCTCCACGCGGACGCGTTGGCCCTCGGCCACGCGCTCCTGCTTCCCTCCGGACCTGATCACCGCATACATAAGCCGCAAATCCTAGCGCATCAGCGGAGGACGGAATCGTCGAGGGTGACCCCCCGGCCCCCACACACCGTGCACTCGGTGGACAGGGTCTCGAGCAGGCCCTCCGAGACCCGTTTGCGGGTCATCTCGACCAGGCCCAGCTCGGAGATGTCGAAGACCTGGGTCCGCGTCTTGTCCCGAGACAGGGCGTTGCGCAGCGCCGCCGCCACCTTGTCGCGGTTCTCCCGGACCTCCATGTCGATGAAGTCGATCACGATGATGCCGCCGATGTCTCGCAGCCGGAGCTGACGCGCCACCTCTTCGGCCGCCTCGAGGTTGTTGCGGAAGACGGTCTCCTCGAGATTCGTCTTGCCGACGTTCTTGCCGGTGTTGACGTCGATCACCGTCAGCGCCTCGGTCCGCTCGATGATGAGCGAACCTCCAGACGGCAACCACACCTTGCGGTCCAGTGCCTTGTGGAGCTGCTCGTGCACGTGGTAGCGCTCGAAGATCGGCAGCCCCTCCGCCTCGGCGTCGTAGTACTCGACCCGCTCGGCCAGCTCGGGGCTCACCGCCATCACGTAGTCGCGCACCTGCTCGTACAGCGCCCGGTCGTCGATGACCACGCCCCGGTACTCGGAGTTCAACTCCTCGCGCAGGATGCGCACCGCCAGGTCCGGCTCGCGGTAGAGGAGACCGGGCGCGTTCGACTTCTTGGCCTCGACCTCGATGGCGTTCCACTGCTCGACGAGGGTCGTGACGTCGCGCTGGAGCTCATCGGCCGAGACGCCCTCGGCCGCCGTGCGCACGATCATCCCGTGGCCCGTGGGCTTCACCTCGTCGATGATGCGGCGCAACCGCCGCCGCTCGTTGTCCCCGAGGCGCTTGGAGATCCCGAAGGCGCTCGAGTTGGGGACCAGGACCGCGAAGCGCCCCGGCAGCGAGACCTCCTGGGTCAGCCGCGCCCCCTTGGCTCCTATGGGGTTCTTGGTGACCTGGCACAGGATCGTCTGCCCGGCCTTGAGCACGTCCTCGATCCGGGGTTGTTGCGACGCGCCACCCTCGATGTCTTCCTTGTCGTAGCGGACGTCACCCCGGTAGAGCACGGCGTTCTTGGGGATCCCGATGTCGACGAACGCCGCCTCCATGCCTGGCAGGACGTTCTGCACACGGCCCCGGTAGACGTTGCCGTCGATCTGGTTCGAATCGTCGGCCGCCCGCGACACGTAGTGCTCGACGAGAGAGCGGCCCTCGAGCATGGCGATCTGGGTCATGTGCGGCTGCACGTGCACGCAGACCAGGTAGCGGCCGGTCTGGCGCGAGCGCCGTTCCCGCCCGGACCGTCGCCGTCCTCGGCTGCGTCCCTCCCCCTGTTCGGCGTCGTCGTTCCGCTCCACTGCGGGCGCTCGGCGACCGGCGACGTCGGTCCGGCCCTCCTTCGGGGCGGGGGCGTCGGGTCGTACCAACGGGACGACCGGCGCGGCGGTCGCGGTGGGCTTCGGTGCGGGTACGACGGGCGCCGGGCGCGTGTCGCCGATTTTGGGTTTGCGTGGCGCCGGGCGCGGCGGAGCCGCCGGGCTAGCGCCCTCCGTACCCTCGGCGAGGCTCTCCGGGGGCGGTCCCTGCTGAGGGCCGCCACCCTCCGGGTTCCCGCTGAATTCGGTCTCTGACATGAGGGGGGTCCCTCCTTGCGTCCTGTTGCGGGGCGTCGCCGGTCCCGGGCCCACTCCAAGGGAGCGGCTCGAACCGTGCGCCGTCACGCTCGATCCATTGATGCGTCCGTCGGGCCCTTCCGAGCACCGCACCGGTGCCCAGAGCCGTCACGAGGTCACCTGGCCGCACCCCCAGGGGGCGCGTGGCCAGTTCGGCCTGCAGGTGACCATGGGAATCAGTGGTCGACAGCGCCAGGATGGCCGGACGGACATCGTCGTCGGTCGGACGACCCTTCCGCTCCCGCCGAACCATGAGGACGGGGGTAGCGAGCAACTTCTCCACCCGGTCCGCCAACTCCTCACTCGGCACGCTGAGCACCTCTAGCTCCCAAGTACACGATGCTACCTCCTGCTGGAGCGAGCCCTCCGTATCCGCGACGAAGGCGGCCACCTGGACCTCGATGCCGTCGGGCAACACGGCGGTGAGGGCCGCCGGGAGCTCCGCAACGGGTGTCTCCCCCGGCGGGGCCGCCCCCAGACGGACGTCGAGGTACTCGCCGTCCGACTCGCAGCCCGTCGGCAGGGCGAGCCCGAAGCTGACCAGCGGGTGGGGCACGAAGCCCTGCGAGTAGGCGACGGGCAGTCCGCTGCGGCGGAGCGCCCGTTCCCACATCCGCGCCACGTCGCGGTGGCTCGTGAAGCGGATCTTGCCCGCCTTGGAGAACCGGAGGCGCAGCCGGCGTCTCTCCTCAGCCGGCACGGCTGACGAGCTGGACCGGGATGCGGTGGCCCTCGGCGAGGTCCTGGCCCGTGCCCTGGCTGCCGCCCGCAGGAGGCACGGCCGACGCCACCACGTGCTCGAGGCCGAACCCGGTGCAGGCGCCGCAGTCGTAGCACGGCGTCCACCGGCAGTCCTCGACGGCGACGCTTGCGAGTGCGTCCTGCCAGTCGCCCCAGAGGAAATCGCGGTGGAGCCCGGCAGAGATGTGGTCCCACGGCAGTGCCTCGTCGGCATCCCGGTCGCGGTGGCAGACCTCATCGAAACTCAGCCCCTCGGCAGCGAGCGCCTCCTGCCACAGCGAGAGGTCGAAACGCTCGGACCACTCCTGGAACGTGCCGCCGGCGCGCCAGACCCGCTCGATCACCGCGCCCATACGCCGATCGCCCCTGCTGGCGAGCCCCTCGGCCACCGACGCGGCCGGTTCGTGCCAGCGGATGGTGAGCCCGCGGGTGCGCTTCGCCTCGGCCCGCAGCAGCGCCACCTTGCGTTCCAGCTCGGCTGCGGTGTCCATCCCGAACCACTGGAACGGCGTGTGCGCCTTGGGGACGAAGCCCCCGACCGACGCCACGACCGTGACGGACTTCTGGTAGCGACGACCGATCTCCGCGCACCGGGCGCCGAGCTCTGCGATGCCGAGCACGTCCTCGTCGCGCTCGGTCGGCAAGCCGATCAGGAAGTAGAGCTTCACGCGCCGCCAGCCCTGGCTGAACGCCGCATCGACCGCGCCGTACAGGTCCTCCTCGGTGATCAGCTTGTTGATCACCGTGCGCATGCGCCACGTGCCGCCCTCCGGCGCGAACGTGAGGCCGGTGCGTCGGACCTTCTGGATCTCGGCCGCCGTCCCGACGGTGAACGCGTCAACCCGCAACGACGGCAGGCTGACCGAGACCCGGCCGTCGTGGTCGGGGTCGTTGACGATCTCGCGCACGGTCTCCTCGATGCCCGAGAAGTCGGCGCTCGAGAGCGACGTCAGCGCGACCTCGTCGTGGCCGCTCCAGTCGAGCCCGGACCGCACCATCTCGCGGACCTGCGCCGCCGGCCGCTCGCGCACCGGACGGGTGATCATGCCCGCCTGACAGAACCGACAGCCCCGTGTGCACCCACGGAAGACCTCGACGTTGAGGCGGTCGTGCACCACCTCGGTCAGCGGGACCAGCGGGCGCCGCGGGTAGGGCCAGTCCGCCAGGTCGCTGACGGTTCGCTTCGTGACCTCCGGCGGCACGGCGCCGTCGCGCCCCCGCGTGGCCGTCAGCCGTCCCTCCGCGTACTCGGGCTCGTAGAGCGCCGGGACGTACACCCCCTCGATCTCGGCCAGAGCGCGCAGCAGTGCGTCGCGGTCCCGTCGCTGCCCGGCCGACGCCCGCCAGGCCACGACCGCCTCGGTCATCTCGCCTACGACTTCCTCGCCGTCGCCCAGGACGAACGCGTCGACGAAGTCGGCTAACGGTTCGGGGTTGAACGCGCAGTGGCCCCCCGCCACCACGAGCGCGTCGTCGTCAGCGCGGTCGGCGGAGTGGATCGGCAGCCCGGCCAGGTCGATGAGGTTGACCACGTTCGTGTACACCAGCTCGGCCGAGAGGTTGAACGCCAGCACGTCGAAGGCCTCCGCGGGCAGATGCTGTTCGACGCTGAAGAGCGGTACAGAGGCGGCCCGCATCGCGGCCTCCATGTCGACCCATGGCGCATACGCACGCTCCGCCACGGCGTCGGAGCGCTCGTTGAGGATCTCGTAGAGGATCTGCAGACCCTGGTTGGGGAGACCGATCTCGTACGTGTCCGGGTAGAGCAACAGCCAGGCCACCTTGTCCGGCCCGTGCTCGGGTACCTGTGATCCCTGTTCACCCCCGATGTAGCGCGCCGGCTTGGCCACCTTCGGCAACAGTTGCTCGATCTGGGGCCACAGGGTCTCCATCGGCCCCCAACCGTAGAGGACGTTCAGCCGCCCACCGTCGTCGTGCTCGTGGTCGTCGAGGTTCCGGCCGTCCCGGCTGCGCTCGTGGTGGTGGTGGAGGACGTCCCGCCCTTCCCCGCCGTGGTCGTCGTCGTGGTCGTCGGTGGGGTGTTACTCGGGGGGCTCGACGGCGTCGGCGTCTTGATCGGCGAGCTGATTTGGGGCTGGTTCCCGGCGATGTAGTTGAAGATGTTGCGCACGAGTGGGGCCGCGGCCGAGGCGCCGTATCCGCCCTGCCCGATCACCGCGAGCACGAGGTACTGCGGGTTCGGGTTGGGGCCGAAGGCCACGAACCAGCTGTTGGGCTCCTGGTTCGCCTGGTTCGACGCGGTGCCGGTCTTGCCGGCCAGGTTCCACGCCGATGGGAACCCGACGAAGTCTCCGTAGGCCGTGCCGTTCCGGTTCGAGATCACGCCTTCGAGCCCCTGGAGGATGGCCGAGTAGGTCGCCGGGGAGATCGCGACGTGCCCGGTCACCTTCGGCGCGATCTTCTCGACGACCTTTCCGGTCATCGGGTCGACGATCTCGGACGCGACCTGGGGTGCGTAGCGGGTACCGCCGTTTGCGAACGTCGCGTACGCCACGGCCTGCTCGATCGGGGTGAGTACGGTCGCGCCCTGGCCGAAGGCCATCTCGATGTTGTCCCCGGTGTACCAGGTCGTCGTTGGGAAGGCTCCGGGAGCTTCCGCGTGCAGCTTCTGTCGTGTGGTCTGGCTGTCGATCCGACCCTGCGCCTCTCCGGGAAGGTCGATGCCGGTAATGGTCCCCTCGCCGTACGAGGTGCCCTCGTTCTGGATCGCGTCCTGCCCGTACGTGCCCCGGTCGTTGTAGAAGAGGTCTCCGAGGTTGTAGAAGAACGCGTCGGAGGAGACGGTCAGCGCACCCGAGATGTTGTAGTCCCCGGTGCCGTCGCCCGGGTTGTCCTTCAGGACGCAGCCTTGCGTGCTCTGCACACCCGGGGCGGGACAGCCCGGGATCTTGAACGAACCGGTGTCGGGATAGTACTGACCTGGCGTCCAAATTCCGTCTTGCAATGCTGCGGTCGCCGTCACGAGCTTGAAGGTGGATCCCGGCGTGTACAAGCCCTCGATCGCGTAGTTGTTCTCTGCCCCGCTCGCCTGCAACGCGGTGTAGTTCGAGTTCGAGATCCCCCCGATCCACTCGTTGAGGTCGTAGCTCGGATACGAGGCCATGGCGAGGACCTGGCCGTTCTGCGGGTTCAAGACGACGACGGCACCCGTGGTGGCCGCCGGGTAGCGCTGGTCGATGCCGTCGAAGGTGTTGCGGTCCGCGAGGATCTGCTGTTGCAGTTCCTGCTCCACCGTTTGCTGCAGGCCGGTGTCGATGTTGAGCACCACCGTGTCGCCGATCTGGGGCGCCGTGGTGCTCAGGGTCCCGACCACGTTGCCCTGGGCGTCCACGGATAGGGCCTGGCGCCCGGCTGTCCCCCGCAGATAGCTCTCGTACTGTGCCTCGATCCCGGCGACACCGATCTGGCTCCCCTGGGTGTAGCCCTGGTTGGAGTGCTGGGCGAGGTAGGCCGAAGTGATGTCGCCCACGTAGCCCAGGATCTGGGTGCCGGTGGTCCCACCTTGCGGATAGGTCCGCTGTGCGACCGTCTCTGCGCTCACGCCCGGATAGTCCGATTGGTGGGTCTGGAGGTACTGCACCGTGGACGCACTCACGCCGACGGCGACCGGGACCGGCTCGTACGGGCTGTACTGGTTGTTGTTCACCGAAGCGTCCACTTGCGCCGGTGTCTGGCCGACCAGCGCCGCCACCTTGCCGATGATGGACGGCTCCTGCAGGACCTCGGCGCGTGCCAACAGGATCTCTTCCTGGGGGATATTCGATACGAGCACCGTGTCGTTGCGGTCAACGATCTCGCCGCGGGGCGACGGGACGCTCACGACGCGCACCTCGTTGCGCGTCACCGCTGCCGCGTAGGTCTTGCCCTCGACGACCTGGAGTGTCCACAGGCGCAGCACCAGGATGCCGAACAGGACGAGCACAACCACCCCCACGATCCGGATGCGCACGTTTGGCCGCGACTCCAACACGTCTTCTTCGGGCGAGCCGACGATCGACGACACGCTGACGCTCTTGCGCGGGCGCATGCGCAGCTGATGTGCACCCCCCCGCCGCGTTCGGCGGGGTCGCCGCGTGGTCGGCTTGGGGTGCAGCCTGTCGCCGCGGATGGGATGGCGGAGGGTCCGCCTCACCAGATTCGGGAGCCGGTCTCGGCCGGGACGAGCGAATGGCGGTTGTTCTCACCGGCCAGCGCCCAACGCATGAGCCGGCTCACGGGGAGCACGAACACGACACTGGAGATACTCACCATCAAGAAAAGGGCCACGAAGTCGATCTGCACCATCTGCGGCTGGCCGAGGATTGCGCCGAGCACGGCGAACAGCATGTCCGCTGCGACACTGCCAGTGAGCGCGGCCACCGGCTTGAGCCAGGTGGTCCGGGGGTCGACTGCCGCGGTCAATGCACCCACCGCGTACCCGAGCAGGCACCCCACCAGGGCGGACAGCCCGAAAGGCGTCGGTAGCACGAGGTCGAAAACCAGACCGGACCAAAAGCCGACGATGCCTCCCGTCTCCGGCCCATCGGCGAGGGCCGCCGTGATCGGCAACAGCCACAGGAGGTCGGGGTGCACGCCCCCTATCCGCAAGGCCACCATCATCGTCTGCTGCACCATCAGGACGACGAAGATGACCAGGGCCACCCGGACAATGGAGCGGGCCGTCACGCGTTCGGCACCCACTGGACGACGTCGACGTAGGCCAGCTGGTTGAGGTTGGCCGAAGGCTCGACCGTGATGGAGATCTGACTGGCCCCGGACGGTGTGTGGAAGCTCGACACGGTGGCGACCGGGATGCCGGGAGGGAACGCTGCGGCCTGCAGGCCGCTGGTGTACATGGTCTGTCCCCTGCGCAGCGGCGTCCCCGGCGAAACGAGGTCAGCAGTCAGATCGCTGCCGGGGCCCTGGCCGTCGACGATCGCGGCGTACTTGTTGCCCGGACCGAACACGACACCCACCTTGAACTGACCATCGGTGATCAAGCGGACAACGCTCGTGTGGTGGAACGACTGGATCACCTGTCCGACGAGTCCGCCGGCGCCGACCACTGGGTACCCGACATCGACACCGTCGGCGCGTCCCTTGTCGAGCGTGATGGTGGCGGTGAAGTTCGACGAGTACTGGTCCTGCGTCTGCGCCGTCACCGTCGGCAACGAATTCAGGAATGGCAGGCTCTCGAGCTGTGTCAGCTCGCGCAGCTGGTTCTGTTCGAACCCCTTCTCGGCCTGGGTAGCCCGCAGTTGGCCGATCTGCCGTTGCAACTGCTCGTTCTCAGACTGGACCGCGCCGTAGTTGAACGCACCAGCGAAGAAGTTGCCGATGGGGTTGATGATGTCCTCCACGCCCTGACGCAAGGGCGAGTAGATGTCGTTCGCCACCGACTTGATGCCCGACGTCAGGCTGTGGGTCCGGCCGTTGAGGTCGAGCGAGATGAGCGAGAGCGAAACGACGACAAGGACGATGACCGTCAGCGTGCGGCGGGACCGCCGGGACCGGGCCACCCAGGAGAAATCCGATACGTCAGCGCGTTGAGGTGGTGATCAGCACCCGCTTCAGCGCTTCGAACTCTTCCAGGCACTGGCCGCTGCCGACGGCGACGCAGTTGAGCGGGTCGCGGGCCACCACAATGGGCATCCCCGTCTCGTGCTGGAGCCGCGACTCGAGCCCGTGCAGCATGGCCCCGCCCCCCGTGAGCACGATCCCCTGCTCCATGATGTCGGCCGCCAATTCGGGAGGCGTCCGGTCGAGCGTCACCTTGACCGCGTCGATGATGGCCGACACCGGTTCTTCGATCGAACGCCGGATCTCTTCGGTCGAGACCACGATCGTCTTGGGCAGACCGCTTACGAGGTCGCGGCCGCGGATTTCGGCGTGCAGCTCTTGCTCGAGCGGGTATGCCGAGCCGAGCGTGATCTTGATCTCCTCAGCCGTGCGCTCACCGAGGGCGAGGCTGAATTCCTTCTTCACGAACGACACGATGGCGTCGTCGAGCTCGTCTCCTCCGATACGCACCGACTGGCTCGTGACGATGCCGCCGAGTGAGATGACCGCAACCTCGGTCGTGCCACCACCGATATCGACGACCATGTTGCCCGTCGGCTCGTGCACCGGGAGTCCCGCGCCGATCGCGGCGGCCATGGGCTCTTCGATGATGTAGGCACGCCGCGCACCCGCGTACTCGGCAGCTTCCATCACGGCCCGACGCTCGACCCCCGTGATGCCCGACGGGACGCAGATGACCATCCGGGGCTTGGCAAACCGACGTTGGTGTACCCGGTGGATGAAGTAGCGGAGCATCTTCTCGCAGATCTCGAAGTCCGCGATGACGCCGTCCTTCAGAGGCCGGATGGCCTGGATGTTTGAAGGCGTGCGGCCGATCATCCGCTTGGCCTCCGCCCCCACCGCCAGGGGACGTCCGTCCTTTATGTCGACGGCGACGACGGAGGGTTCGTTCAGGACGATCCCGCGGCCGCGGACGTACACGAGCGTGTTCGCGGTCCCAAGGTCGACGGCCATGTCACGGCCAAGCAGGGATAGGCGATTTTCTGCCATGTCTGGATCTCCACGAAGAATGGCGGCAGGCGTCGGAGGGGATCCCGGCGCCCGTTGTAGCGACCACAGGCTACGGGACGACGCGAACCTTCACAAGGCGGTCGTGAGAGAAGTGCATTCTGAACTGGGTTTCTGTCGCACCCCCGGTGCTGGGAGTGGACGCGGCGCTCAGGACGCCAGGTCGGGGAAGAACAGTGCGATCTCCCGAGCAGCCGACTCGTACGAATCGGACCCGTGCACCAAGTTCTCGGTCGTCTCGATGCCGAAGTCACCGCGGATGGTCCCCGGCGCGGCTTCGGCCGGATTGGTCGTCCCCATCATGAGGCGCACCACGGCGTAAGTGTCCTTCGGGCCTTCGACCACCATGATCAGCGACGGCGAGCGCGTGATGAACGTTACGAGGTCACTGAAGAACGGCCGCTCGGCATGCTCGGCGTAATGGCGCTCGGCCACCTCTTTGGTCATGGTGCGGAGCTCGGCCGCCACGATGCGCAGGTTCTTGCGCTCCAGACGGCTGACGATCTCACCGGCGAGGCCCCGCTCGACGCCGTCGGGCTTCACAATGACAAGGGTGCGGTCCACGGGTCTCCGAGATTACACAACCCGGAACGGGTCAGCGTCCGGCTTCCTCCCACGGAACGCTCGAGGCCAGGGCGTCGGCGCGAGCCGTGCCGACGACATAGAGCGAACCCGCGACGACGACCAGGCCGTCGGCATCCACCATCCCGCGCGCCACGCGCAAGGCGTCGCGCACATCGGGCTCTTCGTAGACGGTGATGCCCAAGGCGCGCCCGGCCTCGGCCACTGCGGCGACGGGCATCGCACGCGGCGAGTCCGGTTCGCAGGCGATGACGTCGCGTACGCCGGCGGCGGCGAGCGGCTCGAGCATTGCTGATGGATCACGACCGGTCAGCATCCCGACCACTGCGACGGTCGTGCCGTCGACGGCGAACTCCTCGGTCAGCGCGGCACCCAGGGCGGCCATACCGGCGGCGTTGTGCGCGCCGTCGATCAGCAACAGCGGGCGGCGCCCCAACACTTCGAGACGACCCGGCACGCGCACCGAGGCGAAGCCCTCTCCCACCACTTCGGGTGCGAGCGCGTCGCCGAAGAACGCCTCGGCGGCAGCCAGGGCGACGGCCGCGTTGGCGCCCTGGTGGGCACCGTGCAGCGGGATGAGGACGTCCTCGTAACGACCGCCCGGGGTCCACAGGGTCACCAGCCGGCCACCCACCGCAACCTGGTTCGACGCGCAACCGAAGTCCCGCCCGGCGACCCAGACCGAAGCGGCACCGACCTCGTCGGCCCTGGTCAGAACGATGTCGAGGAGGTCCGGGGCCAGCTCCCCCAGCACGAGCCGGCTGCCCGCCTTGATGATCCCGGCCTTGTCCTCTGCGATCCCCTCGAGCGTCGGTCCGAGCACGTCGGTGTGGTCGAAACTGACGTTCGTCAGGACCGCGACGTCCCCATTGACCACGTTCGTACAGTCCCACGTGCCGCCGAGACCGACCTCGACGACCATGGCGTCGACTGCTTCGGTGGCGAACCACGACAGCGCGGCGGCGGTGAGGAGCTCGAAGCGGGTCGGACGATCCTCGAGCAACGATTCGAGCAAGGCGAGCTCGCCCACGACCTCGGCCAGCGCGCCATCGTCGATAGGTTCGCCGTTGCGCGCGATGCGCTCGGCAACGACATGCAGGTTCGGACTGGTGTAGGTGCCGACACTGAGACCCTTGGCGAGGAAGAGCATCGTGACCATGGCCGAGGTGGATCCCTTGCCGTTGGTCCCGGTGATGTGGACGGAGGGGATTGAGTCCTGGGGATCGCCCAGGAGCGCGCAGAGGGCGCGCATGCCGTCGAGCGTGGGTACGAGCCGGCGGCGCGGCATGTGCTTCTCGAAATCAATATGGGAGTCAACCCAAGCGACCGCGTCGTCGGCGCTCTCGAACCGAACTGGCGCCGGCGGCTCCACGGCGACCGGCTTCTTCGAGGTCGGCGCTGTCAGGAGGCGGCGCGGCGCGACCGCGTCGACTTGACCGGCGCACCCCCGAGCGGCACGAGCGTCGGGGCCACCCGGTCGAGGACCACGGAGCGGTCAACGACGCACTTGCCCACGTCGGTACGGCTGGGGAGGTCGTACATCACGTCGAGCAGCACCTCTTCGAGGATGGCGCGCAGGCCGCGCGCGCCGGTGCCGCGCAGCAGCGCCTGCTCGGCGACCGCCTCGAGCGCGTCCGGCGTGAACTCGAGCTCCACATTGTCCAGTGCGAAGACCCGCTCGTACTGCTTGGTCAGCGCGTTCTTCGGCTCGACGAGGATCTGCACCAATGCGTCCTTGAACAAAGGAGACACCGCGCTCACCACCGGAAGGCGTCCGATGAACTCGGGGATCAGTCCGAACTTGATGAGATCCTCGGGAAGGACGTTGCGCAAGATCTCACCGTCGTCTCGGTCCTTGCGGTGTACCTCGGCACGGAAACCGATGCCCCGCTTGCCGACGCGGCTCTCGATCAACTTGTCGAGGCCGGCGAAGGCGCCACCGCAGATGAAGAGGATGTTCGTCGTGTCGATCTGGATGAACTCTTGGTGCGGATGCTTGCGTCCGCCCTGCGGCGGCACCGAGGCCGTCGTGCCCTCGAGGATCTTCAACAGAGCCTGTTGCACGCCCTCGCCCGACACGTCGCGGGTGATGGAGGGGTTCTCGCTCTTGCGGGCGATCTTGTCGATCTCGTCGATGTAGATGATGCCGGTTTCAGCGCGCTTGACGTCGTAATCGGCCGCCTGGATGAGCTTCAGCAGGATGTTCTCGACGTCCTCGCCCACGTAGCCGGCTTCGGTCAGCGCCGTGGCGTCGGCGATGGCGAACGGCACGTTCAGCATTCGGGCCAGGGTCTGGGCCAACAGGGTCTTGCCGCAGCCGGTCGGCCCGAGCAGAAGGATGTTCGACTTGGAGAGCTCGATCCCGTCCTCGTGTACCGGCGGCCCCGCCTGGACCCGCTTGTAGTGGTTGTAGACGGCGACCGAGAGGATCTTCTTGGCGTATTCCTGCCCGACGACGTAGTCGTTGAGGAAGTCGAAGATCTCCCGGGGCTTGGGAAGGTCCTCGAAGCTCAGCTCCGCGGACTCGTCACGCTCCTCCGCGATGATGTCGTTGCACAGATCAATGCACTCGTCGCAGATGTAGACGCCGGGACCGGCGATCAGCTTCTTGACCTGTTTCTGGGTCTTCCCACAGAAGCTGCACTTGACGAGGTCCCCACCCTCACCGAACTTGGCCACCCGATTGCTCTCCCGTCCGATCTCTGTTCCGACTCGCCTATGCGGCGCCGATGGCCTCGAGCGGAGCGACCGTGCGGGCCGTGATGACCTCGTCGATCACACCGTACGTGACCGCCTCCTCCGCCGTCATGATGAAGTCCCGGTCGGTGTCCTGAGCCACCTTCTCCTGGGTCTGGCCCGTGTCCTCGGCCAGCATGTGCGAGAGCAGGTCCCGCATGCGGAGGATTTCCTTGGCCTGCAGCTCGATGTCGCTCGCCTGGCCCTCGACGCCTCCCCACGGCTGGTGCAGAAGGATGCGGGCATGCGGCAATGCGAACCGCTTGCCCTTGGCCCCGGCGGCCAGGAGCACGGCTGCCGCCGACGCAGCCTGGCCGAAGCAGAAGGTCGAGACGTCGGCCTTGATGAACTTCAACGTGTCGTAGATCGCGAACAGAGCCGTGATCTCACCGCCGGGCGAATTGATGTAGAGGTGGATGTCCTTGTCGGGCTCTTCGGACTCGAGGAACAGCATCTGCGCGCAGACGAGGTTCGCCACCGTGTCGTTGACGGGCGTCCCGAGGAAGATGATCCGCTCTCGCAAGAGACGTGAATAGAGGTCGTACTGGCGCTCGCCGCGATTGGTCGACTCGACCACCCAGGGCACGCTGTAGTTGTACGCCTCCAGGTGATCAGCCATCCTCTGCATCCTCACTCGTCTCCTCGTCCTGCTCGACTTCGCCATCCCCCGAAGCATCCACTTTGAGGTCGTCCCGTGACATCGGGTTGCCCTCTTCGTCAACGAGATCAACGTGGTCCAGCAGCCACTCCAGAGCTTTGCCCTTTCGAAGCTCCGAGCGTACCGCGCCGGTCCGCCCGGCCGTGTCGAGGCGGCGGCGCAGGTCGGCCGGGCTCGTGTCCATCCGCTCGGCCATTGTGGATACCTCGGCATCGAGCTCGTCATCACTGAGCGGAAGTTCTTCGGCCTCGACCAGGGCACGTAGGGCCAGGTCAGCCTTCACCGCAGCATGAGCGTCGACCCGGACGGATGCGAGCAGCTCGTCCGGTGAGGTGCCCGTGGCCTGGAAGTACTCGGCCAAGCCGAGTTTCTGAGCCTCCAACCGGTGCTGGAGGTCGTGCAGACGTTCGTTCACTTCGGCATCCACCAGAACGTCGGGGACGTCTTCGTCGGTGACCAGAGCGCTGAGCGCCTCGATCGCCTTCTGCCGCAGCGTCATCTGCGTCTGGACCAACTTCACCCGCCGAATCCGCTCCTCGATGTCGGCGCGCAGCTCGGCCATCGTTGCGAACTCCGAGCTCTCGGCGGCCCATTCGTCGGTCTCCGCCGGGAGCTTTTTGACCTTGACTTCCTTGACGAGCACGCGGAACGCGATCTGCTCGTCGGGGTTCTGCGGGCTCGCGGCATCAAAGCCGAGGATGGCCCCGGCCTTGGCCCCGTGCAGTTCCGCATCGAGCTCGGGCACGACGGTGCCGCTGCCCACCTCGTAGAGGTAGTCGTCCACGCCGACCACTTCGGCGTCGGACGCGTCGTTGCCGTGCAGGTCGATCGTCACGAGATCACCATCGATGGCGGGGCGGTCGACCACGTCGAGCTCGGCGTCGTTCTCACGGAGACGGTCGATCTGATGCTGTATCTCTTCGTCCTTGACGCCGAGGCCCGGCAATGTCACCTGCAGACCGTCGTAACCCGGGATAGAGACGAGAGGTCGAACCTGCACAACGGCATCGAAGGAAACGGCCCCGCTCTGCTCGCCGCCGGTGATGTCGATGTCGGGCTGTGCGATCGGGTCGAGTTC
>DATHPK010000152.1:0-8215 GCA_035483935.1 Acidimicrobiales bacterium
GTCTGCCGCTGCACGAGCTGCCGAACGCCCTCAAGCACGACGGGGCACCGCCGCTCTACTACGTCCTGCTGCACTACTGGATGGGCCTGTTCGGCCAGTCCAACGACGCCGTCCGCGCCCTGTCCGGGGTCTTTGCCGTCCTCACGCTCCCCGTCGGCTGGCTTTGTGGCAAGCGATTCGGCGGGCGTGCGGTGGCGTGGACGTTGGTCGTGCTCCTGGCCAGCGCGCCCTTCGACGTCTACTTCGGCACCGAGTCACGCATGTACTCGATGGTCATTCTCTTGACCGGCCTCGGGTTCCTCGCCCTCGAGCGGGCCGTCCGGGATCCCCGTCCGGGCAACCTCGTGGGCGTGGCACTCGTGACCACCGCCCTGCTCTATTCGCAGTATTGGTCGGTCTACCTGGTGGCGATGGTCGCGGTCTGGCTCGTTGCGTCCATCTGGCGCAACCGCCGGGGTGGTCGCCCGGAGGAGGCGCCATGGGCGGCGCTCGTCGCGCTTGGCGCCGGGGTGCTGCTCTTCGTGCCCTGGGTCCCGACCTTCTTGTACCAGGCCCAACACACCGGTACCCCCTGGGCCCCGTCGGCGAATTTCTCGGCGGTGATCAACGCGCTGACGGGATTCACCGACAACCAGGGTTCGACGCTGCAGACCGGGACGAACCAGGGCCGGCTGCTCGCCGTCATCTATTTCGCCATGCTCGCGCTGGCCGTGTTCGGCGTCGGGGAGAGCGGACGCTACATCGAGCTCGACCTGCGCACGCGGCCTCGTTCGCGCGGCGTCGCCTTCGTCGTGTTCGCCACGCTCTTCGCGGCCCTCGCGGGCGGGCTCATCACCTCGAGCGCGGTGTCCTCGAGGTACGCGGCGGTGGTGTTCCTCCCTTTTCTCATTCTCGTCGCCTACGGCACCACCACGCTCCTCAACGTGAAGACCCGCGTGATCATCGTAGGCCTGGCGGTGGCGGCCGGGCTGGTGTCGTCGGCACAGAACGTCACCACGCAACGCACCCAGGCCAGCGCGGTGGCGGCGGCCATCAACGCGCAGGCCAAGCCGGGCGATGTCGTCGCCTTCTGCCCGGACCAGCTGGGCCCCAGCGTCTACCGGCAGATCGAGAACCCCTCGCAGTACGACATGATCACGTTCCCGCGCGAAACAGGTCCGGCCATCGTGAACTGGGTCGACTACGCGCAGACGGTCGGAGCGGCCGATCCGGACCACTTCGCCGACGTCGTGACCCAGCGGGCCGGCGTGGATCACCACGTGTGGCTGGTGTGGCAGCCGATGTACCAGACCTTCGGCGTCAAGTGCGAGCTGATCGTGGGCGACCTCGCCACCGCCGCCGCCAAGTCGGGCGGCAGCAGTCGCACCATCGTCACCGGCCACATTCACCTCTTCGACGAGCCGATGAACCTGACCGAGTACGCCTTCGGAGCGTGACCCGGTGGCCGAGGTGACGGACACCGGCGCGACGGCGGCCTCGGCCCCGGACGCTCTCGGCGCGACCGTCCAGGGAACCTGGAACCGGTTGCCGCAGTCCGTGCGCGAGGCCGTGCTTCCGTATGTGGTGGCCCGGGTCGTAGTGCTCGGTGCGCTCGGCCTCGCCCATTTCATCGTCGACCGCACCCACCCGGCGACGGCCGGCGTGGCCGCCCGTGTGCACGCGGGACTGCTGGGGTGGGACGCCGGCTGGTACGAGACGATCGCCCGCGGGGGGTACGGGCCGCTCGGCCGCCAGTCCCTGCGTTTCTTCCCCGCCGTCCCCGTGCTCACCCACGGGCTCGCCTGGCTCGGCCTGGGCGACGGGCCCGCCCTCGTGCTGCTCGCCAACGTGGCTGCCTTTGCGGCGACCGCCATGCTCTACGTCCTCGTGCGCCGGGAGACGGGGAGCACCGCGGTGGCGCGCCGCTCGATCTGGGTGCTGAGCCTCCTGCCTGCGGCCTTCGTCCTCGTCATGGGCTATGCCGAGTCGGTCCTGCTCGTCTTCGCCGTCGGCTGTTTCCTCGCCCTGCGTCCGCCCGCGACGAGCACCGGCAGCCGGCCGCACTTCGCCGTCGCGGGTGGGCTCGCGTTCGCCGCCGCCCTGACGCGACCGGTCGGGGTCCTGCTGTTCCTCGCCGTCGTGTCGGAGTTGGTCCGTTGGTGGCAGCGGCTCGGGCGCAACGAGCGCGCTGCCGGACTGGCCGCGGTCGCCGCGCCGTTCCTCGGGCTCCTCGTCTTCCTCGGATGGTCCAAGCACACCGTGAACGACTGGTGGGCGCCGCTGCGCGTCCAGCTCCAGAGCGCACACCACGGGGGACTGTCCGACCCGTTCGCCACGCTCTACGACGACGCCAAGGGGGTGCTGCACCACCACGTGGGCACGGCGCTGCACGTCCCGTGGGTCCTTCTCGCGTTGGCCATGCTCGTCGTCTGCTGGCGCCGCCTGCCCGCCCCCTACACGCTGTTCGCCGCTGCGACCCTTGCCGTCGCGTTGTCGGGCGCCAATCTCGATTCGTTCGAGCGCTACGCGCTCAGCGCGTTCCCCCTTTCGATCGCCGCCGCCCTGCTGCTGAAACAATCCCAGGTCGAGCGGGGGGTCCTCACCCTCCTCGCCGCGGGGCTGGCCGGTTACGCCCTCCTCGCCTTCCTCAACATCTCGGTGCCCTAGCCCCTCCCCGGTCCAGATCGGAGGGTCAACTAACCTCCATTCTTCGATGGGCACAACAGAGGACGCACCCGTCGTCATCGCCGGCGCCGGGCCAGGCGGCCTCACCGCGGCGTACCTGCTGGTCAAGCGAGGCGAGCACCCGGTCGTGCTCGAGAAGGACGACATCGTCGGCGGCATCAGCCGTACCGTCGAGCGCGACGGCTGGCGCTTCGACCTGGGCGGGCACCGCTTCTTCACCAAGGTGCCCGAGGTCGAGGCCCTCTGGCACGAGATCCTCCCCGAGGGCGAGTTCATGCTCCGGCCCCGCATGAGCCGGATCTACTACCGGGGCAAGTTCATCGACTACCCACTCAAGGCGCTCAACGCGCTGCGCAACCTCGGCCTGTGGGAGTCCGTCCTCTGCGGCCTGTCGTACGTCTGGGCCCGCATCCATGGGCCCAAGGACGAGTCGAACTACGAGAACTGGCTCGTCAAGCGCTTCGGCTGGCGCCTCTACGGGCACTTCTTCAAGACCTACACCGAGAAGGTGTGGGGCGTGCCGGTCTCCGACATGCCGGCCGACTGGGCCGCTCAGCGGGTGAAGAACCTGGACCTGCGCAAGGCGGTGATGAACGCCATCCTGCCCAAGCGGGGCCAGACCGACATCACGACGCTCATCGAGGAGTTCCAGTACCCCAAGTACGGCCCCGGCGAGATGTGGGAGGTCTGCACGGACAAGGTGCGGGCCGCCGGAGGGACGGTGGAGATGGGAGCGCGGCTGGCGACCATCAACGTCGAGGGAGGCCGCGCCGTCGCGGTGAGCTACGAGCAGGACGGGCAGATGCGCACGCAAGAGGCGTCCCATGTGATCTCGACCATGCCGATGCGCGAGCTCGTCCATACGATCACGCCGCCCCCTCCCGCCGAAGTCGTCGCGGCGGCCGACGACTTGCACTATCGGGACTACCTCACCGTCGCGCTCGTCGTGCCGCAATCACGGAGCTTCCCCGACAACTGGATCTACATCCACGCCACCGACGTCGAGGTCGGACGCATCCAGAACTACGGATCGTGGTCGCCCTATCTGGTGAAGGACGGGCGCACGTGCCTCGGGCTCGAGTACTACGTGTTCGAGGGCGACGACATGTGGAGCAAGCCGGACGAGGAGCTGATCGCGCTCGGCACCAAGGAGCTCATCAGCCTGGGATTGGCGGCCGACGGCGATGTGGAGCGGGGCTATGTCGTGCGCGTGCCCAAGGCGTACCCGTACTACGACTTCAGCTACAAGGCGAACGTCGAGACCATCCGCAAGTGGCTCGATGCCGAGGCGCCCAACGTCCATCCCGTCGGGCGCAACGGCATGCACAAGTACAACAACCAGGACCACTCCATGTACACCGCGTTGCTCACGGTGGAGAACATCTTCGGCGCCGACTACGACGTGTGGACCGTGAACGTCGAAGAGGAGTACCACGAGGCGGGATCGACCGGACGGGACGCGCCCGTGCTGCCGCGACGGACGGCCGCGGCAGCAACAGCGGGCCAGCGCGAAGCCAGCTGAGTTCAGCGGGCGACGTCAGAAATCGTCGCTCGCCTGCCGCTCGAGGGCGCCAAGGTCGTCGACGTCCTTGCGCAGCAATGCCACCTCCTCGGCCAGAGCGCGCGACTTGTCCTCGAGGCGCCCGAACTCCCAACTGAACTGCACGCAGACGACGAGCAGGAACAGCGAGGCCAGGACCGTCAACAGGTCCGGGGGGTTGATGACCCCCATCGAGTGCGCCAGCCGGTTGAACAGGTTGGGCGCGATGGCGAACACCGCCACCACGACGCCCACCGTGAGCCAGACCACGGCGTATTTCTCGCGGAGCTGGCGACGTCGCGAGAGCTCGACCATGACGATGAGAGTGGCCAACGCGCTGAGCAGCGCGATGAGATGGACTCCGCTCATGTGGATGCCTCCTTGCTGGTTCGGGGGGTACGGCGCAGGACGCTCAGGGCGAGCATCAAGGTGACGCGGACGAGGTAGAGCGCGGCCCGCAGAGCCGACTGACTGGGGACGCCGCCGTGGCGGGGCCGCATCTCCACCGGCACCTGGGTGATCCGGCCGCCGGCATCGGCGGCGATGACGAGGGACTCGACCGTGTCGGCCAGGTAGTCGGCCGGGTAGGTACGCGCGAAGAGCTCGATCGCCGCCCGGTTGTGGGCCCGGTAGCCGGACGTGACGTCGGTCAGGTGGACCTGGGTCCGGCGCGAAAGGTGCGCCGCCAGTATGCGCATGGCGAGGCGGCGGGCGCGCGGGACGGGGAACTCGCCGGTCCCGGCGAACCGGGCGCCGATGACCACGTGTGGTTCGGGTCCGTCATCGAGGGGGGCGAGGAGGCGGGGCAGGTCCCGCGCATCGTGCTGCCCGTCCGCATCCACCTGCACGAGCGCGCGGAATCCCCGCGCCGCGGCGTACCGGAAACCCACTCGCATGGCGGCGCCGACGCCTACGTTGAAGACGTTCGTGATGACGTCTGCGCCCGCGGCGCGGGCGCGCGCCGCCGTGGAGTCGGCGGAGCCGTCGTCGACCACGAGCACGTGGACCTTCGGTGCGACGGCGAACACCTCGCCGATCACGCCCGCCACGGACTGGGCCTCGTTGAACGCGGGCAGCACCACCAGCACGTCGGGCCCCAATTCCATGCCGGTGGCGACCGCCTACCCGGCCGGCGCCGGGACGGCGACCTCGGCGGAACGATCCTCATCCGGCGCGTCGTCCGTGTCGTCGTCGACGAGCGCACGTACGTCCTCGGCGGGACTGTCGTCGTGCCCATCATCGCTGTCATCGTCATCGTCGTCGTCGTCGTCGCCGTGGTCGCCGCGCACGACCGCACCCCGACGCGGGCGCACGCGGCTCCAGAACCACTCGAGCTGCACGGAGGCCAACAGCACGAGGGAGACCTCGAATGTGGTGCGATAGCGGGTCTGCCCGAACGTCACCGCCATGGAAATCGCCACGTCGAGCCCGATCGCCAACAACGGGAAGACGGGAACCCGGCGCCGGCGCAGGAGGACGACCCCGCCCACGGAAAGAGCGAGGAGCGCCCAGTACATGTACAGGCCGAGGAGGGCCCAGTGGTAGGGACGGGTCTCGACCCGTTCGTCGAGTTCGATCTGCTCGAACGGATGGAAGAACCCGAAGCCGCGGCCGAGCTTGGCCAGCTCCACGGGAATCAGCCGGTTTTCGTGACCCCGGATGTAGTGCAGGGCGTACGACTCTAGTTCGTCGCTCTGGACGGATTCGTCGGCGTGAGGCTTCGTCTCGGCCTTCCGCGCGGCGATCTCGGCGCACTCCAGGGACCAGTAGCCCTCGAACATCCCGTTGAAGGTTTGGTCACAGTTGGCGGACGCCAGAGTGACGCCGAATCCGCTGCTGATGTACACGGGGTCGGTGAACCGGCTCATGTTGTAGCCGACCCAAGGCATGACGAGGACGAGCGCGGTCAGGAGGGCCAGGCCGACAAACGCGATGCGGCGCCACCACGACAAGGTCTTCGCAAGCAGCACCAAAGGGACCAGGATGAAAACGGCGAGCAACGAGAGCTCGTCCCGGCCGAGCGCGGCCAACCCGATCGACCCGCCGAGCCAGAGGACGTTCCAGAGGGTCGGGCGTTTCCAGAACTTGTAGGCAGCCAGCAGCACGAGCGCCACGAGAACCGGCGAAAGGGTCTCGGAGAGCGCGAGCTCGTTGCTCATCCAGATGTTCGGGTAGACCGCCACCAGAAAGGCCGTGATGATGCCGACCCGCCGGCCTCCGATCTCGCGGCCGACCAGACCGCAGAGCACAACGGCGCTCGCGCCGATGATGCAGCACCAGATGCGCTGGGCGAAGAAGGACTTGGCCCCGACGACCGTGGCCGCGGCGAGGATGAAGACGAAGAGCGGGGGCCACGAGGCCGTCTGCACGTGGTGGTGCAGATGATGAGGGAAGTAGCGGAACGGGTTGATGAAACCCTGGCCGGCGACCAGCAGGGCGGCCGCGTTGTGGCTGTAGTACGCATCGCCGCCCGCCACCCGGTTGGGCCGGCCGAAGACGGAGCCCAGACGTATCCCGAGGCCGACAGCGGTCCACAGTCCGATCCAGGGCCAGTAGAGGCCGCTGGAGTGCCTCCCCCTGCGGATCATGGGTCGCTACTCTACGTCCGCTTTCCGGTGAATAGAGGATGGCTGCTGCGTCATCGCACGTCCGGGAGTGGCGGCCCGAGAGAGACCCGAGACGGCGGGACGGTGCCACGACATGGAGTCGACGGCCCGAGGCGGTGTGACACCATGGAGGCGGCCCGGCCGGGCCGAATTGGGGGGTCGCAAGCACGGAAGTGGTGAATGTAAGCGGGCACATCGTCACGCGCGACGAAGGGCCGGCGGTTCCCACGGAGAACCCGCCACCCAACGAGAGCCCGCAGGATCGCAACGCGTTGCGATTCGTGCCGGGGCTCGATGGGTTGCGCGGCGTGGCCGTCCTGGCCGTGATGGCTTTTCACGCGGGGGTGGGAGCGGTCAGCGGGGGACTGCTCGGTGTCGACATGTTCTTTGTCCTGTCGGGTTTCCTCGTCACCTCGTTGCTGCTCGCCGAGTACGCCCGCACGAACACGATCAAGTTGCTCGCCTTCTGGGCCCGCCGGGCGCGCCGGTTGCTGCCTGCGCTGCTCGTGTTGCTGATCGGCATCGGCGCGTACGCACGCTGGGTCGGCGGAGGCATCCCACCTTCTCAACTCCGCGGTGATGCGTTCTTCACGCTGATCTACAGCGCCAACTGGCACTTCATCGCCTCGGGTCAGGACTATTTCGTCCGTTTCGGCGCCCTCTCGCCCCTCCTGCACACCTGGTCGCTGGCGGTGGAGGAGCAGTTCTATCTGGTGTGGCCCCTGATCGCGCTGTTCGTGCTGCGCCGGTTCGGCCGCCGCGGACTCGGTTGGGCGGCGGGCATCATCGGCCTGGCATCCGCTGCGCTGTGTGCCTGGCTGTATCTGGAGGGCGCCTCGATTAATCGGCTCTACTACGGGACCGACACCCGCGCCCAGTCGATCATGGTCGGGGCGGTCCTCGCCGTCCTGGTGCCCATGACTGTGGGGGCGTCGAACCTCGGGCGTGATGCCAGCGCCATGCCGTCGGCGCCCCCCCCGCACGCTTCGTGGTATCCGACGCGTGCAGGGACGATCGCCGTGGTCGGCCTGGCCGGTGCCGCGGCCTTGCTCTGGGCACTGCATGCCGTACGCGGCGACGGCGCGCTGCTGTACGAAGGTGGCTTCCTGCTTGTCGCGCTCAGTACCGCGGCGGTGATCGCCTCGACCGTCGAACTCCCGCGTGCCACATTGACGAGAGCACTGTGTTTTCGGCCGCTGCGCTACACGGGCCGCATCTCCTACGGGCTCTATCTCTACCACTGGCCTCTGTTCCTGGTCCTCGACGGCACCCGCACCGGGCTCTCCGGCGCCCCACTCCTCGCGGTCAGGTTCGCGGCGACCTTCGGAGTGGCCGCGCTCTCGTACCGTTTCGTCGAGCTGCCCGTCCGACGCTGGGGGCGGGGCGGAGTGCATCGGCGCGTGGG
>DATHPK010000153.1:0-2734 GCA_035483935.1 Acidimicrobiales bacterium
GTCGTGGTGTCGGCCGACACGCACGCGTCGCCGGACAGCCTCGACGAGTTCCTGTCCTACGTCGACCCGGCGGAGCGGGACGCCGTCGCCGGGTTCGGCGACATGTCGGCGACCGCGATCACCATGTTCGGCGGGGTCGACCCGGGGGAGATCGACGAACCGGACCCGGTGCGCGCCACCGCGACGAGGCGCCTCGCCGGCATGGGCGTGGACACCGAGGCGGCCAAAGGGTGGCTGGCGCACTACGACGAGGAATGGGTCGTGGCAGGCGACGGTGACGGACGCCGGCTCAAGGTGCTCGAGGAGCAGGGGATCCACGCCGAGGTGACCCTGCCGGGGCCGATTCTGGCGGGCGGACTGTCCCCGGCCATGTATCTCGGGGCCGTGACCGACAAGGGGCTCGAGGTGGTTTGGCCCGCTCTTCACGCGTACCTGCGCTGGCTGGCCGACTTCTGCGCCGCCGCGCCGGGTCGACGGGCCGGCTGCATGCCGATCGACTTCCACGACATGGACCACGCCGTTTCTGAGGTGGCGTGGGCTCGGGCGCAGGGCATCTCCGGAGGGGTCATGCTGCCGGCGATGTCGGTCACGTCGCACCTGCCGGGGTATGCGGACGACTACTACGACCCGTTCTGGAGCGTGTGCGAGGACAACGACATGGTCGTCACGTTGCACACCGGGGCGTCCGGTTCGGCCACGGACACCAAGTTCCTCTATGACGAAGAGCACGGCGGGATGCTCGGGCTCTACGAGGTGTTCGTGTTCACGCGCCGCCCGCTCTGGTTCATGATCTTCGGCGGTGTGTTCGATCGCCACCCGAATCTTCGGGTAGTCGTGACGGAGAACGGCGTGCAGTGGCTGCCCTCGCTGATCCGCGACATGGAGTCGTTCTTCGACACGCATGGCGGCGCGCCGGTCCGCTCGTACCTCAAGATGCGACCGTCTGAGTATTTCGCCAAGCACATCTGGCTCGGCGGGTCCCTGATGAAGCGCTACGAGGCGGAGATGCGCCACGAGATCGGCATCGACAAGCTCATGTGGGGAGCGGACTACCCGCACTTGGAGGGCGCCGCGCCCGTGCACCGGGAGATCTTGCGCTACATCTTCGGCGGGATCCCCGAGGACGAGTTGCGCCCGATCCTCGGGGGCAACGCAGTGGACCTCTGGGGCTTCGACCCCGGGCTCTTGCAGTCGGTGGCCGACCGGGTCGGGCCGACTGTCGAGGACCTGGCGACGCCGCTCGAGTTGGCCGACATCGAGGACACCTTCAGCTGGAGCCTGGCGCGCCCGGTGCCGCTGGCGGGGCGGGCCGTGTGAGGTCCTTCGGGCCTCGGTGTCGTCAGCACCTTTGCTCGCGGCCTTCCTGTGACAGCCTTGGTCAGCTACCGAGCTGTTGGGTTCCGGCAACTCGCGCGAGCGCCAGGATCCCCGGATCGCCCTCCCGCCAAGTAACGATCAGGCGAACGGCGCCAAGCAGCCATCGACCGTCGACTCGCTGGAGTGTGTCCTCGTAGTAGCCGCCCACCGTGTACCAAGACGCCGGATCGTCGGGGTCGTAGACGTGATGCGCCTGCACATACATGGTGATCGTCGCCGCGTCACCGTCCATCGTGACCAGCGGATTCGTCATCGAGTGCTGGGAGGCGGCCAGGCCCGTGAACAACGGCGCGATCCCGGCCACCCAGTCGTCCGCGCTGATCACCCGCGGCGTCAGGTTGGGATCGAAGCTGGAGAAGTCAACAGAGACGGTGTCGGTGAACAGCGAGCGGTAGAGCACCCAGTCGCGCCGGTCGACACCGGTCGCGTAGCGATACACCGTTTCGGCTACGGCCAGCTTGTCGGCGGAGTCCATCGCGCCTGTTTAGCAATTGCGGCATCCCAGAGCGATGACGCACCCAGGGGCTGGTTTCGTCAGCCGGTGGATGCGTCCTCCGACGAGAGCCGGTAGATCGCCATCGGCTCAGCGCTCGGTTCCGAGGCCATCGACCTGACCGCGACGAGCTCGAACCCGTTCTTCTCGAGCACACGCCGCGACGCGACGTTCGCCGCGTCGGGGTCCGAGACGATGGCGCAGCCGGGTCGGGCGCCCCGGACGAGTCGGACCAGCGCCGCGATCAACTCCGTCCCCGTGCCGCCTCCGACGTGCGCCGGTTCGCCGATCGCGTAGTCGATACCGCAGTCGCCCGGTCCTGCGCCCATCTCAGCGGCCCACGCCGGGTCGACCTCGCACGGATACCACTGGCACCACCCGACGGGCTCGCCGTTGTGGAGCACCACCAGCATGTGCGTCTCCTGATCCTCGCCCAGGCTCGCGCGCACGTCGGCCAGCTCTGTCTCCAGCGTCGACCCCGCAAGGAACCAGTGGGCCACGTGCGGCTCGCCCAGCCAGTGCTCGACCTGGGCGAGGTCGCCGAGCTCCATCGGCCGCAGCGTGACCACGGATCAGCCGGCGACGAGGAGCCGGTACCCCATGTCGATCGACTCGAGGGAGGCCAGGTCGGCATGGCGCTCGTGCCAGGCGCCACTCGCGAGGTCCGCGTCCAGCCGAGCGATCCCCACAGCCGTCGTCTCGGGGTGCGCCAACGCGTTGCCCGAGTTGTTCGCCCGGACCCGGTGGTCGAGATACTGCTCGGGGCGGCACCAGTAGGCGCCCAACACACCGTCCTGCAAGTCGCGGTAGACGGGCATGTCGATCGTCGTCGTGGCGCCGATCGCCTCGGCGATCTGGTCGGAC
>DATHPK010000154.1:0-1819 GCA_035483935.1 Acidimicrobiales bacterium
GCCCCTTCCGGACGCGGCTCGATTGTCAGCAGAGGCTGGCACAACTCCTATGGTACGGCATCGATGTTTTGCCTATTCCGGTCGCCCCGCCTCTCCGCCGGACCCTCCCGCCGGGGGGTCGCGACCACTGCAACAGCCCCGTCCTTGTGGGCGGTAGGCAGGCGCGAGGTCATAAGAGCAAGCGCGTATGCAGTCTCGGCAGGCCATTCAGCATTCCCGCATATGCAGTCTCGACGGACCTCGCCGTTCCTCCGGCCCCGAGAGTGCGGCTACGGACCCTGCGGCGTGCAGACGTCCCCGCAGGGGACGGCGAACGAGGTGACCGGTGCCAACGGCACCGTCAACGACGACGCCGTCGAGGCATTCCGCTCGACGTCGTAGATCCCACCGACCAAGTGGGGCGTCTGCGTGACCGACGGCACAAGGTGCGGTGTGTCGCCGGTCGTCACGGTGACCCGCAGCCGCCAGCCCGACGGGATCTCCGTCATCGTCGGGAACACCTGGATGTCCTGGCGCGTCACCTGGCCCGGGACGACCGGCTGTGCCGAAGCCGGCGTCAGCGGGTGCACCGGGAGCAGCACGGCCCCCGAGGATGTCGTCCACGTGCTCGCCGGGTCGAGCGCCCGCATCGACCCCAGCAACGCCCCCGACGACATCGGCAGGCTCTCGCCCGACGGCGACACGGCCTCGACGGTCGCCGCCAGCTCGGTGTCGGTGGTGTCCGCCTTCGCGTACACGGTCGCGTCGATCGGGCCCGCCAGCACCTCGGATGTGGTGAACGGAGCGGAGGTGTAGACCAGAGAACCGGGTCCCGCCCCCAACGTCACGTCGTTCAGGTCGCACGGGTCGTTCGTGCGGATGGACTGGAAGCCCAGCGCGAGCGCTCCCGCTCCCCACTGGTCGGTCTGGATGTCGCAGGGGCTCGAGATACCCGTCCACAGGACCCGGTCCGAACCGGTACCCGACGTCGGGGCCGACGTCGACAGCGTCCCGTCGTTCTGCGACACCGCGTCGGTCCCGCTCGAGCCTGCCCCGAAGTAGTACGAGGTTGGCGTGGCATTGGGCAACGGCCAATCCGCGGCGTCAACCCAGCTTCCGGTGCCCGACCCCGAGTTGCGGATGTCGAGGTGCAACGGCGTCGTGGTGGTCGACAGGGGCGTCTGCTCGCCCAGCAGCCAGGTGTCGAACCACTCGAGCTCGAGCGCGGAGATGTTCACACCCGAGCCCGTCGTGACGTGCTGCCACGGGCCCATGAGCAGCTGATAGCGCGGCGTGATCGGCTGGCCCGAAGTCATCGCAGCCGTCTGTGGCCGGCCGTCGTAGAGGTTCTGCAGCCCGACGTAGTTCAGCGGTTCGCCGGACTGGAAGAGGTCGTTCCAACCGCCGACCAGGAACGCGGGAATGTGGTCGGCGACCACGGCCGACAGATCGCCGGCCGGGCTACGCGCCGACCAGTACGGCCCGTCGTAAGCCGCCGCCCCTTGCCCCGTCTCGATGGCCAGCGCTTCCTTCAAGAAGTCGACCAGGACGGGACTGTGCGCCACGACGTCGGGGGTCAGTCCGAGCAACCCCGTCGCCAGGAGTTGTGTGTTTCCGCTCGACGCCGCTTCGACGAGCGGTTGCAGCGCCGGGTTCGCCAGGTTGAGCCCGGACAGCAAGGCGATGTAGGTCGCGTCGAATTCCGCGTCGGGAATGCCACCCTGGGTCACGGTGTCGGCGTAGATGTCGTTTCCCGCGATGATCGGGAACATCGCCTTGATCGGCGATCCTTTGCCCGCCGCCTCCACGGTCTGGAACTGGTTGATGCCCATGTAGGACT
>DATHPK010000155.1:0-2917 GCA_035483935.1 Acidimicrobiales bacterium
ATGCGCTCCCGGTGGTCAATCCAGGGGCGGATCGAGCTTGCATGCCTCGGGGGCGCGGCCGCCGGGCACGACCTGGAAGAGGAACCGCCAGCATGACCGACGCCACTGACGCCGTCATCGTCGCCGCCACCCGCACGCCCATCGGTCGTTCCGGCCGCAGCCTTGCCGGACTGAGTCTCCACGACATCGGCCTGCAGACGCTGCAGGGCGTCATCGACTCGGTGGGGTTGGACACCGCCGACATCGACGACCTGATCGTGGGCGAGGTTCTGCAAGGAGGCGGCGACACGGCGCGCTACCTCGCCAATGCGTTGGGCCTGCCGCCCGACACACCGGGCGGCGCGGTGCAGCGGCAGTGCGCCACGGGGATGATGGCCGTGCAGGAGGCTGCCGCCCATATCCGCTCCGGCATGGCGGACGTCATCATCGCCGGCGGCATCGAGACCATGACGCGGGGCCCCATGCTGTTCGAGAAGTCCCCCTTCCCCTTCGGTGGGGTCGAGCGCTACATGCCGCCCAGCCACCCCAACACGCCGGACGCGCCGAACACGAACATGCTGATCACGGTCGGCGAGAACACCGCCCGTGAATGCGGGATCACCCGCGAGGAGTCCGACGAATGGTCGTACCACTCGAATCTCCGGGCGGTGGCAGCGACGGAGGACGGCCGCTTCGCCGAAGAGATCGTGCCGGTGACGGTACCGTCAGGCCGCGGTGCGACAACGACCGTCAGCGTGGACGAGCACCCCCGCGCCGACACGACCCTCGAGAAGTTGGCGGCACTTCCGGTGCTGTCGGGCCTGCCAGACGGGCAGGTGACGGCCGGTAACTCCTCGGGTATCGCTGATGGTGGCGCGGCGCTCGTGGTGGCGTCCCGCCGCTACGCCGAATCGCACGGCCTGGAGCCCTTGGCGACCGTGCGGTCGTGGAACTCCGCCGGGATCGAGCCGGCGCGGACCGGTTTGGCGCCGACCGTCTGCGTGCCGAGGGCATTGGCCAAAGCGGGTCTGGCCGAGTCGGACGTGGACCTGGTCGAGATCAACGAGGCCTTCGCCACGATGGCTGTCGCCAGCGCGCGCAAGCTCGGGTTCCACCACGACATCGTGAACGTGAACGGTGGCGCGGTTGGCCTGGGGCATCCGATCGCGGCATCGGGGGCCCGGATCCTCGTGACGCTCATCCACGAACTGCGCCGCCGAGGCGGTGGCGTCGGAGTCGGCACGCTCTGCGCCGGCGGCGGACAGGGGTCGGCGACCGTCGTGGAGGTGCACCCGGCAGCCTGAGGCCGTCGCCGCCGCCACGCTCAATCGTGGCGAATCTCTATGAGGTGCTGATCGGGGTCGAAGAAGTAGAGCGCCGCGCCCATGCCGTGCGCGCCGAACTCGTTGCCAGGACCTTGCATGTTCCCCACGTCGTGAAACGAGTCGCCATAGGGGACGCCTTTTGCTTTGATGCGCGAGAAGGCGGCGTCGAACTCTTCGCCCGACAGCGTGAAGGCGTAATGGTGTCCGCCGTCGGAACCCCAGGGTGCCAGCAAGAGGAGCGTGTCGGGGCCGACCCGAACCACGGAAAAAGGCCCATCCTGCCCGTCGGCCGCGAACCCGAGGATCTCTTCGTAGAAGCGGACGCTCGCCTCGGCGTCGGACACCGGGACGATCGTGTGGTCGAGTACGGGCACGTTTCTACTCCTTGTCCTCTCCCCCGCCTTCGCCCATGTGGTCCTTGATGGAGTTGACCACGGTTGGATCGAGGAGCGTCGTGACGTCCCCCAGCGGTCGGTCGTCCGCGACGTCGCGGAGTAATCGCCGCATGATCTTGCCGCTCCTCGTCTTGGGTAGTTCCGGCGTCAGCAAGATCTGCCGCGGCTTGGCAATGGGGCCGATCTCACGGGCAACGTGCTCGCGCAGGTCCTTGACCAACGCCTCACCCGCCTCACCTTCGGCCGCGTTGGCACCCTTGACCGTCACGAACGCGACGATGGCCTGGCCCGTCGTCGCGTCGTTCGCCCCGACCACGGCGGCCTCGGCCACGGCGGGATGGCTGACGAGAGCGTGCTCCACCTCCGTCGTAGAGATCCGGTGTCCCGAGATGTTCATGACGTCGTCGACCCGCCCCAGGAGCCAGAGGTCGCCGTCTTGGTCTCGCTTGGCACCGTCGCCTGCGAAATAGCGACCCGGGAAGCGCGACCAGTAGGTCTCCTTGTAGCGTTCGTCGTCGCCGTAGATGCCGCGCAGCATGCCTGGCCACGGCGCCGTGAGAACGAGGTAGCCGCCCTCGTCGTTGTCGACGGAGCGGCCGTCGTTGTCGATCACGTCGGCGGCGACACCGGGGAAAGGCGTCATAGCGGCGCCGGGCTTGGTGGCGGTGATGCCCGGAAGCGGCGTGATCATGATGCCGCCGGTCTCGGTCTGCCACCAAGTGTCGACGATGGGACACCGCTCGCCACCGATGTGAGTGCGGTACCAGATCCAGGCCTCGGGGTTGATCGGCTCGCCGACGGAGCCGAGGAGCCGGAGACTGCTCAGGTCGTGGGCTGCCGGCAGGTCCTCGCCCCACTTCATGAACGTGCGGATCGTCGTCGGGGCCGTGTAGAGGATGTTCACCTTGTACTTCTCGACCAGTTGCCACCAGCGGTCGCGCGCGGGCGTGTCGGGTGTGCCCTCGTACATGACGGACGTGGTTCCGTTGGCCAGCGGTCCGTAGACGATGTAGCTGTGGCCGGTCACCCAACCGATGTCGGCGGCTGTCCAGAAGACGTCGGTCTCGGGCTTGAGGTCGAAGATCAACCTGTGCGTGGCCGAGACATGAGTGAGGTAGCCGCCGCTCGTGTGCAGGATGCCCTTGGGCTTCGCGGTGGTGCCGCTGGTGTACATGATGTACAGCGGGTGCTCGGCATCGAAGGCCTCGGCCTCGTGGT
>DATHPK010000156.1:0-3159 GCA_035483935.1 Acidimicrobiales bacterium
CAGCGTGACCTTGCTCTCCAACGTCGGCACGGTGATCGTCGTGCCCAACGTCGCCTCCGGGAACGTGATCGGCACGGTGATCGTCAGGTTGCGGCCGCTGCGCCCGAACACCTCGTGCTTGCCCACGTGCACGATGACGTAGAGGTCGCCCGGTGGCGCCATGCCCTGCCCCGGCGCGCCGCGGCCCTTTACCCGGATGCGCTGGCCCCCCTCCACGCCGGCGGGGATGCGCACCTTGACCGAGCGGACCTTCTGCTCGGTGCCGGTGCCGTGACAGACCGGGCACGGCGTGTCGAACAAGGTGCCCCGCCCCACGCAGTCCGGGCAGACCGTGCTCAGAGAGAACAGGCCCTGGTTGTCGTTCAGGCTCCCGGTCCCGCCGCAGCGCGGGCAGGTGTGCGTCGAGGTACCGGGTGCCGCACCACTGCCGCGGCAGTTCGAGCAGCGCACTTCCTGAGGCACGTTGACCGACGTGGTGACGCCGTGCACCGCGTCCTGGAAGGACAGGTGCAATTGCGCCTCCATGTCGGCGCCCCGCTGCGGCCCGCGCTGCGCACGCGTCGGACCCGTCCGGAACAGGCCGCCGAAGATGTCGCCCAGGTCGCCCATGTCCTCCATGCGGAAGGTGCCGCCACCGGGCGAACCGAAGCCGCCGATCGGACCGTGCGTGCGGACCTCGTCGTACTCCTTGCGCTTCTCGGCGTCGCCGAGCACGTCGTACGCCGCGCTGATCTCCTTGAAGCGCTCCTCCGAGCCCGGGTTGGCGTCGGGGTGATGCTCCTTGGCCAGCTTCCTGTAGGCGCGCGTGATCTCCTTGTCCGACGCCGTCGGGACGACGCCGAGCACCTTGTAGTAGTCCTTCTCGAACCATTCGCGTTGTGCCGCCATGGGTCAGCTCACCCCCGCACGCGGACCATGGCCGGACGCAGCGGCTGCCCCTTCCAGCGGTAGCCGGACCGCAGCACCTCGTCGACCATCGTCTCGGTATCCCCGGGCTCGCCTTCGCCGTGCGCGACGGCGTCATGCACGGAGGTGTCGAAGGGGACGTTGCGCTGGTCGACGCGCTCGAGCCCCTCCTTGGACAAGATGTCCATGAGCATCGCCCGGGAGGCGCGCAGTGCCTTGCCATCCTCGGTCAGGTCGAGCGACTCGTTGAAGTGCGCCTCCGCCAGGTCCAACGTGTCGAGCACGGGCAGCAGCTTGACCACGAGGTCCGCCGCCGCGCGCGCGGTCATCTCACCCTGCTGGCGCGTGATGCGCTTGCGATAGTTCTCGAAGTCGGCCTGGGTGCGTTGGAGCGCGAGGAGGTACTCGTCGCGTTCGCGGGCCACCGACTCGAGATGGCTCGCCTCCTGCGCCAGGGCGCCGCCGTGTTGCGCAGCGGCGTGCTCGCCGTTGCCGGGTGGGCCCTCGCCGGGCGCGCCGTCCGGGGCCGCGGCCTCTTCAAAAGCCGCCGCCCCGTCTGGCTCAGTGCCCTCGACGGCCTCCTCCGCGCGGGCGGAAGGGCGCTCGTCGTACAGGCTCATTGCTCATCGACGATTTCTGCGTCGACGACGTCGTCGTCCGAGGAGGTGTCCTCGGCGCCACCGGCACTGTCACCGCTCGGGCCGGCACCGTCCGACCCGGCCGAGGCCGAGGCCGACGCCTGCTCGTACAGCCGCTGGCTGAAGCTCTGCGACACGCCGACCAGCTTCTCGGTCGCGTCCTTGATCTCCTCGACCGACGTCCCGGCCAGGGCGTCCTTCACGCCCTTCAGTGCGGCCTCGACGTCGTCCTTCTCGGAGCCCTCGAACTTCTCGCCCTGCTCCTTGAGCAGCTTTTCGGTCTGGTACACGAGCGTGTCGGCCTGGTTGCGCACCTCGGCCTCCTCACGCCGCGTGCGGTCGTCCTCGGCGTGGGCCTCGGCGTCGCGCACCATGCGCTCGATGTCGTCCTTGGCCAGTGAGGACTGGCCCGTGATCGTCATCGACTGTTCCTTGCCCGTCGCCTTGTCCTGCGCCGCCACGTGCACGATGCCGTTGGCGTCGATGTCGAAGGTGACCTCGATCTGCGGGATGCCCCGCGGCGCGGGCGGCAGGTCGACCAGCTGGAACTTGCCGAGGGTCTTGTTGTACATCGCCATCTCGCGCTCGCCCTGGAGCACGTGGATCTCCACCGACGGCTGATTGTCCTCGGCCGTGGTGAAGATCTCGGAGCGCTTCGTCGGGATGGTGGTGTTGCGCTCGATGAGCTTGTGCATGACCTGGCCCTTGGTCTCGATGCCCAGCGACAGCGGCGTCACGTCCAAGAGGAGGACGTCCTTCACCTCGCCCTTGAGCACACCGGCCTGCACGGCGGCGCCGACCGCGACGACCTCGTCGGGGTTCACGCCCTTGTGGGGCTCCTTGCCGGTCAGGCTCTGCACCAGGTCCTGGATCGCCGGCATGCGCGTCGAGCCGCCGACCAGCACCACGTGGTCGATGTCCGACGTCTTGAGGCCGGAGTCCTTGATGGCGGCCTCGAACGGGCCCTTGCACTTGTCGACCAGATCGGACGTCAACTCGTTGAACTTGGCCCGCGTCAGCTTGAAGTCGAGGTGCTTCGGGCCCTCACTCGTGGCGGTGATGAAGGGCAGGTTGATCTGCGTGTCCTGCACCGAGGACAGCTCGATCTTCGCCTTCTCCGCCGCCTCCTTCAGGCGCTGCAGGGCCATCTTGTCGGTCGAGAGGTCGACACCCTCGGTGTTCTTGAACTCGGTCACGAGCCACTCGATGATCTTGTCGTCCCAGTCGTCGCCGCCGAGCTGCGTGTTGCCCGAGGTCGACTTCACCTCGAAGACGCCCTCGCCGATCTCGAGCACCGAGACGTCGAACGTCCCGCCGCCGAGGTCGAACACGAGCACCGTGCGGTCGGAGTCCTCCTTGTCAAGCCCGTAGGCCAGCGCCGCGGCCGTCGGCTCGTTGATGAGGCGCATGACCTGCAGGCCGGCGAGCCGACCGGCCTCCTTCGTCGCCTGGCGCTGCGCATCGGTGAAGTTCGCCGGCACGGTGATGACGGCCTGCGTCACGGTGTCACCGAGATACGACTCGGCGTCCCTCTTCAACTTGCCCAGGATGCGGGCCGAGATCTCCTGCGCCGTGTACGGCTTGCCGTCGATGTCGACGGTCCAGCTCGTCCCCA
>DATHPK010000157.1:0-3895 GCA_035483935.1 Acidimicrobiales bacterium
GCTGGGCCGACGTTGAGGGCGGCGAGGTCCGGTCACCAGCGGTGGTGGTCGTCGACGGCAACGAGATCGTCGCGGTCAACCCCAAGGAGGCTCCGAGCCCGGCCACCGAGGTCCACCTCGGCGACGTCACGCTCCTCCCCGGGCTGATGGACATGGAGCTCAACATGCTCATCGGCGGGCCGGGCGGGCCCGAGGGGTTGCCCGACCCGATGCACGGCGTGAAGGACACGCCCGTCTACCGCTCCCTGCGCGGGGTGGTGAACTGCGCGACCACACTCATGGCCGGTTTCACCACCGTGCGCAATCTCGGCCTGATGGTCTACACAGCGGGGTTCCTCCTCGACGTCGACCTGATGAAAGGTGTCGATCAGGGGTGGTTTCCCGGCCCGCGCATCTTCCCCGCCGGCCATGCCATCACACCGACCGGGGGCCACCTCGACCCCACGATGTTCCAGGGGCTGGCGCCGGGCATCATGCCCCAGAGCGTCGAGCAGGGGATCGCCAACGGTGTGCCCGAGGTGCGCAAGGCCGTGCGCTACCAGATCAAGCACGGCGCCAAGCTGATCAAGATCTCCGCCTCGGGCGGGGTCATGTCCTTTTCGAGCGCGGCCGGCGCGCAGCAGTACTCGGACGAAGAGCTCGACGCGATCGTGGACGAGGCCCACCGCAACGGCCTGCGCGTCGCCGCCCACGCGCACGGCGACGCCGGCATCCGGGCGTGCATCCGGGCCGGCGTCGACTGCATCGAGCACGGGTCGCTGGCCACCGACGACACCGTCAAGCTCATGGCCGACAGCGGGACGTTCCTCGTCGGCACCACGGCACTCGCCGACCACATGGCGGTCGACCGCATCCACCCGATCCTCCAGAAGAAGGCCGCCGAGATCTTCCCGCAGGCGCGTCGCATGTTCGGCCGGGCCCTCTCGGCGGGCGTGAAGATCGCCTGCGGCTCCGACGCTCCCGCCATTCCGCACGGCAGCCAGGCCGACGAGCTCATCGCCATGGTCGACCGCGGCATGACGCCGATGCAGGCACTGCAGGCCGCGACCATGACGAGCGCCGACCTCATCGAGCGCGCGCACGATCTGGGGCGGCTGGCCCCCGGATACCTCGCCGACATCATTGCGGTGCCCGGCGATCCGTCCGAGGACATCAAGGCGACCAAGGACGTGCGCTTCGTCATGAAGGACGGCCGCGTCTACAAGGGAGCCTGAGCGGCGGCGGCCGCGCACCTCGGGCCGGCCGTCAGAACCCGAAGGGAGAGTCATATGGAACAGGAGGATCCCCTCGAAAAGGCGCGGGCGCTGCGCCGGTCTGTGCTCGGTGATGCCTACGTCGACGCGCAGGCATCCGATCCCAGCCCTGCGACGGCCGAATTCCAGGAGTACCTCATCTCCACGGCCTGGGGTGTGTGGGCACGGGGCGGCGCATTGAGCACCCGCGACCGGAGCCTGTTGGTGCTGGCGATGACCGCTGCTCTCGGGCGGATGGAGGAGTTCAAGCTGCATGCCGGCGCGAGCCACCGGGCCGGCGTGACACCCGACGAGCTCGACGAGTTGCTCTTCCAGATCGCGGCGTACTGCGGCGCGCCGGCCGGCCTGTCGGCGAAGCGGGCGCTCCAAGCGGTGCGATCCGAAGCGGACGAGCCATGACGATCGAGCAGGTCGGTTTCGTGGGTCTGGGCAACATGGGCCGCGTCCTGGCCGCCAACCTTGTCGGCTCGGGTTTCAGGGTGCTCACCCACGACGTGGTCGGCTCCGAGCACAACCCGCCTGGTGCCACGTTCGTCTCCACGGTCGAGGAGGTCGCCCGGGCGGCGGACGTGATCGTGTGCAGCCTTCCCGACGGTGCTGCATCCGAGCAGGTGGCCGCGCTCATTGCGCACGCCGACGAGTGCCGCACGGAGTCGGTCGTGGACACGTCGACGATCGGCGTGGCCGCCGCCCGATCCATCGATGGAATCCTCTCGGCGGCCGGGATCGGCTATGTCGACGCGCCGGTCTCCGGCGGTGTCGCCGGTGCCCGCGCGCGCACGCTCTCGGTCATGTACGCGGGGCCCGCGCCCGTGTGCGACGCCGTCGAGCCGGTGCTCGCCGGCCTCAGTGACCGCCGGCGCCGCGTGGGCGAGGTGGCCGGCCTGGCGCAGGTGCTCAAGCTCGCCAACAACTTCCTGTCGGCCGTTGCGCTGGCCGCCACCAGCGAGGCGGTGTCGTTCGGCGTGTCGATGGGACTCGACATCGGTGTCCTGCTCGAGGTCCTCGACGCGTCGAGCGGGCAGAGTCAGGCCACCTCCGACAAATTCCCCAACCACATCCTCTCCGGGAGCTACTCCGCCGGGTTCGCCAACACCCTCATGGCCAAGGACCTCCGGCTGTACCTCGAGGCCGCGGCAGCGCGGCCGGACGCGTCGACAACGATCGGCGCGGTGACCGCTTCTCTCTGGGATCGCTTCGTCGAGGCGGAGCCGGGCGCGGACTTCACCCGGATCTACCCCTTTCTGGCGGAAGCCTGACGCTGCGGGCACGGCTGCACTTCGTAGGATGTCGAGACGTGACGCTCGCCCGCCGTGCCGTGGCGTCACTGCTCGTGGCATTGGTCGGCACCGCCGTATTGCCGGTGACGGAGGCGTCCGCCACGAACGGTGCGGCCCAGGTGTGGTACCGCCACGTCCTCGGTGATCTGCACCCACTGCAGTCGACGCTGCTCGGCGCGCTCGACGCCGCGTCCGGGTGGGCAAGCGGGTCCGAGTCCGGCGCGAAGGCGCGGAGCGAGTTCGCACGCGATTTGCCCGCGCTCGAGCGGGTGCATCGTGCGCTGCGGAACCTCGCACCCCTGCCGGGTCACGCGTCCGCGCACGACGATCTTGTCGCGGCCATCGGACTCTACGTCGCGTCCGTACAGGTGGACGAGGCGGCCACGGACGAGCCGGGCGGATCGCTCCAGGCGCAGCTCCAGCACAGCTACCAACGGATCCGCGGGTTGGGTGACATCGTCTTCGACCAGGGCACGGCCGAACTCGCGCCCGAGCTGGGCTCGGCTGTCGCAGGATCGGACGTCGCCGCGGCGTCGCACATTCCCGATTGGTCCGCCGACGGCCTCGCTCCGGCCCCACCCCTCGCGTCCTCGTGGCATCCGGGCGGCGCGTCGGCCTCGGGCTCGCAACCGAAAGGGGAGTGGGCTGCCGAAGTGGCGATGGATGGTGCGCCTGCGCAGTCGGCGGTCCATGCAGCCGTGTCGCGGCACTCTCGTCAGTCTGACCTGGCAGCCATGGTGATCGAACTGAGTGCGGCCGACGCCTATGTCGGCTCGGTCCCCGGGACGGCCGGGGACCCGCTGGCGGCGAATCGTCTCCGCCTCGGTCTCCTGGTGGACGCCGAGGCGCTCATGTCCGAAGAGGCCGCGCAATTGAGTCGTGGCGCGTCCGCGCACTCGCTCGCCGCAATCGCCGCGAGCTTGGAGTCGATCGCCGCCAAGCTGCGCGCGGAGAGTTGACCGGAGCTCCTCCGGTATCAGTAGGCGCAGGCGACGTGGGTGGTGGTGAACACGTCGACCAGCCAGTGTCCGTTCTGCAGCACCATCTGCGCCGACCCGGCGAAATCGCCCCGTTGGACGAAGGCGTCGGGCGTCGAGGAGTCGTCGCTGACGAGGTAGAAGTCAAACTCGTCCTGGCAGTCGGCCAGGGCGGCCGACGTCGGGCCCGTCATGACCACGGAGAGATGATCGTCGTGCAGAGTCCCGACGCCGTGTTCTTGAGCGGCCAGGATCGCGGCGGCCTGACGGACGCTCGCCTGGGCCAGCCGCGTGGTGGTGACCGACGCCAAGGGGGCGATGTACCCCTGGGAAAGGTTGTCGTCGAGCCCCGAGAGATCGACGAGGTACGACTCGTAGACGCCGA
>DATHPK010000158.1:0-6750 GCA_035483935.1 Acidimicrobiales bacterium
TGCGGTTGCCGTCGATGATGCGCTGGCTCAGCCGCTGGTCGACGGGCCAGTCGGCATGGTCGTCCGCCGCGCCCGCGTTGACCTTGACCCCCTCGAACAGCGCGAGCAGCTCCTGCAGTGGGTCGTAGTCGTCGGTGCGCCTGTTGTAGACGAGGTCGAGGCAGATCTCCTTGGCCCGCTCCTCGATCCGGGACAGCGGCAGGATCTTCGACGCGTGCACGATCGCGGCGTCCAACCCGGCCTCCACGCACTCGTGCAGGAACACGGAGTTGAGCACCTGCCGGGCCGCGGGGTTGAGGCCGAAGGACACGTTGGACAACCCGAGGATTGTCGACACCCCCGGCAGCTCGGACTTGATCGACCGGATGCCCTCGATCGTCTCCACCCCGTCGAACCGGCTCTCCTCCATGCCGGTGGAGAGCGGGAGCGCCAACGCGTCGAACATCAGGTCCTCGGGCGCGAGGCCATAGCGCTCGACGGCGATGTCGCGGATGTTGCGCGCCGCCCGTAGCTTCCACTCGGCGGTGCGGGCCTGGCCCTCCTCGTCGATGCAGGTGCACACCACGGCGGCGCCGAACTCGCGGGCCAGGCGCAGGAACGTGTCGAGCCGCGTCCCCGGCTCGTCGCCCTCCTCGAGGTTCACCGAGTTGAGGATCGGCCGGCCGCCGATCCACTCCAGCGCGGCGCGCACGACGGGGCCTTCGGTGGAGTCGACCATGATCGGCACCGTCGACTGCGTGCACAGGCGGCTCGCGGCCTCGGTCATGTCGGCCACCCCGTCGGCCCCCGTGTAGTCCACGCAGACATCGATGAGGTGCGAGCCCTCCTTCACCTGGTCCTGCGCCATGGCCACGCAGGTGTCCCAGTCGCCGGCCAGCATTGCCTCGCGGAACGCCTTGGACCCGTTCGCGTTCGTGCGCTCGCCGACGACGAGGAACGAGGTGTCCTGCTTGAAGGGCACCGAGGTGTAGATGGACGCCGCCGCGGGCTCGTGCACGGGCGTGCGCGCCTTGATCGGCGCACCGGCGCAGCGCTCGACCACGGCGGCCAGGTGCTCCGGCGTGGTCCCGCAGCAGCCGCCCACCGCGGACACGCCGAACTCCGTGACGAACCGGTGCAGGTGATCGGCGAGTCCCTCGGGCGTGAGGTCGTAGTGCATCTTCCCGTCGACGACCGACGGAAGTCCCGCGTTCGGGACGCACGCGATCGGCACACGGCTCGCACCCGAGAGGTGCCGCAACGCCTCGCTCATCTCGACCGGCCCCGTGGCGCAGTTGAGTCCCACGACGTCGACCTGCATGGCGTCCAGCACCGTCAACGCGGCGCCGATCTCCGTTCCGGGCAGCATCCGTCCGGTGAGCTCGATCGTCACCTGCGCCTGCAACGGCACGATCCGCCCCAGTGCCGCCATGGCCCGGCGGGCGCCGTTGATGGCGGCCTTGACCGACAACAGGTCGAACTGCGTCTCGATCAGCAGCAGGTCGACGCCGCCCTCGAGCAGTCCGAGCGCCTGCTCCTCGTAGGCGTCCCGGAAATCGGCGTAGCTGATCTGGCCCAGCGTGGGGAACTTCGTCCCCGGCCCCATGGAGCCGGCCACCCAGCGGGGGCGCGACGGCGTCGCGAACTCGTTGCGCACCGCGCAGGCGAGCTCGGCCGCCGTGCGCGTCAGCTCGCGGGCCTGGTCGGCCAGGCCGTACTCGGCCAGCACGACCGAGGTCGACCCGAAGGTGTCGGTCTCGACGACGTCGCACCCCACCTCGTAGAACGTGCGATGCACCTGCGCCACGAGCTCGGGCTTCGTCTCGACCAGCACCTCGTTGCAGCCCTCGAGGTCCGGGCCGCCGAAGTCGTCGGGACCCAACCCGAGGAGCTGCAGGTTCGTGCCCATGGCGCCGTCGAAGATGACCACGCGCTCGCGCAGCGCCTGCAGGTAGGAGGACGCGGACGGGTCGAGACGTCCCAGCAGTTCGGGGGAGGGTGCCATGTGACCATCCAGGATACCGGTGGCCCCGGTGGCCTCAGGAACGACGCCGCTAGCATCCGGCCCGGTGCAGCCGAAGATCTATACCAAGAGCGGGGACGACGGGACGACCGGGCTGCTCTTCGGCGGACGGGTCCGCAAGGACTCGCGCCAGATCGAGCTGAACGGCGTCGTGGACGAGGCACAGGCCGCGCTCGGGCTCGCCCGAGCCGAGACCGCAGCCGGTTCCGAGTTGAACGAGCGCCTGACCGCGCTCGCCCGCGACCTCTATGTCCTGATGGCGGAAGTGGCCACCGCCCCGGAAAACCGCAGCAAGCTCAAGGCGGGGTCGAGCTTGGTGACGCCGGACATGGTCAGCGCGCTCGAAGGGGGGATCGACGACCTGCTTCAGCGCTTCGAGATGCCGAGCGACTTCACGATTCCGGGTGAGAACCGGGTGGCGGCCTCCCTCGACCTCGCCCGTACCATCGTGCGCCGCGCCGAACGTCTCGCCGTGGCCGATCCGCCCGGAGACTCACTCGTGCCCATGTACCTCAACCGCCTCTCCGACCTGCTCTGGGCGATGGCGCGTTGGCAGGAGGGGGAGCACCTGCTCTCCAAGGACGAAGAGAGCTGACCTTCGTTCAGGTCGCGCGTCTGTGCTGCAGGTCGAACGCCTGCGAGTCGGACACGACTCCGGGCCGATCTGAGCCTCCCGACTCATCCTGGCGCTCGCGGAACGTCTCCAACGGCCCCTCGAGGCTCAGATAGCGCAACATCTTCGCTTCCTTCCTGCCTCTCGTGACGGTGTCGAGGATGAGGCCCGAGATCGCGACGAGCACGGTGACCACCAGGAGCCCCACGACGAGGAACGCCGTGGGGAACCGCGGCACCTTGTGCGTGTGCGCGTACTCCGTGACGATGGGAACGCCGAGCACGATGGCGAGGACCAGCAACAAGGCGGCGATGAGCCCGAAGAAGGCGAGCGGTCGCTCTCGTCGCACCAACGCGACGATCGTCTTGAGGATCCGGGTCCCGTCGCGATAGGTCCGCAACTTGCTCTCCGAACCCTGGGGCCGCAGCCGGTAGCCGACGGGCACGCTCTTGATGGGCATCACCAGGTCGAGCGCATGCACCGTGATCTCGGTCTCGAGCTCGAACCCCGATGCGAAGAGGGGGAAGGACTTCACGAACCGCCGCGACAGGACCTTCAGTCCCGAAAGCATGTCGAGGTCGGAACGTCCGAACAACCAGTGCACGAGGCGGCTCAACACCCTGTTGCCGAATTGGTGGCTGGGATGTGTGTACATGTCCGCAGTGGCGATGCGGCGCCCGTTGACGAGGTCGCAGCCCTCCTGGGTCACGAGGTCGACCATCTCGCGCAGGGGTCCGGCGTCGTAGGTGTCGTCGCCGTCGATGAGGACGTACACATCCGCCTCGATGTCCGCGAACATCCGGCGGACCACGTTGCCCTTGCCCTGTACGGGGACGGACCGGACGACGGCACCCGCCGCCGCCGCCACGTTCGCGGTGTCGTCGCTCGAGTTGTTGTCATAGACGTACACCGTGGCCTCGGGCAGGCAGCGGTGTACGTCGGCGATGACCGAACCCACGGTCTTTGCCTCGTTGAAGCAGGGGATGAGGACGGCGACCGTCGATCCGCTGATCTCGCGGAAATGCGTCGGCATCGGGGTTGAAGGCTACCTTGGGTGTGAAGATCCCCCAAAGGATCCTGGTCGCCGGGCCGGGCTACCAGCCGCCCCGGTGGACGCGGTCGGCGAAGGGCAGCTCGAGGCGCTCGAGCGATCTCGACCTCCGCACCTTGCCGGCGGGTCTCCCCAGGACGACGGCGCAGAACAGACGCCACGGTCCCGGGACCCCGAGCGTTCCGGCGAGCACCTTCTCGGCGCGAAAGTTGCCGAGGACGCACGCGCCCAGCCCCGCGTCGACGGCCTGCAGGAGCACCGCCATCACCCCGAACGCAGCGTCCCCGAACCAATAGGGAATCGGCCACGCCTCAGGCCCTGTCCCGAGCAACTCGTCGGCCTTGTCGGGTTCGGCGTACCGGGCGACGTAAGCCGACGGTGAGGCGTAGGCCAACAGCACCACCGGCGCCCGCTCCAGCCCGCTGAACCATTCGGGGTTCCGGGCCCGCCAGTCCTCGTCGGTGGTGGCGTCCCAATAGGTGGCGGTCTGCGCCGCACCCTCGAGGACGACCCACGATGTCCCCTGGGTGTTGCCGGCGGTCGGAGCAGACAACGCCCCCGCGAGGATCCGGTCGAGGACCGTCGCATCGACCGGATCGTCCGCGAAGTCCCGGCACATCGATCGCCGGCCGAGTGCGTCCTGGAGTTCCACCCACGCAGTCTCCCAGCACACCGGCGTGCCTGATCGGGCCGGGAATGTTGACCCCGCTGGTAATGTTTAACGATTGGTACGGGCCGCTCCGTCGGGGCTGGCCGCGTGAGGAGGACAGAGTGCCCACGCCACGAGACCTTTTGAATGAAGCCAAGTCGGCGATCCGCGAGGTGGATCCGGCCGGCGCGCAGGACTTGTACGAAGCGGGAGGCGTCACCTTCCTGGACGTCCGCGAGCCCGACGAGTACGAACAAGGGGCGATCCCGCATGCCGTCCACCTGCCCCGCGGGCACCTGGAATTCCAGGTCGAGGGGAAGCTCCCCGACAAGTCCGGCCCAATCGTCGTCTACTGCGCCGGAGGTGTTCGATCGGCCTTCGCCGCCAAGACGATGCAGGACCTCGGCTATGCCGATGTGCAGTCGATGTCGGGCGGGTTCAACAAGTGGAAGGACCAGGATCGCCCCTGGGCGGCACCCCAGACGCTGACCCCGGCCCAGCGGAACCGATACCAGCGCCACCTTCTGCTCCCCGAGGTCGGTGAGGTCGGACAGCTCCAACTGCTGAACTCCAAGGTGCTACTCCTGGGCGCCGGCGGCCTTGGTTCACCGGCCGCGCTCTATCTCGCAGCGGCGGGAGTGGGCACCCTGGGCGTGATCGACATGGACGTGGTCGACGAGTCGAATCTGCAGCGTCAGATCCTCCACAACATGGACCGCGTGGGAGAGCGCAAGGTCGACTCCGCCAAGAAGACGCTGACGGCGCTGAACCCCGACGTGAACGTGGTGACCTACGACGTGCGCCTCGGTGCCGACAACATCCTCGACATCATCGACGGCTACGACGCCATCTTGGACGGTACCGACAATTTCCCGACCCGCTACCTGGTCAACGATGCGGCCCTCCTGAAGCGCATCCCCGTCATCCACGGCTCCATCTTCCGATTCGAGGGCCAAGTCACTGTCTTCGATCCGTACAACGGCCCGTGCTACCGGTGCTTGATCCCCGAACCGCCGCCCGCCGAGTTGGCGCCGTCGTGCTCCGAGGCTGGCGTGCTCGGAGTGTTGCCCGGGATCGTGGGATCCATCCAAGCGATCGAGACCATCAAGATGTTGCTCAAGCTCGGCGACCCGCTCGTCGGCCGGCTGCTTGCCTACGACGCGCTCGAAGGGTCGTTCCGCACGTTCAAGGTGCGGCAGGACCCGGCGTGCCCGGCGTGCGGGCCCGACGCCGGCGAGATCGTCATCGCCGAGTACGACGACCTCTGCATGCCGCACGGCCACTGAGGCGTCCCTGAAACCGGGCTTGCGTCGGGCGTAGTGTCGGCGCACGTCCCCGACCGACCTCCTCGTACGGCCCGACACCGAGGCTGAGCCAGAGGCAGCGCCGGACGCCGCCGCGCCTCCGTCCCGGCCGCCCGCGCTGACGTCGCCACGGGTGAAGCGCAACCGCCGCATGTGGGCCGCCGGACTCCTCGTTCTCGCGGTGGCACTCGTCGCGCTCCTGGCCCGTGGCGGCGCGCGGCCGACAGGGGCAGGACGGCGAGAAGGTACGACGGCTCATCACCACGGGACACCGCCTCCGAGCGGCAATCCGCGACTCGATCCGGACTGGGACGGCGACGGGCAGCCGGTGAGCTTCGCCTTCGGCGGCGACGTGCACTTCCCGACCGGGACGAATCTGGGCGACCGACTGGCGGCAGACCCCACCGACGCGCTCGGGCCGACGGTGCCAGAGCTGTTGTCAGGCGTCGACATTTCCATGGTGAACCTCGAGTCTGCGCTTACCGACGGCACGTGCCCCGACGCCCAGCCGAAGCAATACGTCTTCTACGCGCCGCAATCCGCCATCGATGCGTTCAAAGGCGCCGGGGTGACCCTGATCACCGAAGCAAACAACCACGGCGAGGACTGTGGAGGGCCCGGCCTTCAGATGGCTCTCGCCGGCCGTACACAAAGCGGCTACACCATCCTCGGGATCGGACAAAACGCCTCTCAGGCGTTCACCCCCTACGAGACGACAATCCATGGGGAACGCATCGCGATCGTCGCGGCCACCCAGGTGATCGACTCGGGCCTCCAAGGGGCGTGGACCGCGACCACGACCCAACCGGGCCTGGCGTCCGCCTACGACGTGGACGATCTCGTGGCCGCCGTCGAGTCGGCGCGACGGTGGGCCGACACCGTCGTCGTCTACCTCCACTGGGGGACCGAGCTCGACGCTTGCCCGAACCCGCTGCAGGAGCCGCTGGCGCAGGTGCTCGTGCAGGCCGGCGCCGACGTCGTCGTCGGCACGCACGCGCACGTCCTTCTCGGCGGTGGCTATCTCGGCTCGGCCTATGTGGACTACGGGCTCGGCAACTTCGCCTTCTACGACAATTCCGCACCCGAGAACGCGAGCGGCTCGCTCGTGATCTCGGTCACCGGCCGGCATAT
>DATHPK010000159.1:0-18722 GCA_035483935.1 Acidimicrobiales bacterium
TGCGTTCTTGGCTGCGCGCCGCGGGCAGCGGGGGGCACCCGCCCTCGCTGGCCGAGGTGGAGCGCACCCTGGCCGTGGCCCGGGGCGAGGCCGTCGGGACCGAGCTCTCGGGCGGCCACCGGGTGCGCCGGCGGGCCGGCCGGCTCCGGGTCGAGCGGGCGGACTCGGCGAGCGCCGGTATTAGTGTCACGCCGGTGACCCAGGAGGCGGCCGGTGCAGGGGTCCCGTCCTGGGCCGAGGCCGACGTCGGGCCCGTGCTGGTCGACGCCGGGCGCCTGGCCACCCGGGTGGCCGAGTTGGGCGCGCAGATCACGGCCGACTACGCGGAGGAGCCACCGCTCCTCGTCGCCGTGCTCAAAGGGGCCATGCTCTTCATGAGCGATCTGTGCCGGGCCATCGCGCTGCCGGTCGACGTCGACTTCATGGCCGTCTCCTCGTACGGCAGCGCCACCAAGACCTCGGGCGTGGTGCGCATCGTCAAGGACCTCGACTCCGAACTCGAGGGTCGCCACGTCCTGGTGGTGGAGGACATCATCGACAGCGGTCTCACCCTCAACTACTTGCGTCGCTACCTGCACGCCCGCGACCCCAAGAGCGTCGAGATCTGCGCCCTCCTGGTCAAGGAGGGCGAGCAGCGCGTCGAGATCCCCCTCCGCTACGTCGGCTTCACCATCCCGCCCGACTTCGTCGTGGGCTACGGCCTCGATATCGGCGAGCGCTACCGCAACCTCCGGGGCGTCCACCGCTACAAGGGGATCGACCAATGAGGACCGACCAGTGAGCGTCGACGTCGAACGCGTACGCAAAGCCGTCCACGAGCTCCTCGAGGCCATCGGCGACGACCCCGACCGCGACGGCCTCCTGGCCACGCCCGACCGCGTCGCGTCCATGTACGAGGAACTGTTCTCCGGCCTGCACGATGATCCCGCCCGCCATCTCGAAGTCACCTTCGCCGCCGAACACGACGAGATGGTGATGGTGCGCGACATCCCCTTCGCCTCCCTCTGCGAGCACCACCTCGTCCCCTTCCTCGGCCGCGCCCACGTCGCCTACATCCCGGCCGAGGACGGCCGCATCACCGGCCTCTCCAAGCTCGCCCGTCTCGTGGACGGCTTCGCCCGCCGCCTCCAGGTCCAAGAACGCATGACGACCGAGATCGCCGACGCGATCGAATCGGTCCTCTCGCCCCGCGGCGTCTTTGTCGTCATCGAGGCGGAGCACCTGTGCATGTCCATGCGCGGCGTCAAGAAGCCCGGCACCCTCACGGTGACCTCGTCTGTACGAGGTCTCTTCCGCAGCGACCCCGCCACCCGGGCCGAGGCCATGCAGTTCATCCGGGGCCCCCACTGACCCTGGTGCCGGTCCCGGCCCCGACCCCGACCCTTTGACACCCGCCCCGTCCGGCCGCCGCCCCCTCGTCATGGGGGTCCTCAACGTCACGCCGGACTCCTTTTCCGACGGCGGTCTCTACGACACCTTGGAGCACGCCGTCGCCCACGGCATCGCCATGGCCGTGGACGGGGCCGACGTCATCGACGTAGGCGGCGAGTCGTCCCGCCCCGGTGCCGAGTCCGTCAGCACCGCCGTCGAGCTCGAACGCGTCGTCCCGGTCATCGCCGCCCTCGCCGCCGCGCCCACCCTCGCGTCCCGCGGCGTCCGCATCTCCGTCGACACGACCAAGCCCGTCGTCGCCACCGCAGCGGTCGCCGCCGGCGCCACGCTGATCAACGACATCTCCGCGTCCCTCTACGAGGTCGCCGCCGCTGCCGGCGCCGGCTGGGTCGCCATGCACATGCAGGGCGAGCCCCGGTCCATGCAGGACGACCCGCATTACGGAGACGTCGTAGACGAGGTCACGTCCTTCGTCCTCGCACGCGCCCGGCAGGCCCACGACGCCGGCGTCGGAGAGGTCTGGATCGACCCGGGCATCGGTTTCGGCAAGACGATCGACCACAACCTCTCGCTCCTGCGCCACCTCGGTGACCTCGTCGAGGCGGCCGCCGGCGCCGATTGCGCCGGTGTCGTCGTCGGCACCAGTCGCAAGCGCTTCCTCGGCCTCCTCGCCGCCGCCCCCTCAGACCCGACGACACCCGCCCCGGTGGAGGACCGCCTGGCCGGCTCCCTGGCCACCGCCGCCACCGCGCTGACCGCAGGCGTGCAAATGGTCCGCGTCCACGATGTGGCCGCCACGGTCCAACTCAGCCGGCTGTATGGTCCTGCCGCATGAAGGGAAAGTGGGCTGCCGGCATCCCGCCCCGCAATTTCACCTGGGTCATCAAGGACCACCTCGCCGTCAGCGAGCGGCCCGGCGGCTTCTCGCTCAACCACCGACGGGTCCGCCGCCAGGAGGAGATCATCTGGCTGCGGGTCCAGGGTTTCGGGCGGGTCATCTCGCTGCTCCCGTCGCCGCACAACCTCGCCGCCTACGACGAGGAGGGCCTCGCCTGGGCCCACTATCCGCTCGAGCGCACCGGCGACCCCCGCCCCGTCCTGCTCGCCTGCTACCAGGACATCGACGACTCGCTGGCCGCGGGCCTGCGGATCCTCATGCACCAGGACGAACTGGGCGACCGCACCATGGGTGTCACCGCGGGCTACCTCGTCTGGTCCGGTCGCATCTCCAACCTCCCCCAGGCCGTCGCCCTCGTCGAGCAGGTCGTCGGTCACGCCATGGGCGCCCCCGGCCGCGAGCTCCTCGCAGAGATGGAGGGGATGCCCACCCGCGGCAACCCCAACTGACCCCGTGACCACGTGGTGAACGACCGCATCGAGATCAGGGACCTCCGGGTCACCGGCACCCACGGCGTCCTGCCCGAGGAGCAGGACCGCCCTCAGCCCTTCGCCGTCGACATCACGGCCTGGGTCGACATGTCGGCGGCCCAACAGAGCGACGACCTGGCCGACACGGTCGACTACGGCGCCCTCGCCCAGGCCGCCGCCGACGTCGTCGGCGGTCGCTCCTACCGGCTCCTCGAGGCCCTGGCGGGGCGGCTGGCCGCCGCCCTCCTCATCGTCGACGCCCGCCTCGACGCCGTCGAGGTCACCGTGCGCAAGCTCCGCCCTCCCCTCCCGCTCGACGTGGCCTCGACCGGCGTCCGGGTCCGCCGCACCCGTTGAGTCCGCCGCCGGTCCGGCGTGCCTTCATCGGTCTGGGTTCCAATCTCGGGGATCGCCGCGCTCACCTCGAAGCCGCGGTCGCCGAGCTCGAGGCCGCCGGCGACGTCGCGGCCGTTTCACCCCTCTACGAGACCGAGCCCGTCGGCGGCCCACCCGGCCAGCAGAACTATCTCAACCTCGTCGTCGAGCTCCACACCCCGGACTCGCCGCGCACCCTCCTCGAGCGCTGCCAGGCGGTCGAGGCATCCGCCCACCGCACCCGAGCCGAACGCTGGGGTCCCCGCACCCTCGATGCCGACGTCCTCCTCGTCGAGGGCGACCTCGTAGACGAGCCCGATCTCACCGTGCCCCACCCCCGCATGTGGGAGCGCCGGTTCGTCCTGGCGCCCCTGGCCGACCTGGCTCCCGATCTGGTGACGGAAGCCCAGGTGGCAGCCGCTGGTGGCGACGTCGCCCGTGTGGGTAGGCTGTAGCCGACGTTTTCGCATCGTCTGTAGGCGAACGGCACCCGCATGGGGCTGGAACGCCGAAGGAGGTCAGATGCACTCGATCCGCATCATCGGCCCGGGCCGGGCCGGCACGTCCCTCGCCGCCGCGCTCTCGGCGCGCGGCTGGGAGTTCGCCGGCTTCCTCGGCCGCCACGACGACCTGTCGGGAGCGGCGCGCGGCGTCGACGTCCTGGTCATCGCCACGCCCGACGACGCCATCGCCGAGGTGGCCACCGCGGTCGTGCCGGTCGTCACCACCACCGTGGTCCACCTCTCGGGCTCGCTCGGCCTCGATGCGCTCGGCGCGCACCCGCAGCGGGCCGCCCTCCACCCGCTCGTGCCCCTGCCCAACGGCCAGGTCGGCGCGGCCCGCCTGTGCTCGGGCGTCACCTTCGCCGTTGCCGGCTCACCCGTCGCCCGAGAGATCGCCGCCACGCTCGGTGGCCGCACCGTCGAGGTCGCAGACGAGGACCGCGCCGCGTACCACGCCGCCGCCTGCATCGCGGCGAATCACGTCGTCGCCCTCCTCGGTCAGGTCGAGCGCGTCGCCACCGAGGTCGGCCTCGATCTCGAGTCGTTCCTGCCGCTGACCCGCGCGGCCGTCGACGACGTCGCCGCACTCGGCGCCCACGACGCGCTGACCGGTCCGGCCCGCCGCGGCGACTGGGCGACGCTCAGCCGGCACCTCGATGCGCTGCCCGAGTCCGAGCGCGCCGGCTACCAGGCCGGTGCCGCCCTCGCGACCCGGCTCGCGACGCCCGCCGTCGCCATCGCAACCGAGTCCGAATCCGAATCCGTCCCGACCCCGGCCCGGGTCTGAGGTCGAGGCCGAGGTCGAGGTCGAGGTCGAAAGCCACCGTCATGGACGTCATCGAGACCGCCGCCGGTTGCCGCGCTCTCCTCGACGCGGCCCGCGCCACCGGCCGCACCGTCGGCCTCGTCCCGACGATGGGCGCGCTCCACCCGGGCCACATCTCGCTCATCACCAGAGCCGCCAAGGAGTGCGACGTCGTCGCCGTCAGCATCTTCGTGAACCCGCTGCAGTTCGGCGACCCCGAGGACATCGCCAGGTACCCGCGCACCCTCGAGCGCGACCTCGCCGCCTGCGCCGAAGCCGGCGCGCACGTCGTCTTCTCACCCGCCATCCCCGAGATGTACCCGAGCTGGCCCGAACCCCCCGCCACCACCGTCACCGTCCACGGCGTCAGCGACAAGTGGGAGGGCGCCTCACGCCCTGGCCACTTCGACGGCGTTGCGACCGTCGTCGCCAAGCTGTTCGCCGCCGCCGGACCCTGCCGCGCCTACTTCGGCCTCAAGGACTTCCAGCAGCTCGCCGTCGTGCGCACCATGGCGTCGGACCTCTGCATCCCGGTCGACATCGTCGGCTGCCCGACCGTCAGGGAACACGACGGGCTGGCCCTCTCGAGCCGCAACGTCCGGCTCTCCGACCCCGAGCGCGTCGCCGCCCGGGCCCTCTCACAGGCACTCGCCGCCGGCCGCGCCACCATCGCCGCCGGCGAGCGTGACGGCGCCGCCGTGCACGCAGCGATGCGCGCCGTCACCGACGACCAGCCGCTGGTCGATCTCGACTACGCCGTCGCCGTCGACGCCGCGACGCTCGACGAGGTCGCCACCATCGCCGACCCCGCCACCGTCCGCCTCCTCATCGCCGCCACCGTCGGCCCCGTCCGGCTCATCGACAACAGCGCCGCCCTCGACGACGCCGACCACGCACCACACGCACCCGTACCCGCACACGTCCACGACCACGTCCCGTCTCTCGAAAGGATCGGCTAACCAACGATGCGCCGCCGCATGATGAAGTCCAAGATCCACCGCGCCACCGTCACGGGCGCCAACCTCAACTACGTCGGCTCCATCTCGCTCGACACCGAGCTCATGGCGCTCGCCGACATCCTCCCCTACGAGCAGGTCGCCGTCCTCGACATCGACAACGGCGCTCGATTCGAGACCTACGCCATCGAGGGCGAACCCGGCCAGGTCTGCCTCAACGGCGCCGCCGCCCGCCTCGTCGCACCCGGCGACAAGGTCATCGTCATCACGTACGCCGACTACGAGCGCGCCGAGCTCGACGACTACATCCCCCGCGTCGTCCACGTCGACGGGCGCAACCGCGTCATGGACGAGGTCTCGGCCCGCCTCGACGCCGAGCTGTCGGTGCCCCTGACCGAACCGGCGTGAGCTCCGGGGCCGGCGCCGGGGAACCCGGTCCCTTCGACGTCCTGGTTCTCGGCAGCGGTGTCGCAGGGCTGTCGGCCGCGGTTCGCCTCGCCGGACCCGTCCCGGCGGCCGGACCGTCTCTCGGCGTCCTGACGAAGGGCACGCTCAGCCAGTCCGCCACCCGCTGGGCCCAAGGCGGTGTCGCCGCCGTCCTCGGTGGCGACGAGGACTCGACCGATCTCCACCTCGCCGACACCCTCCGCGCCGGCGCCGGCCTGTGCGACGAGGAAGCCGTCCGCATCCTCGTCGACGAGGGCCCCGCCCGCGTCAACGAGCTCATCGCCCTCGGCGCCGTCTTCGACCGCGAGACCACCGGCTCGCTCTCGCTCGCCCGGGAGGGTGGTCACTCCGCCGCCCGCGTCGTCCACGCCGGCGGCGCCGCCACCGGCGCCGAGGTCGAACGGGCGCTCGTCGACGCCACCTACCGCTCCGCCAGCGCCGTCCTCGAGGGCTGGTTCGCCCTCGACCTGCTCGTCGAAGGCGGTCGCTGCGTCGGCATCACTGCACTGCCTCCCCACGAACACGGCGAGGGACCCGCACCCGTCGCCATCCGCGCCGGTCACGTCGTCCTCGCCACCGGCGGAGCGGGCCAGCTCTACTCCGTCACGACCAACCCGGCCGAGTCGACCGGCGACGGCGTCGCCATGGCCCTCCGGGCCGGAGTCCCCACCGCCGATGTCGAGTTCGTCCAGTTCCACCCCACCGCGCTGCATCACCCCGCCATGCCGCGGCCGCTCCTCTCCGAGGCTCTGCGCGGTCACGGCGCCCTGCTCCGCGACCGCGACGGCGAGCGCTTCGTCGACGAGCTCGCCCCCCGCGACGTCGTCTCGAGGGCGATGGCGGCGCGCATGGCCGAGCAGGGCGTCGACCACCTCTGGCTCGATGCCACCGGGCTCGAGCGCTTCAGCCAGCGTTTCCCGACCATCGCCGCCTCCCTCGCCTCCATCGGCCTCGACCCCCAGAGGGACTGGCTGCCCATCGCGCCCGCCGCCCACCACCTCTCGGGCGGCGTCGTCACCGATCTGTGGGGCGCCAGCGCGCTGCCCTGTCTGTGGGCGGTCGGCGAGGTGGCGTGCACCGGCGTCCACGGCGCCAACCGGCTCGCGTCCAACTCGCTGCTCGAGGGGATGGTGTTCGGCGCCCGCCTCGCCGAGCGCATCGACGCCGGGTACGACGGCCCAGAGGCGAGCGGCGTACTCCGCACCGTGCTGGGCGCACCGCCCATCGACGGCATCGGCTGCACGCCGCTGCCGGCCCGCACCCCCCTGGTCCGCCGCGCCGTCCGAGCCGACGGCGCCACGCCATCGACGGCATCCTCCCGTCCCGACTTCACCAAACTCCGCGACGTCCTGCAGCGGGCCATGACCCGCGGCGCCGGCGTCGTACGCTCCGCCGAGTCCATCGTCGGCGCCCGCCTCGTCATAGACGAGGTCGCCGCATCACTCGGCGACCCCGGCGGCTCCGTCCGCGCCGGCGAACTGGCCAACCTGCTCCAGGTCGCCGACGCGCTACTGGTCGCGGCGGCGACCCGTACCGAAACCCGTGGCGCCCATGCCCGTCGCGAATACCCCGACACCGACCCCGAGTGGCGCCGTCGCCTGGCCTTCGGCGCCACCGCCGACGAGGGAGGGCCCGAGTGACCGGGCCGCCGGACCTCGTAGACGAAGCGAGCTACCGGCGGGCTGTCGTCGACGCGGTCGGCCGTGCGCTGGCCGAGGACCTCGGCCCCGACGGGGACCTCACCGCCGCACTCGTCCCCGAGGAGACGACGGCCCACTACGCCCTCCGCGCCCGCGACAACGGCGTCCTTGCCGGCAGGGCCTGTGCGGAGGAGGCGTTCCACCGCGTCGGCCCCGACCTCGAGCTCGTCTGGCACGCCGACGACGGCGACGAGCTCAAGCCCGGCGACACCGTCCTCGATATCACCGGCCCGCTACGCCCCATCCTGACCGCAGAGCGCACGGCGCTGAACTTCCTCGGCCACCTCTCGGGCGTCGCCACGCTCACCGCCCGCTTCGTCAAGGCGGCCCACGACGCCAACGCCACCGTCCGCGTCCTCGATACCCGCAAGACGCTCCCGGGCCTCCGCCTCCTCGAGAAGGCGGCCGTGCGCGCCGGCGGCGGCACCAACCACCGCCTCGGGCTCTCCGACGCCGTGCTCGTCAAGGACAACCACCTCGCCGGCACCACGATCACCGACGCCGTCGCCCGTGCCCGCTCGCTCTGGCCGGGCCGCGTGGTCGAGATCGAGTGCGACACAGTCGATCAGGTCACCGAGGCGGCCAACGCCGGCGCCGACGCCGTGCTGCTCGACAACATGGAGCCCGCCACCGTGGGCGAGGCCGTCGCTGCCGCCCACCTCGACGCTCCGGGACCAATCCTCACCGAGGTGTCCGGCGGGGTGACCCTGGAAACGATCGGCGCCTACGCGGCGGCTGGGCCGGACCGCATCTCGGTCGGGGCGCTCACCCACTCGGCGCCGGTGCTCGACCTCGGGCTCGACCTCGTCTGGACGAGCGCGGACGAAGGGAACGAAAGAACCGAAGGGAAGAGCTGAAAGTGCTCCTCGTCATCGACGTCGGCAACACCGAGACCGTCATCGGGCTCTACCAACGCGCCGACACCGACTCCGTGCCGGTGATCGAGGAGAGCGTCGGCGTCGGCATAGGGACCGAGCGCGACCCGACGGCGCCGGCCGGCCTGACGCACCACTGGCGTCTTTCCACCGTGCCGACGCGCACGCCGGACGAGCACGCGGTACTCCTCACCCAACTGCTCGACCTCGAGGGGCTCGACATCGCGACCTCCGTCACCGGCATCGCGGTGAGCTCGTCGGTGCCGCAAATCACGACCGAGCTGCGCCAGATGGCGGTGCGCTGGTTCTCCGATGTCCCCTGCGTCGTCCTCGGCCCCGGCACGAAGAGTGGGATGCCCATCCTCTACGACAACCCAAAGGAGGTCGGGGCGGACCGCATCGCCGACGCGGTGGGGGCGTACGACCTCTACGGCGGCCCCTGCATCGTCATCGACATGGGGACGGCGACGACGGTCGAGGCGATCAGTGCCAAGGGCGAGTACCTGGGCGGTGCCATCGTGCCCGGCATCGCCATCAGCCTCGAGGCGCTCTACCAACAGGCGGCCGCCCTGCGCCGGGTCGAGCTGGTCGAGCCGCGCAGCGTGATCGGACGGTCGACGGTCGAGTCGATCGAGTCGGGGACGCTCTACGGATTCGCCGGCTTGGTCGACGCGCTTGCCCGGCGCTTCATGGAGGAGCTGGGGCCATCGACCGTCGTGGCCACGGGCGGGTTCAGTTCGCTCATCGCCCCGTATTCGGACACCATTGAGCACGTGGAGCCCTGGCTGACCCTGCACGGCCTGCGCATCGTGTACGAGCGCAACGTCAACTCGTGAGCGAGACAACACCCGAGATCCCCTATCGGTTCGAGCGCACACACCAAGCCGCCGAGGTCATCGAGGGGTGGGGCGGCCTGGCCCCCGGGGAGGAGTCCGGCGTCACCGTCGGGGTCGCGGGCCGCATCATGCTCTCGCGGCCTCAGGGGAAACTCTCCTTCGCCGAGCTGCGGGACAACTCAGGGTCGATCCAGCTCTTCGCCGGCGACAAGTGGACGGCGGAGTTCGACGCGTTCGCCAAGCTGAGCCTGGGCGACTGGATCGGGGCCAAGGGCGAGGTCGTGCGGACGAAGCGGGGCGAGCTTTCGGTGAAGGTCGCCGAGTGGGAGCTGCTGGCCGAGGCGCGGCGGGGTTTCGGCGACAAGTGGCGCGGCGTGACCGACACCGAGATGCGCTACCGGCAGCGCTACGTCGACCTGTGGGCGAACGATCGCAGCCGCGAGATCATGAACCTCCGCAGCGACGTGGTTCGTCATATGAGGTCGCGGTTGTGGGAGCTGGGCTTCGTGGAGGTGGAGACGCCGCTGCTGCACCCGATCGCGGGCGGGGCGACGGCGCGGCCGTTCGTCACGCACCACAACGCGCTCGACACGGACTTCTTCCTGCGGGTGGCGCCCGAGCTGTATCTGAAGCGCTTGGTCGTGGGCGGGTTCGACAAGGTGTTCGAGATCGGGCGCGTCTTCCGGAACGAGGGGCTGTCGCCTCGGCACAACCCCGAGTTCACGATGCTGGAGCTGTATCAGGCGTACGCGGATTATCGAGACACGATGGTGCTGTTCGAGGAGTTGGTCGCCGGGTTGGCGCTCGACGTGCTGGGGACGACCACGTTGTCCTACGGGGGGCGCCCGTTGGATCTGTCGACGCCGTGGCGGCGGGCACCGATGGCGGAGCTCGTCTACGAGGCGACCGGGTTTGCGGTGGACGTACGGACGCCGCGGGACGAGTTGGCCCGGGTGGCGGGCGAGGTGGGGATCGAGGCCGAGGAGGCGTGGGGTCCAGGGAAGTTGTTGTTGGAGATTTATGAAAAGACGACGGAGCCGGAGTTGTGGGGACCCGTGTTTGTCATCGACTATCCAGCGGAGGTGTCGCCGCTGGCGCGCCGCCACCGGGACGGGCCCGATCTGGTCGAGCGCTACGAGCCGGTCGTGGCGGGGCGTGAGTTGGGCAACGGCTTCACCGAGCTGACGGACCCTGACGACCAGCGGGCGCGCTTCGAGGCGCAGGCCGCCAAGGCTCGTGGGGGCGACGACGAGGAGTCGGCCGAGATCGACGAGGACTACGTCCGTGCCCTCGAATACGGCCTGCCGCCGACCTCCGGGTTCGGATTGGGCGTGGACCGGCTGACGATGCTCTTCGCGGACGTGTCGAACATCCGCGAAGTGATCGCATTCCCGACCTTGCGGCCGGAACGGGGCTAGACGGGTTCCTTCGTCATCTACGAGGTGGCGGGGTTTTCTTCGACCGTTCTTACGCTGGGGCCGCATCCCTCACATCGTCCTTACAGGTTCCTCACATCTGAGCTTCAGAGTGATCGATGTCGCCGAGAGGCGGCAGGTGCGCCAAAGGGGTGCACGCGGTCCAAGGAGGACACATGTTGCGCAGGATCATCGCAGGAACGGCTGTGGCTGGCGCGCTGACGCTCGGCGTGGCCGGTGTCGCCGGTGCGGCGACCCCGAGCAGCGGAACGAGCGGGAACACCGGCACTTCGTCGGCCACCATCTGCGCCCGGGTGGGCAAGATCGAGGCTCGGGTGCAGGCGCTCGAGGCAAAGGTCAATGCCCGCATTCCCAAGGCCGAGGCGCGGGAGGCCAAGCTCCGGTCCGAGGGGCACACGAAGCGCGCCGACCGGATCGCCGACCGCATCACGAAGGCGCAGAACCGCGAGTCGAAGGTCAACGCCCGCCTGAGCAAGATCGAAGCCAGGTGCGGGACGCCCGCGACGTCGGGGACAACCGGGACGGGTACCGCCAGCTGATTTGGGTTCCTGGCCGGGCCCTCAGGGAGGGCCGGCGCTAACCCGGGAGATCGGTGAGCAGTTCGGCCACCAGTCGGGACAGTCCAGCTCGCAGTTCGGGCTGGGTGATCCCGGCGGTGGCCGATTGCGCGTCTACGACGTATTTACGAGCCTCCGTCACCGCAGCGGCGATGCCGGTCGAGCCCATGACCATGGCGCGGGCCTTGTCGCGTTCGGGTTGGGCGAGCGGCTGGCCCAGCAGCGCACGGAGGTCGGGACCCGCGTCGGGGTCCTCGAGCGCGATGAGTGCCGGCAGTGTGTAGATGCCCTCGGCGAGATCTTGGCCGGCCGGCTTCTGTAACTGACCGTCGGTAGCGGTGATGTCCAAGATGTCGTCGCGGATCTGGAACACCATGCCGAAGCACCGCCCGAACTCCGTGCAAGCTTCGACTTCTTGCTTGGGGAGCGCGCCGGTGAGCGCGCCGATGCGACACGACGTCGCGGTGAGTGCGGCCGTCTTGCCGTTGATCGTCTTGACGTAGTCCTCTCGGCTGCGACCCACCTGGAACGCCGAGCGCACTTCGGTGACCTGTCCTTGACAGAGGCGCCCGAGCGTCTCGGCGAGGAGCGCGGCGATCTCGGTGCCGAGGCTCGCGGCGATGGCGGCACTGCGCGCCAAAAGGTAATCCCCGGCGACGATCGCGACGAGGTTGCCGAATCGACTGTTGACGCTCTCGACGTTGCGCCGGATGGTGGCCTCGTCAATTACGTCGTCGTGGTACAGCGATGCCAGATGGACCAGCTCTACGGCGACCCCGCCCATGAGGTCGTCCTCGGTGGGCTCCCGCTCGCCACCCGTCGCCGTCGCGAGCGCCAGCAGTGGCCGTAGGCGCTTGCCGCCTGCTGCGATCAGGTGGGTGGTGACCTCGTCGAGGAAGGAATCTCCCGTGACGACCGCCGTGGTGAGCAGGGGCTCCAGACGTTGCAGTCCCTCTTGCAGGCGGGGCAGGCCGAGGGCCTCCGTCGGGTTCACTGAACCGAAACGTTAGGTCACCGTCCCAGAATCGCAACAACCCGCTGGTAGGAGGGGCCGGAGGAAAAACGGAAGCCCAAAGTTTCCCCTCCACGGCCTCGGATTTTCCAAAGCTGCTGCCTGTCGAGACTAAGGCCGCAGGTACACTGGGCCGAGACACAAGAGGAGCAAGGAGAGGCGGTCAGGGTGTTCGAACGTTTCACCGACCGGGCACGGAGGGTGTTGGTGCTGGCGCAGGAGGAAGCGCGTCTGCTCAACCACTCGTTCATCGGTACCGAACACATCCTCCTCGGGTTGATCCACGAGGGTGAAGGGGTTGCGGCCAAGGCCCTGGAGTCGCTCGGGATCTCGCTGGAGGCAGTGCGGGAGAAGGTGGAAGAGACCATCGGTATGGCTGGGACCGCACCGAGTGGTTCCCCGCCCTTCACGCCGCGCGCGAAGAAGGTCCTCGAGCTGTCGCTGCGCGAGGCGCTGCAGCTCGGCCACAGCTACATCGGCACCGAACACATGCTCCTCGGTCTGGTGCGCGAGGGCGAGGGGGTGGCCGCCACGGTCCTCGTCAGCCTGGGGGCGGACCTCGGCCGCGTGCGCCAGCAGGTCATCCAGCTGATGTCGGGCAGCCAGGGCAAAGAGTCCGTCGGTGCGAGCCAGGGTTCGAGCTCGGGCGACAACCCGTCCGGCTCTCCGGTGCTCGACCAGTTCGGCCGCAACCTGACCCAACTGGCCCGCGACGGCAAGCTCGACCCTGTCATCGGCCGACATAAAGAGATCGAGCGCGTCATGCAGGTCCTGTCGCGCCGCACGAAGAACAACCCGGTGTTGATCGGCGAGCCGGGTGTCGGCAAGACGGCCATCGTCGAGGGCCTCGCTCAGCGGATCGTGTCGAACGACGTCCCCGAGACGTTGACGGGCAAGCAGCTCTACACGCTCGACCTGGGCGCGCTGGTTGCCGGCAGCCGGTACCGCGGCGACTTCGAAGAGCGCCTCAAGAAGGTGCTGAAGGAGATCCGCACGCGCGGCGACATCGTCCTGTTCATCGACGAGATCCACACATTGGTCGGCGCAGGTGCCGCCGAAGGGGCGATCGACGCGGCCTCGATCCTCAAGCCGATGTTGGCTCGGGGCGAGCTGCAGACGGTCGGCGCGACGACCATCGACGAGTATCGCAAGCATCTCGAGAAGGACGCTGCGTTGGAGCGTCGGTTCCAGCCGGTCAAGGTCGAGCAGCCGTCGGTTGCCCTGACCATCGACATCCTCAAGGGACTGCGTGACCGCTACGAGTCGCACCACGCGGTGAGCATCACCGACCAGGCGCTCGTCGCTGCGGCGAACCTGGCCGACCGCTACCTCGCTGACCGCTACCTCCCGGACAAGGCGATCGACCTGATCGACGAGGCCGGCAGCCGCCTTCGCATCCGCCGCATGGCCACCCCGCCGAGCGCCAAGAAGCTCGACGAGGAGATCACGCGGTTGCGGGCTGACAAGGAGGCCGCGATCGAGAAGGGCGCCTTCGAGCAGGCCAAGAAGCTGGCCGAGCAGGAGAAGGAGCGCCTCGACATCAAGGAGAGCCAGGAAGCCGAGCTGCGCGCCGAGGGCGTGGACCTGTTCGACGTGGTCGACGAAGAGGTCATCGCCGAGGTGCTTGCCGCGTGGACCGGCATCCCCGTCTACCGCCTCACCGAGGAAGAGACGGCGAAGCTCCTGCGCATGGAGGACGAGCTCCATAAGCGGGTCATCGGGCAGGAGGAGGCGCTCAAGGCGCTGTCGCGGGCGATCCGCCGGACGCGGGCGGGGTTGAAGGACCCCAAGCGCCCGAGCGGCTCGTTCATCTTCCTCGGCCCCACGGGCGTGGGGAAGACCGAGCTCGCCAAGACGCTGGCCGAGTTCCTCTTCGACGACGAGGACGCGTTGATCCAGCTCGACATGTCCGAGTACATGGAGAAGCACACCGTGAGCCGCCTCGTCGGCTCGCCCCCCGGGTACGTCGGCTACGAGGAAGGCGGGCAGCTCACCGAAGCGGTGCGTCGCAAGCCGTTCTCCGTCGTGCTCTTCGACGAGGTCGAGAAGGCGCACCCCGACGTGTTCAACACGCTGCTCCAGATCCTCGAGGACGGCCGCCTGACCGACGCCCAGGGTCGCTCGGTGGACTTCAAGAACACCGTGCTGATCATGACGTCGAACCTCGGGACGGCCGATCTCCGGAAGTCCAACATGGGCTTTGCCAAGACGTCGGAGGCGGTGACCTACGAGCGGATGAAGGCGAAGGTCGACGAGGCGCTCAAGGCGCACTTCCGTCCCGAGTTCCTCAACCGGATCGACGAGGTCATCGTCTTCCACGAGCTCTCGCGGGCCGAGGTCGTCGAGATCGTCGACCTGCTCATGGCGCGCACGGTCAAGCAGCTGTCGGACCAGGGCATCGGCCTGGAGCTGACTCCGGCCGCCCGGACCCTGCTGGCCGAGAAGGGCTACGACCCGCAGCTCGGAGCGCGGCCGCTGCGCCGGGCGATCCAGCAGATGGTCGAGGACCCGCTGTCGGAGCGCATCCTGTGGAAGGAGTTCCGGGTGGGCGAGACCATCGTCATCGACGTCGAGGACTCGCCGATCGAGGGCGAAGGGCCACAGCTGAGCTTCCGGGCCATCGAAGGCCTGGAGCCACCGCCGCTCGAGCTGGCCGGCGCCGGAGCCGACCCCGAGTAGACGGGACCGTCTGCCGCCCCTGCTTGTCGGGGGCGGGTGGCTACTCCCAGCAATACGTGAAGGCGCCGCGCTGCCGCGCGTCGTAGTCGTCGAGGCGACGCGCTTGGAAGTGCGGCGAGCCGGCCCCGGCTGGCGCGTACGTGAGTCCGAGCGGCCCCGCTGGTTCGAATCCGAAGCGCGCGTAATAGGCGGGGTCCCCCAACAGCAGGAGCAGCGGCCAGGCGCGGGTCGTTGCCGCGACGACGAGCGACTGCATGAGGGCGGTGCCGATCCCGCGTCGCTGATGCGACGGTGCCACGCATACGGGGGCCACACCGGCGACCGAGGTGGGAGCGCTGTCGATGCGGCCCGGCGCAGCCAAGACGTGGGCGACGACCGTACCGTCGTCGTCGGCGACGAGCTCGATGAGTTGGTCGGCGTTCATGGCAGCCCAGGTGCCGCGCACGATACCGAGCTCTTCGCTGGCGTCCCGGGTCGCGTCCGAGAACGCGGCATCGACTACGGCGAGGATCCCTTCCTCGTCCTCGGGCCGTGAGGCGATGCGGACGACGGTCATGGGAAGCGCGTGTCGGCGAGAATTTGAGGGCGCCGGTCGGACGGGATCGGACCCAACCGTGGATCGGCGTCGATGCGCGGTGGGCTCACCCCGTGAGCCTGTCAGCTCTTCGATGAAGGTGCCCTGTAGAGCTGTTGTGACACCCCCTTCGTAACGTTCTCCCATGGTCCTCACCCCGACCACGTCCTCCCGCGCCCGCTCGGAGTTCGTCTGCGGGGAGTGCAGTGCCACCTCGCCACGTTGGAACGGCCGCTGTCCGGGCTGTGGCGCATGGAACACGTTGGAGGTGGTGGTGACGCGCCGCCCCTCGACGACCCCTTTGGGTGAGGGATCGCAGACCGTCGCCGTGGCCCTCCGCGACGTCTCCGCGGAGGGAGCACGCCCGCTTCCGACCGGCGTGGCCGAGCTCGATCGCGTCCTCGGTGGCGGCGTGGTCGCCGGGTCGGTGACGCTGCTCTTCGGCCCGCCCGGCATCGGGAAGTCGACCCTGTTGTTCCAGGTGCTCTCCTCACTTGCCGCTGGTGGCTCCGACGTGCTCCTGGCTTCGGCGGAGGAGTCCTTGACCCAGGTGAGCGGACGCGCCACCCGGCTCGGTGAGGTTCCGGCGCACCTGCTCGCTCTCGAGGGCCCAGACGTCGAGGCGATCGAGGCCGCGACCGAGCGCGGGCGCCCCGCGCTCGTGGTCGTCGATTCTCTCCAGTCGGTGAGCGATCCGGGGTTGGCGCAACCAGCCGGCAGCGTGGCCCAGGTGCGCGCATGCGTCGAGCGCCTGACACGCCTCGCCAAACGAAGTGGGGTGCCCTTCCTCGTCGTCGGCCACGTCACCAAGGACGGCGATCCCGCCGGTCCGCGGGCCGTCGAACACCTGGTCGACACCGTGCTTTCCTTCGACGGTGATCGCCACCACGCGCTTCGTGTCCTGACGGCGGTCAAACACCGCTTCGGCCCGGCCGGCGAGGTCGGAATCTTCGAAATGCGTGACGACGGTCTACGGGCCGTCCCCGACCCCCGCCCCCTCATGCTGGGTGACCGGATGGACGGCGTTCCCGGCAGCGTCGTGGTGCCCGTCATGCAGGGACGTCGTCCCTTGCTCGTCGAGGTGCAGGCGCTTCTCGGCCCGGGGGCGGCCGGCGTCTCGGCGAGGCCGCACACTCTGGGGCTGGACCCGTCCAGAGCCAACCTCGTGCGGGCCCTGCTCTCGTGCCGCAGCGGGATCGATACCCCGGCGTCCGCGGAGTTCTTTGTCGCCGCGGTCGGCGGCATCACGGTGACCGAGCCCGCAGCCGACCTCGCCGTCGCCCTCGCGATGGCATCGGTCGTAAAGAGCATCCCGGTGCCCGCCGACCTGGTCGCCTTCGGTGAGCTCGGGCTGGCCGGCGAGCTGCGCACGGTTCCCGATGCCGAACGGCGCCTCGCGGAGGCGCACCGTGGTGGGTTCGTGCGCGCGCTGGTCCCAGCGTCCGTTGCCGATGACGCAGCCTCGTACCGCCCGTCACACGTCGCGGTTCATGGAGTGCGGACTCTTGCCGAGGCGCTGGTCACGGCGTTCGGACCGGCCTGAACGCAGGCCGCGGCGGGTACGATGCCCGGGTGGTCGACGCTCCCGGCGGCAGCCAGCCGCTGAACGACGCGCTGGCTCTGATCGCGCCGGGCACCGCCCTGCGAGAGGGGCTCGACCGTGTCCTCCAGGCAAAGCACGGCGCTCTCATCGTCGTGGGCGACGACCCTTCGGTGCTCTCGATCTGCACGGGCGGGTTTCTGCTCGACGCCGAATACACACCCCAGCGGTTGTCCGAGCTGGCCAAGATGGACGGCGCCATCATCCTGGCGTCCGACGCCTCTCGTATCGCTCGGGCGAACGTCCACCTCGTCCCCAAGGCCAGCATCCCGACCTCCGAGACCGGGACGCGACACCGCACTGCGGAGCGGGTCGCCCGCTCCATCGACGTCCCCGTGGTCGCGGTGTCCGAGGCCATGGCGACGATCGCCGTCTACCGCAGCGACCGCAAGCACACAACCCAGACCGCAGGGTGGCTGATCGACCGCTCGAGCCAGGCCCTGTCGACCCTGCAGCGGTTCCGGGCCCGATACGACGACGCGCTCTCCACGTTGACCAGGCTCGAAATGGAGGACTCGGTTTCGGTGCGCGACGTGGTCTCGGTGTTGCAACCGGGCGAGATGGTACGACGCATCGCCTCGGAGATCGAGGGTCACCTGGTCGAGCTCGGCTCGGACGGCCGGCTCATCCGCCTCCAGACCGAGGAGCTGTCGGCCGGCGTCGAGGAGAGCCTCACCCTCGTCCTGCTCGACTACACCGACGAAAAGGGGATCACCCGGCTCCGTTCGCTGGGAGCCGACTCGCTGATGGATTTACCAAGCGTCGTGGGGGCGCTCAACCTACGCACGTCAAACGACGAGCTCCATGCCGAGCTCGCCCCGCACGGGTACCGGATGCTGCACCGACTGCCCCAGCAGCTCTCCGAGACGCTGATCACTCGCCTGGTCCAGCGGTTCGGCTCGCTGCCCGAGATCCTCTCCGCCTCGGCCGTCGAGCTCGAGTCGGTCGATGGCATCGGAGCTGCGACCGCGCGTCACATTCGTGACGGCCTGGCCCGCCTCGTGGAGGCCAGCATCTTCGAGCGCTACGAATAGCGCACGTATCTGGTAAAATGGATGGCCGTCGTCGGACGGTTCGGGCCCGTATCCGACAACCTTTCTTCGAGCAATGCCCGCACGTCCGTGTGCCTGCGCGGGCCCCACCCGTTCCCCAAGGAGTCCTGATTTCTGTGTCCTTCAAGGTCGGAGACAAAGTCGTCTACCCCCATCACGGGGCTGCCGTCATCGAAAAGCGCGAGACCAAGGTCGCCTTCGGCGAGAAGCGTGAATACCTCGTCCTGCGTCTGGCCTACGGCGACCTCATCCTCAACGTTCCCGCCGACAACACCGAAGGCGTCGGGCTTCGCGAGGTCATCAACGACGAGGAGGTTGAGGAGGTTTTCGCCGTGCTGCGCAAGAAGGAAGCGCGCATGCCGACGAACTGGTCCCGCCGCTACAAGAACCACTCTGAGAAGCTCCGCTCCGGCGACATCTACCAGGTGGCCGAAGTGGTCCGGAACCTTTCCATTCGCGACAAGGACAAGGGCCTTTCTGCGGGTGAGAAGCGCATGTTGCAGCGCGCCCGCCAGATCCTCGTCTCCGAGCTGACCTTCGCACTCAACGTCGACG
>DATHPK010000160.1:0-3783 GCA_035483935.1 Acidimicrobiales bacterium
GTCGTGGTCGTGGTCGTGGTCGTGGTGACGCTCGAGACCCACGTCCGGGCGTTCTGCAGCGAAGGCTTCTGCACCCCGAAGACGAGCGCGTCGGCGGCCGCCGTCGAGAGCTGGCCCTTGTCGATGCCCGTGTGATCGACCACCTTGGGGTGGAACCAGAGCACCCCGCCGGGTTGCCCCTGCATGATCACGACCTGGTTCCCCTTGAGGGTGACGTACCAATTGTCGTACGCATACCAGCGGATCACGAAGTACGCCGCGACCGGTACGGCGGCGACCAGGATGACGAACCCGAGTACCCGGAACGTCACGCGGCGCGGGATGCCGAGGCGGCGGCGGCGCTCGCGCCGGGTCTCCTTCTCCTTGCGCTTCGGGGAGTTGTCGCCCGGCGCCGGGGACTGCTCGGAGAGCGGCACCCGGATCGAGGTGCGCGCCACCGAGACGGTGCCCGAACCTGTGAAGAATTCGTCGCTGCGCGGGCCTTCCTCGCCAAGGGCCCGCGTCTCACTGCCGAAGTCGAGACGGGCTCCGGGACCGAAGGTGTCGGAGTCGGTGAACGCCGGAAGCGGGGCCAAGGCGCTCACCGGCACGGCCTGTGTCGCATCGGACGGCGCCGACGCGTCGCCGTCGTCGGGTGGGGGCTCGTCCGGAGCCGGAACTGTGCCGTTGGGAACCGCGGCAACGGCGGCAGTGGCCGCAGCGGCGCCCGCGATCGTGATGGCCGCGGTGCCCGCCCCGATCGGCGTGACCTTCGCAGCTCCGCCCTGCCCGTCGTCGCCGATCTGGACATCGACGACGATGACCGTGATGTTGTCGGCGCCGCCGTGCTCGTTGGCTGCGTCGACCAGCTGGACCGCCGCCTCCTCCGGGTCGCTCACCTCGCCGAGGATGCTGGCCATCTCGTCCATGCCCACCTCGTTCGACAGGCCGTCGGAGCAGAGCAGGACGCGGTCGCCCGTGCGCAGCTGCAGCTCCCACATGTCCGTCTGCACCTCGGAGGACACGCCCAAGGCCCTGGTCAGGATGTGGCGTTGGGGATGAACGGCGGCCTCGGCCTCTGTCATCTCGCCGTGGCGCATCCGCTCCTCGGCCAGGCTGTGGTCGGCCGTCACCTGGAACAGGCGGCCGTCCGAGTACACGTACGCACGAGAGTCGCCCACGTTGGCCAGGGCCAGGGTGTCCCGGCCCTCGTCGCCACCGACGAGGGCCACGGCGGTGAGTGTGGTGCCCATCCCCCGCAGGCCCGAGTTGCTCTGGCTCTCGTGCCACACGGCGGCGTTCGCCTCCGAGAACGCTCCGAGCAGCCCGGCGATCGTCGGCTCCCGCTCGAAGGCCAGGGCCAGCGTCTCGACGGCGACGCGCGCCGCCACCTCGCCACCGACGTGGCCACCCATGCCGTCGGCGATCGCATAGAGGTTCGGCCGCTCGAGCGGCATGTCCTGATTGATGGAGCGGACCCGCCCGACATCGGTGGCCGAGCCGGACCGCAGAACGGTCAACGGGAGACCTCGAAGACGGTCGAGCCGACCTGGAGCATGTCGCCCTTGCTGAGGCGGACCGCCTTGGCGATCCGCTCCGAGTTGACGTACGTGCCGTTGGTCGAGCCAAGGTCCTCGACCCAGAGTTGGTCGTTGTGCCGGAAGAGCCGGGCGTGCAGCGTCGAGGTGTAGATGTCCTCGGGCATCGAGACGCCGCAACCGGGCGAGCGGCCAATGGTCAGCTCGTCGTCAAGGTCGTAGCTGCGGCCGGCGTGCGAGGGCGGTTGGACGACCTTGAGGTAGAGCTGCCGGCGGCGGCTCTGCTTGGGCGGGGCGGCCGCCCGGTTCGCGTTGCGCTCCTCGCGACGCTCCTGACGCTTCTGCCAACGCGGCTTGCGGATGGTGGCCGGGCTCATCTCGACCCATACGGCGCGGATGACGCGCAGGAAGAAGAGGAAGATCAGCGCGATGACCCCCCACTGCATGACGTGGAGTACCGCGTTCAGGTTCTGCGTGGCGATGAGCACCACCGCCCCCGCACTCGGTGCGGTCACGACATTTCGAAGATGAGTCTCGTCGACCCCACACTGACCTCGTCCCCGCTGGCGAGGAGCTGCTCGCGGACCGGGGTGCCGTTCACCCTGGTGCCGTTGGTGGACCCGAGGTCGGTGACGAAGACGCCGTCGCCCTTCCGGCGCAGCTCGGCGTGGCGCCGGCTGACGTTGGAGTCCGCCAGGACCACGTCACACTCGGGGAGGCGCCCGATGACCAGACCCTCCGAGCCGACCGCAAGACGCCGGCCGTCGGGCAGGACGAGCTCGGCCAGGATGCCGCCGTCCTCGCTCTCGTGGACCTCGGCCGTCACCGTGAAGCGGCCGGGCTTGAGGTTGGAGCCTTCGAAGATCTCGACCTCGACCGGGCCGACGAACGAGTAGCCCTCGATGCGGGCGTGCTCGCGCGCCGCATCGGAGAGCTCCCGCGACAGGGCGTCGATGAAGTTGGCGAACCGGCTGACGTCGGCCGGCGAGAGGGTCACTGCGAAGGAATTGGGCGCGATCAGCCCGCGCACGCCGACCCGCCGGTGCAGGTCCATTTCCCGCGTGAGCCTCCGCCCGATCTCGACCGGTTGGAGGTTGCTTCGAAACGGTTTGGCCAACGTTCCCTCCACCAGACGCTCAAGGCGCTCCTCAAACTGCTGGAGTCCCATGATCCCCAAAAGACTACTGGGCCGCCTCCCGCGTCTGGCACTCGGCAGGCGTCTGACCTGGTCACCTATACCCAGAATCCGCCTTTCGGACGACCTGGGCTCTCCCCGACACCGACTACTCTTGTCCGGTCACTCGGGCGAGTGGCGGAATTGGCAGACGCGCAGGATTCAGGTTCCTGTGTCCGAAAGGATGTGGGGGTTCAAGTCCCCCCTCGCCCACTCATGGCGCGGGCAGGGCTCCGTGGGCCTGGCGGAGCCCGGGCTCAGCCGGCGGGGCGGGCTTCGCGGGCCAGGACCGCGGCGCTCGGCCGGACGTTGCGCTCCGCGTCGATGAGGCCGAACGGCACGTCGTAACCATGGAGCCACTCGTAATTGTCGACGGCGGTCCAGTGGAAGAAGCCCCGGACATCGATGCCGCGACCGAGCGCGTCGTGCACGACACGCAGGCCATCGTCGAGGTACCGGGCCCGCTGCGTGTCATCCGCCGTGCCGATGCCGTATTCGTCGATGAGCAGGGGCGTACCGGGGACCTCGTCGTGCAGGCGTTCGAGCACGAGACCGAGGCCATCGGCCCAGATGCCGTAGCCGAGGGGAGAGACCGGCGCGTCCCGCGGGTAGCGGATCACCTGCCCGTGTTCGACACCGATGGTGGCGTAGTAGGAGAACCCGAGGTAGTCATAGCAACCGACCAGGTCGGGGCGCTCAACAGGCGGCCGGCCGGGGATCCGTAGCACGCCGTCGCGAAAGAGGCCGAGACCGGCTTCCCAGTTGACGGCGCGCAGGGAGCGGACGGTTTTTGCAGTGGCCTCGTCCTCATCGAGCGGGACCTCGGCGGAGAGCCCGAAGACGGAGGCAACGGGGGCGCCGGTGGCGCGCAACAACGCCGCCGCCTCGGCCGTGGCGAGATGGATCTGTTCGGCCGCCATGGCGCGTTCCTCGCGGTCGTTGCGCCCGGGCGGCCATCCCAGGCCGCCGTAGGCCCCACCGGCGTAATAGTTCGTCTCGTTGACCGGCTTCCAGCCCCCGACGAGATCGCCGAAGTTCTCCGCCATGAACTCGACGTGCCGGCGCCAGTAGGTGGTGCGATTCGCCTCGACG
>DATHPK010000161.1:0-19523 GCA_035483935.1 Acidimicrobiales bacterium
CGACTGCTCCGGCCTCGTGCAATGGGCCTGGGCCCAGGCCGGAGTCTCCATCCCACGGACCACCGAGACCCAGTGGCCCGCGCTCAGCCACGTCTCCCTCGACGCCCTCGAGCCCGGTGACCTGCTCTTCTATTACAACCTCGACGGCGACAGCCAGGTCGACCATGTCGTCATGTACACGGGCTCGGGACCCTACGGCTCCGACACCGTGATCCAGGCTCCCTTCACCGGCAGCACGGTCTCCTATTCGCCGATCTTCACCGAGGGCCTGATCGGGGCGGCCCGACCCTGACGAGGGGGCCGAGGGTCGGCGGCAGGGTGGGAGCCGCTTCGCCGCTCGGTACGATGACCCGATGGCGAGTGGGCGCCAAGTCGTCGGCGAGAAGAACCGGACCACCGCAATCGTGCCCCTCCGCGTGACCTCCGCCGACGACGCGGAGGAGATCGACGATCCCCGGCTTTCCGACGTGGACGAGTGGGGCCGCTCGGAACGCACCCGCGCGCTGGCCCGCGCCATCTATGACCCCCTGTACACCAAGTGGTTCCGCGCCGAATGGGAGGGGCTCGAGAAGATCCCGGCTGCCGGCGGTGCCCTGCTCGTCGCCAATCACGCCGGCGCCATCCCATCCGATGCCCCCGTCATCATGCACGGGATCGAGAAGGAGCTCGGGCGTCCGATCTACGGGCTGGCCGACTACTTCTTCCGTTCGGTTCCGGTCGTCGGCACCCTGTGGGCCCGCTCCGGCGGCGTGTCGGCGCGTCCGGCCAACGCCTATCGGCTGCTGAAGGAACAGAACCAGCTCGCGCTGGTCTTCCCGGAAGGGACCAAAGGGCCTTCGAAGTCGTACACCGACCGCTACCAACTCCGCCGGTTCGGCCGCGGCGGTTTCGTCGAGATCGCGATGCGGGCGGGTGTGCCGGTCATCCCCATCGCCGTCGTCGGATCCGAAGAGGCGATGCCGGTTCTGTTCCGCCTGCCGACGCTGGCCAAGGCACTCGGGGTGCCCTACGTCCCGGTCACGGCAAACCTGCTCGCGATGGGACCGCTGGGCGTCATCCTGCCCTTCCCGGCAAAGTTCAAGCTGCGCGTGCTCGACCCCGTCCGATTCGACGTGCCACCCGACCAGGACCGCTATTCGAAGAGCCGCATCATGGAGGAATCCGAAGGGATCCGCACCCAGCTCCAGGAGGCGGTGTACGACATGCTGCGGGACCGGCGCAGCGTCTGGTTCGGATGAGCTACCGGGTCCTCGTCACGGGAGCGGACACCTTCTGGGGTGGTCGGATGATCCAAGCGCTCGAGAACGACCCGAGCATCGACGTCATCCTCGGGATCGGCACCCACGCGCCGTCGGTTCCCTTCGAGCGCGCCGAATTCGTGCGGTCCGACCAGAACTACTCGATCCTCAACCGGATCGTGAAGGCGACCCAGGTCGACACCATCCTCCACACGTTCATGATCACGAACTCGGCGACCGTGCCCCGACGCGCCATGCACGAGATCAATGTGATCGGCACGATGAACCTCCTCGCCGCTGCCGGTGCGGCCGGCTCCTCGGTCCGCCACATCGTGGTCAAGTCGTCCACGCTGGTCTACGGGTCGGCCGCCAGCGACCCGAATACGTTCCAGGAGGACACGGTCAGGACGAGCCCGGTCAGGAACAGTGTCGAGCGTGCGCTCGTGGAGGCCGAGGGACTCGTACGCGACTTCTCGGAGGACAACCCCGCCACCAAGGTGACCGTGCTGCGCTTCGCCAACGTCCTCGGCACCCACTTGACGACGCCGATCAGCCGAAACCTGGCGCGACCCGTTTGCCCCGCGATCTTCGGTTTCGATCCCCTCCTCCAGTTCCTCGAGGAGGACGACGTCGTCCGGGCGCTGGTACACGTGACGCGCGGCGGCATTCCGGGCCTCTACAACGTCGCCGGGGACGGCAGGCTCCCCTGGAGCGAGGTGGCCAGCATTTGCGGCACGAGGCTGATCCCGGTCTCCCCGTTCAGCCCACTCAAGATCCGCCCCCTGGGTCGTGTGTTCGACCTCCCGGCCGAGCTCGAGGATCTCCTCCGCTACGGGCGTGGCGTCGACACGCGCCGGTTCGCGTCCACCGGCTTCACCTACACCTCCACGAGCGCCGGCGCCGTGCGGAAATTCATCCGGTCCGTGCGCCTCCGCCGGCAGTCCGGGCGGACGCCGGCCTCATACACCTACGAACACGACGTCGAGCAGTTCTTCCGCCATTCCCCCTCCATCGTCGGCACCGGAGACGTCTGAGTCAGTCGGACAGCCACTCGGCGACGAGGTCGGCCTCACGCTCGACCCACTCCTCGGCCGTGATCCCGTAGCGCACGTGGTCCTCCCACACGCCGTCGATCTCGAGGAACCGCAACGCGACGCCTTCTTCGCGGATCCCGAGCTTCTCGACCACACGCCGGCTGGCATGGTTCCGAGGGATGATCGAGATCTCCACGCGGTGCAGCGAGATCGCCTCGAAGGCGAAACGCAGGCTCACCACGACCGCTTCGGGGACGAGCCCTCGTCCCGACAACGCCTCGTCGATCCAGTAGCCGACGAACCCGCTCTGGAAGGGCCCGCGCTGGATCGACGAGAGCGTCACTTCTCCCGCGAACCGCTCGCCCACGAAGATCCCGAAGCCGTAACCGGTGCCCAGGTGCCGCTCGCGCTCCCTGATGCCGCAGCGCGCGGCAAAACTGGGGCGGTCCTCCGACGGGACCGGCGCGCCCTTGGGCCGCGGCTCCCAGCGCAGGAGCCAATCGGCACAGCGGGTCCGCACCTCGTGCCAGGCCGGGAAGTCGTCTTCGGTGAGCGAACGCAGCACCACCCTTCTGCCGCGCAGCTCGAGCGGCGCATGCCGGACCGCACGGGCCGCGCTCACCGGCCGAGCACCTCCTTCAACGCTGCGAGGAGCGTGACGACGTTCCGCTTGCGCGCGGTGTTGCCCATGCACCCGATCCGCCAGATCTGGCCCGCCAGTTGGCCGGCACCGGCCCCGATCTCGATGCCGTACTCGGCGAGCAGCCGGCCCCGACACGTCGCGTCGTCGACGCCTTTGGGAATCCGCACGGTGGTGAGCTGGGGCAGCCGGTGCGCCGGCTCGACCAGCAGCTCCAGTCCCAGCTCCTCGAGCCCGGCCTGGAGCTCCTTCCCGCAGGCCGCATGTCGTCGCTGAACCTCTGCGAGCCCCTCGTCGAGAAGGACCCCGAGCCCGGCGTGCAGGGCGGCCACCATGGTGACCGGCGCGGTGTGGTGGTAGACGCGGCCGCCACCCGAACCCTCCTGGACGTAGCGCGCCAAGAGGTTGAGGTCCAGATACCAGCTCGGCGGACGTTCGACCATGCGATCCAACGCCCTCGATGAGACCGTCAGCGGTGCGAGGCCGGGTGGGACGCCAAGACACTTCTGCGTACCGCTGTACGCGATGTCCACCGACCACTCGTCGACCGCCACCTCGATGCCGCCCAGCGACGTGACCATGTCGACGAGGAGCAGTGCGTCCCCCTTGCCCCGCCCGAGTGGCTCGATGTCGTTGCGCACCCCCGTGGAGGTCTCCGCGTGCACCACGGCGATGATGGACGGCGACGCGTGCGCCGAGAGCAGCCGGTCGGGATCGATCGGTTCCCCCCACGGAGCCTCGACCCGAACGACCTCGGCGCCGAGGCGGCCTGCCACCTCGCACATGCGCTCGCCGAAGACACCGTTGACTCCCACCACAATGGGCGCGCCGGGTCGGGCGAAGTTGACGAAAGAGGCCTCCATTCCGGCCGATCCCGTGCCGCTGATCGGAAGCGTCAAGGCGTTGGTCGTCGCGAACACCCGGCGGAGACGGTCGTTCGTGTCATCGAGCAGTGCCAGGAACTGTGGGTCGAGGTGTCCGATGACGGGACCCGCCAAAGCCATCGTGACTTCCGGGTAGGGGTTCGACGGCCCCGGCCCCATCAGCAAACGTTCGGTGATGCCCACGGGCCGCATCGTGGCAGGTCCACACTCACCGGCGCCAGCGCACCGGCGCCGCACATCGTGCCGAGTAGATTCTCGACGTGGACCGGGTCCTTTTTGCGCCCCCGGAGCTTCCCCCACTGCCACCGGATGTTGTGCAGGACCCAGCGCGCTATACGACCTGGGTACGCGAGCGGGAGGTCGAGCGCATGCGAAAGCCCGCCGGCACACATCGTGAACTCGCCCTGGTCATGCTCGTCACCGGGGATGCCCCGGGCGCCGTTCGCCGAACGGTCGACGCGCTCCGCGACCAGACCAGTCGGCGTTGGTCTCTCACGAGCGTGGTGGAGTCGCCACGGGCTCAGGAGGTCCGATCCATCGTGCGCGCGGCGCTGCCCCGCATGCGTGCGCGACGGACCTCGGTGATTGGCGCCCCGGTCGGTACGACGATCGCGGGTCTCCTGGACCTTGCGCTCACCGAGAGGGAGGGCTCGCCGGTCGCCCTCGTGTTTCCCGGTGACGTGTGGGCGCCCGACGCCGTCGCTCTGCTTGGCGGCGCACTGACGCCCGACGCGATCGCCTATGCCGACGAGGACGTGATCACCGAAGGCGGCACGTACGAGAGGCCGTGCCTCAAGCCTGACTGGTCCCCCGACTTCCAACGGTCCTCCGGCTACGTGGGGCGGCCTCTCGCGCTCGGGGCCTCGGCGACGGCCTTCGTGTCCGGACTCGACGCCACCGACGCGGAGTCGCTCGCTCGCTCGTGCGCGAGCGTCGCCGGCTCGGCGGCACGGCAGGTGCGCCATGTGCCCGAGGTTCTCTGTCACCGGTCCTCCATGCCGACGCCCCCGCCGATCGTCCCCGTGCATGCGGAGGTGGCAGCGACCACGTCCGTCAGCGTGGTCGTCCCTTTCCGGGACCAACCGCGCTTTCTGCGCACGTGCGTTGACTCCGTCCGCAGGACCAGCGGCGACTTGTCCGTCGAGTTCGTGCTCGTCGACAACGGCACGACGGATCCCGAGACCTGCACACTCGTCGAGCGGCTCGCCGAGGACGAGGACGTGAAGATCGTGTGGGACGGCCGGCCCTTCAACTGGGCCCAGCTCTCCAACGCAGGCGCCCAGGCCGCCTGTGGCGACGTCCTTCTCTTCCTCAACAACGACATCGAGGCCCGGAGACCCGGTTGGCTGTCCGCACTCTGCGCACACGCGCTACGGCCTGATGTCGCGGCGGTGGGCGCACGGTTGCTCTACCCCGATGGCCGCCTGCAGCACTGCGGCGTCGTGGTCGGACTGGGCGGTGCGGCGGGACACCCGCTCGTAGGCCTTCCCGGCGCCGCCGCCGGATACCTCAGCATGGCCGTGGCAACGCGGGAGTGCTCGGCGGTCACGGGGGCCTGCCTGGCGGCACGAACCTCGGTCTTCGAAGAGCTCAACGGCTTCGACGAGTCTCTGGGGGTCGACCTGAACGACGTTGACTTCTGTCTGCGTGCCGGGAGGCGCGGTTACCGGACGCTCTACGAGCCTGCCGCCGAACTCGTTCACTACGAGTCGCCGAGCCGGGGCACGGCGGGAGGCGTGGGCGACCTGGTTCGCTTCATCGAACGATGGAAGGGCTACATTACCGACGGAGATCGCTACCTCAATCCTCACCTGACGCGCGCCGATCCGTCATGCGGACTTGCGGGGGCGCAAGAAAAGGACGCCTGGAACCAGTGGTACTCGACCATCATGGCGTGGTAGCCGGCGAGTCGGACGAGGCACCGCAGATGCTGCGGCAGCCCTCGGACGTGCCCCCGCCTCTTCCCCCCCTCGCCGACGGCGATGCCGTTCGGCAGCTGCGGGCCGCGTTGACCAGCCTGGCCGCTCGCGATGCGACCGGGTCGCCGGCGGGGCGCGCACGCGCCTGGCTCGGCCGGATCACGGGACGGAGGAATCGGTACCTGCTCGAGGCCGTCGTCCGCGCCACCGGCGAGATCGCCGATCGGTGCGATGCGCTCACGACCCGACTGAGGGAGCAGGAATCCCTCACCGCCGACATGGCGCGCAGCTACGGCGAGGATCTGGCCCGTCTCCGTGCCGAGGTTCTTCACTTGCAGAGCACGGTCGACGAGGCAGGCGGGTCGGCGAGGCCGGCGCACTGACGACGGTCGTTCTCTCGACGCACTGGTCCGACCCGCGCAGCGAAACGGGTTACGTGGCCCGATCTGTCGCCGGCGCAGCCTCGCGATTGGGACCGGTGACCGTCCTTGCTTCCGGGACGCCGGGGTCGCAGACGCCCGACGGGCTCTTCGACGTACTGGGCATCGGCGAGGATCGCGCCCTTCGCTGGCCGGACGCGGTGCCGGTCGACGCCCTCGTCATCATCGACGACCTCACGGAGGAAGTCGATGATCTTCTTGGTCGAGCGGGTGTGCCGGCCGCGTCGTATCTCACCGCACCAGCCGACCACCGCTCGAAATGGCGGTGGCTTCCCGTCGGGGCAGATGGCCGGTCCCCGCTCCTCAGCCCCTACGTGCCGGTCAGTGAGGTGGCCGCGCGCCATCGTCACCGTGGCTTTGGCTTCACCGGGTACCAGCTCGTCCTCGCCGGCGGAGCGTCCGGTCACGACCCGCCCGGCCCCGTGGCCTGGCTCACCGGGGCGTTCCATGATCGCGACATCGTCGTCGTCGCAGATGGAATTGCTGCCGCCTGGAAGGGCCGCGCCCTTCGCGGTCGCACCAGCGTCGACACCCGCATGGACTTGTGGCGTTTGATGGCGCATGCGGCCGTTTGCGTCGACCTCGATCCTGGGCGCCTCGTCGCCCGCGAGTGCGTCGAGGCGCTTCGCCTCGGAACTCCTATCGTCGTACCTGAACCGGCCGAACCGGCTGCGACACACGCCCGTGCCGGTGGCGGATCCACATTTGGCGACGCCGCCGAGCTCATTGCTGCGGTCGGCACGCTCTCCTCGAGTGGAGGCCGCGCCGTCGCCTCGGACTCAGGCCGGCGCTACGCGGACGCTGCCTACGGCGACCCAGAAAGGCTGGTCGGACAACTCAAGGCACTTCTCTAGGACGCCGTCAGCACGCGTCGGCTACCGCGATCCGCGGCGGCCACGCCAACGAAAAGTCTTCGGCGTCGAGAGTCAGATTCGGGTTGTAGTGCGGGTCATTCCGGAGCCCCTCCGTCCCCCAGCGTGCCCTCACCCATGCCGCGGCTTGTTTGTACGAGTTCAGTTCCGGGCCTTCATCACCTTCGAGGCCCCGGCCGGTGGACTCGTCGTGAAAGAGCTCGGCGTACGGCGTCCACACGATGTTCCAGCCGGCTTCGCTCAAACGCAAACACAGATCCACGTCGTTCAGGACGTTCGGAAGGTTGGCTTCATCGAATCCGCCGACCTGTTGCCACGCCTCGCGACGGATGACTGCACACGCAGCGGTGACGGCCGACACACCGTGCGCCAGCTGGAGATGACCGAAGTATCCCGTCGCAAGACGGTCGAAGTTGCGGTGCGCGTGTGCCGCGGTCCCGAACACACCAAGCAGTACGCCGGCATGCTGCACACGGCCGTCCCCGTAGTACAGTTTGGCGCCCACGGCTCCCACGCCGGGCTGCACAAGCTGGCTGACCATTTCCGTCAGCCACGAACCCGAGATCACCTCGGTGTCATCACTGAGCAGGCACACGACCTCCCCCGTCGTGTGCGCGACGGCGTGGTTGTTCAGGGCCGAGTGACTGAAGGGCCGTTCATCGCGGATGACCGAGATCCGGTGCTCGTTGCCGCGCAGGTACTCCAGCGTCGGGCGCGATCGGCTCGCGTTGTCGACGACCACCACCTCGAAGTTCGGATATTGCGTCAATCCGCACACGCTGTCGATGCAGCGAGGCAGGAGCCGTCCGTCTCTTGTCGGCACAATGATGCTGACTCTTGGTGCGGGATCGTCCATCTCCCAGGTGACGCGGTTGAAGCCCAACTGTCCGACGTAGGTTGTCCGGGCCCTCCTGCCCGTGCGGGCGAGGTGGTCCACGACCGCCCGTTGGCCGGCCACCACGGCGTACGGCTTGGCAGAAACGAGCGAGGCGGTCGACGACGCATGCACTCGCCAGTGATAGAGCACGTGAGGGACATGGACCACCTGTGACGGATCGAGAAGCTCCGAGACGCGCAGAGTGAGGTCCCAGTCCTGGCTCCCCTCGTAGCCGACTCGATAACCACCCACCCGGTCGACGAGGTCCTTGCGAAATACGCCGAGGTGGCTGACGAAGTTCTGACCAAGAAGAAGCAACGGATCGAAGTCTGGCTTGAAGAAGGGGTCGATCCGGCGGTCGGCCACGTCGAGCTTGTCCTCGTCGCTGTAGACGAGGCCGGCGTCGGGGTGGGCATCGAGGGCGAGGGCGACCATCGCCAGTGCGTGCTTGGTCAGGATGTCGTCGTGGTCCAAGAGTGCAACCCACTCGCCGGTCACCAGAGACAGCGCAGTATTGGACGCGGCAGAGATGTGGCCGTTCTCCTCACGTCTGATCAGCTTCACCCGTGGATCGGTCGCGGCGCATTCCTCGAGTACCTGCATGACGGCGGGATCGGTCGAGCAGTCGTCCGCGATGCACAGCTCCCAATTCGGGTAAATCTGATTTCGCACGGATTCGATGGCCGAACGAAGCATGTCTACCGGTGGGTTGTAGGTCGGCATGATGACGGAGATTTTCAGCTGCCGTGACATCGCGCGCAGTCGCGACTCGATCAGAGCCCGAGCCTGGTCGTCGATGGTGTCATAGAGCTCGACCCACCGCTGATAGCCACCATCGGGCAAAATCGGGGGCTCTTTCAGCGTGTCAGCCGTAGCCGCCACGGGTCCCCGGCCGCGGAGCCGCGAGTACATGTTGCGCAGCTTCGAGGTGTACCGGATTACCTTCGTGTTATAGACCTCTTCGAGCTGGTCCTCGCGCAGCTTCAGAAGGCCCGCAAGGTGGCGCTGGACGACGTCGTAATGACGGAAGGTGTCGAATATGGCATCCGCTTCCGCCTTGCGGCGCAGCTGAAGCTGCCGGAGCGCCTCGTTCAGGAGTTCGATCTCCCGCTGCGCTTCCTCGAGCGCGGCATCCTGCTCTCCGACGCCGTCATGCGTCTTCTGTCGTGCGGCCCAGGCGGCACCACTCACTGGGCGCAGCCCCTCAGCACGTTGGCAGGATAGCACCGGCAAAGGCGGATTCCGGGCCCCACGGGTTGGCGGTGGTGAGGCAATCCTCCGGCTCAGAACTGCCCGGTGACGAGTTGATCGACGACTGCGAGCGCCGGAAGAGCAATGCCGACGAGGAGCACCCCGCGCGTCCGCATGGCTCGCACGACCACGAGCGCGATGATCGGCAACAGAGGCAGCGCGTACCTCTGCGGCGTGTAGAAGTCGTAATGGCCCTCGATGAAATTGAGCAGCGGAAAAGCCACACCGAGCGCCACGATGCCGAAGAGGAGTGCCGCGGCGCCGGCGCGCTGGCTGATGCGGCCCACAGGGCCCTTGAGCACGAGAAGGCCTACGAGGCACCCGTAGATCGCAAGGTCCCAGATCCAATAGAGAGGGGCCGAGACGTACGCAGACAGGTCCGACAACTCGTTCTGTATTCCGAGGAGGATCGTGGTCGCCCGAAGGTGCGACGTGGTCGCAAAACCCTCGAGCGCGTGCAGGACAGTGCTGGGCGGGACCGAGGCTCGAGCACTTTGCATCAGAAACCACGCTGCATAGCTCACGACGGCACCCACGAGCATGGCGGCACTGCAGCCGTAGCGCACCCAGATATCTGCCCTGGTGGGCCGTCTCCGGTGTGCGATGTCGGCGAAGACCAGAGCGGCCAACACCACCAACGGCGCGACGACGAACAGTCCTTTCATGAAGCCGACGATCAGTCCCACCACGAGTCCGGCAACGATCATCGGTTTCTTCCGGCGGCGTGAGACCAGGTACGTTGCGACGGTCGCGACGCCTGCGGGCATGCCTGCGCTGTCATTGGTCACCGTTGCGATCGAGTGGGTCTCTATCGGGCTGAGCAGACAGATGGCAAGCACGGCCACCAGCTCGATCAAGCTCAATTCGAGCATCCAGGCCACCCACACCAACAACCCCGCACCCACGACGCTCCAGATGAACCCGCCCCAGCGGGCACTCTCGAGAGCCTGTTGGGATGATCCTTCCGTCTGGATCGTCAGGAGGTACGGCAGGTATCCCAGAGGGGGCTGCTGCACCGCCTCGTAGCTATAGCCGCCGGCTGGCGCAGTGGTGGCAGGATTCCGATGCTCGGCCGCGCACCCGTGTGCCGGTACTCCGGACGCACCCAGACAGCTCATCATCCGGAGGGTCTCCTGCGTCAACGGATCGCCCGAACGTGGGAGGTGTCCCTGAGCCAAGCGCACGACGTAGTCGTAGTGGGCTCCCTCGTCCAGGACGTCGAATCCGTGCTCGTGGCGCTGATGATTGCTCGCCCCCAACGAGACGAGCAGTACGCAAAGAGCGAGGACAACCGCTGAGATCGTCCACACCCACCCGGACTGTCGCGTCGACGGCCGGCTCATGCCCCAGCCCGCAAGTGATCGGCCGATCACCTTGAGCTGATGCGGCACCGGGGCAGCATAGCGAGTTCGGATCAACGGCTCCGGGACTTCGACAGCGGGAGGGACCGCGTCCGGTCAGCGCTCGACTGTGGGTCCCGTCGCGCGTAGTCCGAGGACCAGGCCGTCGAGAATGTCGGCCTCCGACACGACACATTCGGCAAAGCCGAAACGCGCCATGGCTCTCCACAAGACGAGAGCGCCCCCGAAGATCACGTCCTCTCGCCCCTTCGTGATCGCAGGCCGTTTGGCGCGATCCTGCACTCGTTCGGCGCCGAGGAGTTCGCACCAGCGCCGCACCGAGGTCCGTTTCAGGATCGAGTGATGAATACGGTCGCGGTCGTAACGGGTCAACCCCAACTCGAGGCTGGCGAGCGTCGAGACGGTGCCGGCAACACCCACGAGACGGTCACCAGGTCCCATCGTCGCGAGTGCGGGACTCCGACGTGTCGCCCGTTCCAGTTCGACATCGATTGCTTCGCTCGCCGCGTCGACCTGCTCCGGCGTCGGTGGATCATCCTTCAGATATCGCTCGGTGAGGCGGACGCAGCCGATGTCGAGGGAGACGGCGGCGATCGCACCTCCGGCCACTGTGACGACCTCGGTAGAACCCCCTCCGATGTCGATCAGGACCGTTTGCCCACCGATGACGGGCAGATCGTCGGTGGCACCCTCGTAGGAGACGCGACCCTCCTCGTCACCGCTGAGGATTTCGGCCCGGACGCCCACCACCTCGGACGCCGGCTCGAGGAAGGCCACCGAGTTCTGCGCATCGCGCACCGCTGACGTGGCGACGAGACGAGCGCGCGTCACCTGCTCGTCGTCCATGATGGCGCGGTACTCCTTCAGGACGGCGAGCGTGCGCTCGATGGCCTCGGGTTGGAGGCGGCGGGAGGCATCCACACCGGCGCCCAATCGGGTGATGCGCATCTCGCGGGCCGCCACCTCTCCCGATGCCCGGACCACCAGGAGGCGGGTGGAGTTCGTCCCACAATCGACCGCGGCAACGGCGGCTGGCTCGGTCATCCTCTTGGACTACCACAGCCGCGCCCCCGGCTCATTTCTCCGGGCGTACGACCTGCAATCGTTGCGCCACCCACAGGCCGACCGGGTCGTCTCCACCCGCCAACCACCACGCCAGATGCGCGTGCAGGCACTTGACACCCTCGCGTGTCCCGCCCACTCCACCGCTCGGCCGTGGACCGGCCCGCTCCGGTGGGATCAGCGCTTCACGTTCCACCGCGTAGCGGCGATGGCATTCCGCCAGAGCGGAACCGTCCACGGAACGTTCCGCCTCGCGGACACCGCCCGACGCCTCGAGTCGGCCGACCCGGGCCCGCAGCTCGGGATCGACGAGCCAGAACCGGGTCGGCATGGGCGTCCCGTCGCGGAGGAACGGCTCGTTCTCGATGACCACGGGCACGCCATCGGGGCCGCGGACCACGACCACGAAGTTCCCGCCGGGATCCCGTCCCAGCAGTGCCGCCACGGCCTCGACATCATCCACGTGGTGAGGCGGTCAGCGCCAGAACTCGAGCGCGTGCATCATGCGACCGAGCAGGCCGGAGCCAGATGGAGGCGTGGTCGCCGCGTGCCGGGCGCCCCCGGACGGCGTGGTCGTCGTGGTGACACCCCCGGGAGGGAGCTCGGGCGTGGCCGACGGGGTGGCCGGGCCGGTCGAACCGGGGTCTCCCGCATAGGGCGTGCCCGCCGCAGCCGCGCCCGCGGGTGGGAGCACCTCGAAGGCTCGCTGGCCCGGGTCGACGAACTGGTACTGCTCGCGTGCGATACGCCCGATCTCCCCGGCGTCGCTGAGGTTCTTCTTCTCCTGGGACAAGGCGGCGTCCTGCTTGTGCAATGCCGCCAACTGGCTCGACGTCCCGGTCAGGTCGGAGCGCTGGTTGAGGAGCGAGCTGGCCGGGAACCAGGCGACGAGCACGACGGCCGAGAAGACGAGCGCGCCGACGAACAGGAGTCGCGAACGGCGGATCGCCGGGTCCTTGACGGCGCGCTTGTTGCGTGGCCGGGCGCGACCCTTCTTCTTAGGCGCCGCCACGGCCCGCCAATGCGGCACGGCCCGGGAACGCTGCCGACTCCCCCAGGTCCTCTTCGATGCGCAGCAGCTGGTTGTACTTCGCGACGCGGTCGGAGCGCGCGGGTGCACCGGCCTTGATCTGACCCGCGTTCACCGCGACGGCCAGGTCCGCGATCGTGGTGTCCTCGGTCTCCCCCGAGCGATGCGAGATCACGGGACGGTACGAGGAGCGGTTGGCCAGCGCCACCGTGTCGAGCGTCTCGGTCAGCGTGCCGATCTGGTTCAGCTTCACCAGGATCGCGTTCGCGACCCCCTCGCGAATGCCGCGCTCGAGGATCTCGGCATTCGTCACGAAGATGTCGTCGCCCACGAGCTGGATCCGGGCGCCCAGGGCCTTGGTGTGCGCCGACCACCCCGCCCAGTCCTCCTCGGCCATGCCGTCCTCGATCGACACGATCGGGTACCTGTCCACCAGGTCCACCCAGTAGTCGGCCAGTTCTGCCGACGACAGCGTCCGCCCCTCCCCCGCCAGCACGTACGCGCCGTCGTTCCACAACTCGCTGGTGGCCGGATCGAGTGCCAGCGCGATCTCCTCGCCCGGCGTCCGGCCGGCCCGCTCGATCGCCTCCACGAGCAACTTGACGGCGTCCTCGTTCTGCGGCAGGTCCGGGGCGAAACCGCCCTCGTCACCGACCGCGGTGGACAGCCCGCGGTCGTCCAGCAGCGACTTCAGCGTGTGGTACGTCTCGGTGCCCCAGCGCAAGGCCTCGTTGAAGGAGGCGGCGCCGACCGGCATCAGCATGAACTCCTGGAAGTCGATCGAGTTCTTGGCGTGCGCGCCGCCGTTGAGCACATTGAGCATAGGCACCGGCAACGCGTGGGCGTTGGCGCCACCGATGGACCGGTACAGGGGGATCTCGAGCTCGTCGGCGACCGCCTTGGCACTGGCGAGCGACACGGCCAACAGCGCGTTCGCCCCCAGCCTGCCCTTGTCCGGCGTGCCGTCCACGTCGATGAGCGCGTGGTCGACTGACCGCTGGTCCAGCGCGTCCAACCCGGCCAAGCCGGCGGCGATCTCGCCGTTGACGTGCGCCACCGCGTGCTCGACGCCCTTGCCGCCGTAGCGGTCCCCGCCGTCGCGCAACTCGACCGCCTCACGGATGCCGGTCGAGGCGCCCGACGGGGCGATGGCCCGTCCTCGCGCGCCGGAGTCGAGGAGCACCTCGGCCTCGACCGTCGGGTTGCCGCGGGAATCGAGGACCTCGCGCCCGATCACGTGCTCAATGGTGCTCACTGCGTCACTCCCTCGGCGTCCGCCCTGGTGGGACACCGGATCACCAGGTTAGCGGTTGCCCTCGGGTGCATCGGGGACGCCCTCGGCGCGCCGGATGTCATTGCGCAGGACGAGGGCGCGCGCCCGCAGCGCCTGTTCCGCGTCGACACCGACGCGCTGCGCGAGGTTCACGATCGCGAAGAGAAGCTCGCCGATCTGGCGTTCGACCGCTGCGTCGCGCACGAGCGGGTCGTCGGGATGCGGGGTGGCGCGTTCGGCGAGGCGCGCCAGTGCCTCCAGCTCGGCCTGGGCCGCCCTCAACTCGTGGTCGTGCGGCTCGACACCGACCGAACGCGCCTTGCGGGCGAGCTTGCTGGCGTAGACGAGCGCGGGTAGCGCCACCGGGATCCCCTCCGTCACGCTCGCTCTCCCCTTCTCGCTCCGCTTGATCTCCTCCCAGTTCGCCATGACCTGGCCCGCGTTTTCGGCCTCCACGTCGGCGAAGACGTGGGGATGCCGGTGCACCAGCTTGTCGTGCACGGTGCGGGCCACACCCGCCAGGTCGAAGAAGCCGTCCTCGGCGCCGAGGCGCGCGTGGAAGACGATCTGGAACAAGAGGTCACCAAGTTCTTCCTCCAGGTGGAGGTTGGCGGCCGCCGCGTCGGGTGCGGGCGCCGCCGACAACGCCGACAGCGCATCGAGCACCTCGTAGCACTCCTCGACGAGATGCGGCATCAGCGAGGCGTGATCCTGGGCACGGTCCCATGGACACGCCTCGCGCAACGTGTCCATGAGCGCGACGAGGCGTGCGACTTCGGGCCCGGCTCCGAGTCGCACGTCGTCGCCGAATCGAGGCACGTACAAAGAGGTCAGATGGTCCGGTTCGAGCGTCCGGTCGAGCTCCCACCAATCGACCTCCGCCACGATCTCGTCCGCAAGGCCGAGATGGTGCAACAGGACTGGACGCGGCAGCGCCGCGGCGGCGTCTTCGTTTCCGATCGCCAGCTTCACCTCGGAGAGGAGGTGGCGCGACCAGCACTGCGCCACCAGGAAGGGCCCCGGTTGCGTGGCCGCGACGCCGGCAAACTCGGCCGCGTCGACGAGCCGGACACCCTCGGAGAGCGGATCGATGCGGAGAGCGGCCCAGGCCAGGTCGAGGAACGAGAGCGCAGGCACGATCGTCACCTCGACGCGCGCGTCCCCCCGGAGGAGTTCGACGGTGCGCTCCGCCACGAGGGGCGATCCCGGTACGGCGTAGACGACCGCCTCCGGCGACGCCGTCACCGCTGCGGCGACGACGCGCTCCACGATGTCCGCGTAAACCTCGTCGAACGTGCCGGCCCCCTCGTACGCGTCGTCGAGGGTGTGGGCACCCTCGAGGGCGGCCGCGGCCGGATGGCGGCCGGTGCGCAGCCAGGTGCGTGCCGGGTCGCGCAGGTGTTCGGAAGCCGCGGGCCCGACCAATTCGGTTCCGGCGGGCCCGAGTCCCACCACGACGACGTGGGGGCGGCCTGCCATGCTCAGCCGCTGAACGGGCTGGTCGACGACGACGTGGGGGCGGTCGCCTCGTTGGCCGACGCGTTGAGCACGTCGGACGGCTCCGGGGTGAAGGGCGTCAGGACGGATGCGCTGACGGGCACCCATGTCCCGTACCGCGGGTCAACCGTGACCGACGCACGACGCTCGGCGGTGCTGATCGCCGCCTGCGTGGCGGTGGCGCCCACCTCCTGTACCGCTTGGGTCACGATCTGCTTCGCAGTGGCGTAGGGCGTCGGGGTCCGCTTGGACAGCTCGAGCACGACGTAGCTCCCGTTCACGCTGATCGGTGCCGACGCCTGGCCGACAGCGATCCCGTCCAGTGTCGAGATGCTGGTGCCCAGCTCGCCGGCGACCGCGACCAACGCGGTGCACGGGATGGTGCCGCTCTGCGCGGCGGAGCCGGCGACCTGGCTGAACGGTGTCCCGGAGTTCACCGCCGCCGCCGCCGCTTGGGCGGATGCCTGGTCGGTGTACTCGACGGCGTTGAAACACACGGTGTCGAAGCGCGGGCGGTGCTGGTCGTAATAGTGCTGGAGGTCCGCCTCGGAGGAGCCGACGCCGGCCAGGTCCTCCTGGAGCGCGCTGGCGGTGGCGACGAACTGGACCTGCTCGTCGACGAACCACGACGGCAGCGAGCCGAGCACCTGCTGGCCCGTCAACGGCGAGAGCACATCGCAGCTGAACTTGGGGTTCCGGCCCTGCGCCGTCTGGGACACCTGTTGCATCACGCTGGTGATCTGGTTGGTCAGGTTCGCCCGCGCATCGGCCAGCTGGGCCGAGTTCACCGACACGTTGCGCTTGGCCGCCAGCTGTTCGACGAGCTCGTGACCGATCACCGTGTCGAGGTAGGTGGCCACGAACGCACTGGTGGCGGTCGGGTTGTCGCCCTCGTGCTGGCCCGTGCCCGCGCCCGTGACCGGCGGCAGACCGACTTGGGTCCCGTTCGAGGACAGGTAGGCCTCCGCGTTCAGGTAGCACTGGTATTCCGCACTACCGGCGATGGCGTGGACGTCGGAGTTGAGGGAATCCTGGCTGATGACGCTGCCGTTGACGACCGCCGCGTCCGTGGGCACCGCCAACGCAGCCCAGGCGACACCGCTGCCGAGAAGCACAAGGAGGACCAGGAGCCACTTCACGCGCCGGGCATGCTACAAGGTGCCCCAACGAGGCCGGAATCGCCCTAGGTGGGAGCGGGCAACAGCTCTTCGATGACCCGGCGCACCCCTTCGGCCGCCGGCGCACCCTCCGGGATCGGGACGAGCAACTGCGACAGCTCGTCGCGGTAGGTGGCCCCGGGAGCAAGACGACGCAGCCGCACCTGCGCGCTCGCGGGCAACGTGATCGGCGACAACCGGACGACCGGTGTGCGGGCCCCGCCGGGCCGGACCGAGCTCATCGCGACCTCGCCGATGCCGCGGGCCAACGCGCTCGCCCTGAGGCGGCCGAGCGCGAGCAGACCTTCGGCCGGTGGGGGAAGCGGCCCGTAGCGGTCGGCCCATTCCACGCCGATGTCATCCACCTCCTCGAGGGTCGCGGCGGCGGCCAAGCGCCGGTACGCCTCGAGACGCGCATCCTCCGCGGCCACGTAGTCCTTGGGGAGATGGGCGTCGCCCGGCACGTCGATCGACACCGACGGCGGGGCGGGCCGCGCCTCGCCGCGGGCCTCGGCGACGGCCTCGGCCACCAGCTGCACGTAGAGGTCGTAGCCCACCGCCGCGATGTGCCCCGACTGGTCCGAGCCCAGGAGGTTGCCCGCTCCCCGGATCTCGAGGTCGCGCATGGCGATCTTGAACCCGGACCCCAGCTCGGTGTGCTCGCCGATCGTGCGCAGCCGTTCGTAGGCCTGCTCGGAGAGCACGCGATCGGCCGGGTGGAACAGATAGGCATAGGCGCGCTGGCCGCCACGTCCGACCCGGCCGCGGATCTGGTGCAGCTGGCCCAGCCCGAGCAGGTCGGCCCGGTCCACGATCAGCGTGTTCACCGACGGCATGTCGATGCCCGACTCGATGATCGTCGTGCAGACGAGGACGTCGTAACGCTGCTCCCAGAAGTCGAGCACCACCGTCTCGAGACTGCCCTCGTCCATCTGCCCGTGGGCGATGGCGACACGCGCCTCGGGCACGAGGTCGCGCAGGTCGTGCGCCACGCGGTCGATGTCGGACACGCGGTTGTGCACGTAGAAGACCTGCCCCTCGCGCAGGAGCTCGCGGCGGAGCGCCTCGCTGACCGCCGCCGTGTCCTGCTCGCCCACGTAGGTCAGGATCGGGCGGCGGTCCGCCGGTGGCGTGTTGACCATGGAGAGGTCCCTGATGCCGGTGAGCGCCATCTCGAGCGTCCGCGGGATCGGGCTCGCAGTCAGCGTCAGCACGTCCACCCCTTCCGCGATCCGCTTCACGGCCTCCTTGTGCGTCACGCCGAAGCGCTGTTCCTCGTCGACGACGAGCACGCCGAGCTCCTTGAACTGCACGTCCTGCGCGAGCAACCGGTGCGTCCCGATGACGACGTCGACGCTGCCCTCGGCCAGGCCCAGCACCACCTCGCGCTGCTGGGCCGGGGAGAGGAAGCGGCTCAGCAGCTCGACCCGCAACGGGTAGGGCGCATAGCGCTCGGCGAACGTCTGGGCGTGTTGGCTCGCCAGCAGGGTTGTCGGCACGAGCACCGCCGCCTGCTTGCCGTCCTGCACCGCCTTGAAGACCGCCCGTATCGCCACCTCGGTCTTGCCGAACCCGACGTCGCCACAGACCAGCCGGTCCATCGGCCGCGCTTCCTCCATGTCGGCCTTGACGTCGCTGATGGCCTTGAGCTGGTCCTCGGTCTCTACGAAGCCGAACGCCGCCTCCATCTCCAACTGCCAGGGGGTGTCCGCCCCGAACGCGTGGCCCTCGACGGCCAGGCGGCGCCGGTAGAGCTCGACCAGTTCCGCGGCCACCTCGCCCGCGGCCGCCCGCGCCTTGGCCCGCGTCCGCTGCCAGTCGGCGCCCCCCATCTTCGACAGGGTCGGGGACTCACCCCCCGAGTATGGAGTGATCGCCTCGATCTGCTCAACCGGGAGGTACAGACGATCCGATCCGCGGTACTGGAGGATCAGATAGTCGCGGGTCGTCCCGCCCATCGTCCGGGTCGTGACCCCGTCGAAGCGGGCGACGCCGTGCTGGCGGTGGACGACGAAGCTGCCCGCCTCGAGATCGTCGAAGAAGCCGTCCGCGGCCCGCGCCCGCGGCCGGGCCCGCCGGTGCGGCATCCGCCGTCCGGTCACGTCCGTCTCCGAGAGCACCGCAACCTTGGCGTCGGGGAGCACGAAGCCGCTCGCGAGCGGGGCGACGACGACCGCGACTCCCGGTTGGGCCGGCGCGACACCGACCACCGCGGCGTGCACACCCTGCTCGGCGAGGATGCTCGAGAGGCGGGCCGCCCCTGGTCCGGTCGCGGCGCACAACGTGACCGAGTAGCCCTCCCCCACCAGCCGCGTGACCCCGCCGGCCAAGCGAGCCGGGTCTCCCGCGACCGAGTCGAATCGTCCCACCCGCAACGCGGGCGTCGCGGGGCCCTCGGGCACCGGCGGCAGCGAGATCACCCCGGCCTCGCTCTCTTGGAGCAGCCGGTCGAACGGCACGTGCAGCCGCGGGAACGGGTCCTCGTCCCCGTCCTTGGCGCCCCACGTGGCGGCGAGCGTCTCGGCCAGCGCGGCCTCCTCGTCGAGGAGCTGGACGGCCCGGTCCCTGATGCGCCGCGGCTCCACCAGCAGCACCTGCGCGCCGGCGGGAAGCAGGTCGGGCAGCACGCGCGGCTCGCCGTCGAGGAACGGCAGCCACGACTCCATGCCGTCGAACTGTTCACCCCGCTCGAGACGCTCCCAGATGGAGCCTCCCCACGGTCGCCGCGCCGTCAGCCGCCGTGCCGCGTCCCGCAGCTCCGTGCCGGCCATCAGTTCCCGGCACCCGTACAGCGTCACCGACGCGATGTCGTGCGAGGAGCGTTGGTCGCTGATCGCGAAGGACGTGAGGCGGTCCACCTCGTCACCCCACAGGTCGATACGCACCGGCACATCGGCGGTGGACGGGAAGACGTCGACGATGCCGCCCCGTACGGCGAACTCCCCGCGGTGTTCGACCTGGTGCTCGCGCCGGTAGCCGCGGGCTGCG
>DATHPK010000162.1:0-17649 GCA_035483935.1 Acidimicrobiales bacterium
GTCCCGACCAACCGAGTCCGGGAGTTGCGCGATGGCATGCAGCACACACTGGAGCAGCTGAAGCGGGAGGCCGAGTCCACCCCGTCAGGTTCCTGAGTTCACATCCTTCCTCCGAGACCTAAGGAGTTCCCGATGCACACCTACAAGGCTGCACCCGATGTCGACGTCGTGACGTCGACCGCCGAGATCCCCGGCTTCGGCAAGCTCGCCATCAATGCGTTCGTGATCCACGCCGAGGAGCCCGTCCTGGTCGACACCGGGGCAGTGCGGGAAAGCGACGAGTTCATGGCCGCGCTGCGCACCGTGATCGATCCCTCGGACCTGCGCTGGATCTGGCTGACTCACACCGACTTCGACCACATCGGTTCGCTGCGCCGACTCCTCGAGGAGAACGAACGGCTGCGGGTGGTGACGACCTTCCTGGGCGTCGGCATCATGGGGCTCACGGGAGAGCCGCTTCCCATGGACCGCGTATACCTGGCCAACCCGGGCCAGGTGGTGAACGTCGGCGACCGGACGCTGACAGCGGTGAAGCCGCCGGCGTTCGACAACCCGATCACGGTGGGGCTACGCGACGACCGGTCGGGCATCTTGTTCAGCTCGGACTGTTTCGGCGCTCTCTTGGACGAGGTGCCCGAGTGCGCGGAGGACCTGTCGGACGAGGCGCTGCACCAGGGCCAGGTGTTCTGGGCGACCGTGGACTCCTCGTGGCTGCACAAGGTGGACCGGGCGGTGTTCGCCGCGGACCTGGACCGCATCCGCGGCTTGGAGCCGACCATGGTGCTCAGCAGCCACCTGCCTCCAGCGCGCGGTTCGTCGACGGAGCGGCTGCTGGGCGCGCTCGCCGCGGTCCCCGATGCGCCGGCGTTCGTCGGACCGGACCAGGCCGCGCTCGAGCAGATGCTGGCCGGGATGGCGGGGGCGACCGCCTAACTGTTCTGCCCGACCCGCTGCGGGGCCGGCTCAGCCCATGTTGTCGACGTCCTCGGGGGCCTCGCGCCCGGTGAGCTGGCGGTAGAAGCCAGGCCCGGCCGTGATCACCCACGTCTCGGCGATCCTGCCGTCGACGACGCGGTTGAACATCATCTCGTCGACGCTGACGCGTGTCCCCGTGGGTGGGACGTCGAAGTAGGGACCGCGGTGGACCGCCGACGTGGTGCAGTGGCATGCCACCATGTCGTCCGACGCCACCATGCGAAGAATCTCGGTGTGCTTGTCGGGGAAGGCGATCCGGTGCGCCGCCATCGTCTTGCGTTCGTCTGCGAGCAGGGCAACCTCGCCGCTGGGTAGGTGCTCGCGCCAGTCGTCAGTCAGACAGGCAGCGAATTCCTCTTCGTCGCCGCGGTCGTAGGCCGCCCAGGCTCGTCGCAACAAGGCACAATTTTCCTCGTTCACGAGTGCCCCCTTCGAACGAATACCAGCCTTGCAGACGCACACAACGGGGTGACGAATGGGCGCGGGCCGGGACGCGAACCTCCACCTCATCCGAACCGCCCATCCCGAGTGAGGGACCGGTAGGGTCGCTCCGGATCGCACCGGGGCGAGTCGGGGAGGGACAGCATGAGCTGGACAGGATTGCAAGGACGCAACTGGGTTCTGCCGCGATGATCTTTGCCATCTCGAAGACGCTCAACGACCGGTGACGACCTTCATCAGGCGGTACGACACGTCAGGCCCGGGCGTTCGCCTCGCCGTCAAGGACCTGATCGACATGGAAGGCGAGCCGACGACCGCTGGGTGCCGGGCCGTGGCCGAGCGCGCCCGTCCCGCGAAGCGCGACGCCGCCTGCCTGGCCGGTGCCCGGGCCGCAGGAGCGCGGATCGTGGGCCGGACGAACCTGCACGAGCTCGCACTCGGCGTGACGGGCATCAACCCGTGGTACGGCACGCCGGTGAACCCGCTCGATCCCACCCGTGTGCCCGGAGGCTCTTCGAGTGGGTCTGCCGTCGCGGTCGCGACCGGTGAGGCAGACGTCGCCTATGGGAGCGACACGGGCGGTTCGGTGCGCATCCCCTCGGCGTGTTGCGGCACCGCGGGGTTGAAGACGACCTGGGGCCGCATCCCGCTCGACGGTGTCTGGCCGCTTTCGCCGAGTTTCGACACCGTCGGTCCGATGGCACGCGACGTCGAGGGCCTCGTTGTCGGCATGCAACTCCTCGAACCCGGCTTCGCACCGGTCGCCCTCGGTGCCGGCGACGACCTCGAGGTCGCCCGTCTGCCTGTCGACGCGCACCCGGCTATCAACGAGGCCCTGGACCGAGCGCTGAGTACGGTCGGTTGGCGGTGCCGTGAGCTCGCCGCACCCGGCTGGGACGCCGCGCTGACCCAGGCCGGCTGGCTCCTCGTCGTCGAGGCGTGGCAAACCGACCGGGCGCTCGTCTCTGACGATCCGGATGGCATCGGCGAAGACGTCCGCACGCGACTGCAATTCGGAGGTTCGTTCGACGACGCGGCCGTGCGGGCGGCCTGGGAGACACAGCGAGAGTGGCAGGCCACGCTGGAACGCGTCTTCACCGAGGTCGACTTCCTCGTCACGCCCACCCTGACCATCTTCCCGCCGCCACTCGAGGAAGGTGATGACCTGCTGGTCGCCCGCTGCACCCTGCCCGTGAACCTGGCCGGTGTGCCGGCACTGTCCCTGCCCGTGCCGACGAATGGGGAGTTTCCCGCGAGCCTGCAGCTGATCGGGCCCGCGGGGAGCGAAGAACGGCTCCTGGGCGCCGGCACGGTTTTGGAGGCTGCGATCGACAGCTGGTGAAGTCTGCGGCGTTCCCCTGGACATTATGAAGAGAGTGCGTCGGGGGCTGGTACGGATGGCAGGGTTCCGAGTGCTCGAGGCCGCCACGGTGCGTCCGAGTCGATGCCGGCTGGCCGCCGCCGCCATCATCGTCCTGACCGCGGGAGCCGTCTCGGTCGGCGCCGCCCCTGCGGGCGCGGCGGTGATCAGCACGACCGCCACGGCTGGTGCGAGCCCGCAAACGGTCACCTACGGGAACCAGGTCACGTACTCCATGGACGTGACCTCGTCGACGGGGCCCAACCCCACCGGGACGTCGCCGGACGTGACCTTCTCGGCGGGCAATACCCTCCTGTGCGAGGCCACGATCAGCAGCGGGACGGCCTCGTGCAGCTCGACCAATGCACCCGGGGGCAGCGACACGATTCAAGCCGCCTACTTCGGAAACGCGACATGGGCCAGCGCGACGGCCACGACGACGCTCACCGTCAACGTGACTCCCCCTGCTGCACCCGCCGGCGCGACCTCGACAACCAGCGCGACGGGCGTCGGCACCTCGTTCACTGCGGACCTGGGGGATCTCCACGTGCAGGCAAACGGAGCCGGTGCCGTGACGTTGGCGACGTACGGCTCGGATCCGACGTCGAGTCCTCCTGTCGGTGCGACGAACGTCTACGACGACGTCGCGATCGGCCGGGGGTCGAGCCTGGACAACATCACCATCGCCGTCTGCGACTACGGATCAGGACGATCACTCCAATGGTATGACGCCGCGACCTCGAGCTGGGACGAGCTGTCCGTCCAGTCGAGAAACATCGCCTGCCTGTTCGCCACCGTGAGCGGGACGACCTCGCCGACACTGACGCAGCTTGTCGGGACGCCGATCGCGGTGTCTGTCCTGACGCCGCCGAGTGCGGCGCAGGGCTATTGGCTCGTGGCCCGCGACGGCGGCATCTTCTCCTACGACCGGCCCTTCTTCGGATCCACCGGCGGCATCGCCCTCAACAAGCCGATCGTGGGGATGGCGACGACCAATGACGAGAAGGGGTACTGGATGGTCGCCGCCGACGGCGGGGTCTTCGCGTTCGGCGATGCACCGTATCTGGGCTCGCTGCCTTCGCGTGGCGTCAACGTCTCGAACATCGTCGCGATGGTGAGTGATCCCTCGACCGACGGCTACTACCTGATCGGGTCCGACGGCTCGGTGTGGAACTTCAACGCCCCACAGCTCGGTGACCTCCCGTTCTTCGGTTTCCACGTCAGCGACATCGTCGGTGCCGCGCTGACGCCCTCCGACAACGGCATGTACCTGGTGGGAGCGGACGGAAAGGTCTACGTCCTGGTGGGCGACGGCCACTTCCAGGGCGACGCGTCCGGCATCCGCCTGAATGCGCCGATCGTCGCCATGGCCGTCGACCCCGTGACCGGTGGCTACTGGCTCCTGGGGAGGGACGGCGGCGTATTCAGCTACGGGGCCCCGTTCTATGGATCGACCGGCGCTCTGAAACTGAACCAGCCGGTGATCACGATGGCAGCGACCGGCGACGGCGGCGGGTACTGGTTCACGGCACTCGACGGCGGCGTCTTCTCCTACGGGGACGCCCAGTTCTGGGGATCGACCGGTGCGATCCGGCTGAACCAGCCCGTCCTCGGCATGTCAGGCTCTTGATCCAGCGGCCTTGGCGGACGCGTGGTTGCGCACCAGCCCGCGCCCGATCTCGGCCAGGTGCTTGCGTACTGCGGCGGGCGAAACGACCTCGACGGCATCGGCGAATCCTGCCAGCTGGCGCGCCATCATCAACTCAGACTGGGCCCGCACCTCCACGGTCACGCGTCCGGAAGCCTCCGGCGAACCGGCGCCCACGCGATTCCCGAACATCCAGCGCAGCACATCGAGCGTCACCTCGTCCGTGCGCAAGATGACCGTGACCGGCGTGCGCTGCGCGTCGACCCCCGTCACGATCGAACGCCAGGCTTCGGAGAGGTCGAAATCGTCGGGTCGTTCCACGGGCTGATCCGTCTCCGCGACCGATCGCACGCGGCTGACCCGGAAGGTCCGCTGGCCGGCGGTGGTGCCGGCGACGAGGTACCACGTGCCGTTCTTGACGACCAGGCCGAGTGGATGGACGGTGCGCAACGACACCTGTCCGTCGCGGCGCCGATAGCCCAGCTCCACCTGGACGCCCTCGATGACGGCGCGCTGGAGGGCTTCCAGATGCAGCGGCGTCGCGGGCTCTTCGTGATCCCAGCTCGCAGCGTCACGCATGACGGCGCCCGCCGCGGCCTCGGCCTGGGTGCGGAAGGTAGCGGGCAACGCGCGCACGAGCTTGCGCAACGCCGCCCGCACTTCCGTCGTGGCCGACGAAGGTCCCGCGACGAGGAACAGCGCACGGGTCTCGTCCGCGGTGAGGCCGCTGAGATCGGTCCGTGCCCCGCCCACGAGCTCCCACCCGCCGCCGCGACCGGGTTGTGAGTACACGGGGATGCCGGCCATGGCGAGACCCTCGAGGTCCCGCCGGGCGGTGCGCTCGCTGACCTCGAGCTCCCGAGCCAGCTCGGCGGCCGTGACGCGGCCCCTGGACTGCAGGACGAGGAGGGCGGCTACGAGTCGATCGGCGCGCACACCTCCAGTTTGGCGCCAAAAGAGGCCAAGAGATGGCCAGGTTTCCGCACGTCGTCGACAATGGCCCGCGACGGACCGCTCCTGGCCGGCCCCAAACGCGGCCCCGTAAGGTGGCCGTGGTGGATGTGCAGGTCTGGTCCGACTTCGCGTGCCCGTGGTGCGCGTTGGGGCTCGCCCGTCTCGACGCCGCCAAGCGCGAGTTCGAACACGGCGACGAGGTGCGGGTGGTGCATCGCTCCTTCGAGCTGCATCCCCGGGCGCCGGCCAGCCGGGAGCAGAGCATGGTCGACGCGACCGCCGCCAAGTACGGCACGACGGCCGAGCGGGTGCGCGCACGCTACGAGCAACTGGCGAAACTTGGGCGGGAGGCCGGCCTGACCTTCAACTTCGACCGGGTACGGCTCGCAAGCACGTTCGACGCGCACCGCCTGGCACAGTCCGCACGTGGCACCGACAGCGAGGACGCGCTGTTGCGGTCACTGTTCCGGGCGTACTTCAGCGACGGATTGCTGCTGTCCGACCACGGCGTCCTGCGTGAGATCGCCGCTGCGGCCGGCCTCGACGACGCCATCACCGAGGAGGTGCTCGCGGGCGACCTCTATGCCCGCGAGGTCCGGCTGGACGAGGCTTCCGCGCAAGAGCAGGACGTGACCGGAGTACCGTTCTTCCTGATCAACGGGGCCTGGCCGATCCCCGGTGCCCAGGACGTGGACACCCTGGTCATCGTGCTCCGCCGCTCCTGGTCCCGGTCAGGACATTGACGCCAGGATCTCGTCGATCATCTCCACCGTGGTGTCCGGGTGCAGGAAGGCGAAACGTGCGACGGTCTCGCCCTCCCAACTGGTCGGAGTGACGAACCCGATCTGATCGTGGAGGAGGCGAGCGGACCAGGCGTCGTAGTCCAGCTTCGCCCATCCGAGCCGGCGGAAGAGAACGATGGACAACCCCGGCTCGCGGACCAGCTCGACGTGGGGCGTGGCGGCAATGCGTCCGGCCGCCCGTTGCGCGATCGCAAGCCCCTCCTCGACCGCCTCGCAGTACGCGTCGAGACCGTTCACGGCCATGGAGAACCACAGGGGCAGACCGCGGGCCCGTCTCGTGAGGTGGAAGGCGTAATCGCTCGGGTTCCATTCCTCGGGGTTCTCGCTGTGCAGCACCTCCAGATACTGCGCGTCCTGTGTGTGCACCGCCTTGGCCAAATTGGGTTGCCGGTAGACCAACCCGGCGCAGTCGAACGGCGCGAAGAGCCACTTGTGGGGATCGACGATGAACGAGTCGGCGCGGTCGAATCCGGCGAACTGTGCCCGTGTCGATGGCGCGAAGAGGGCCGCCGCGCCGCCGTAGGCGCCGTCGATGTGGAACCAGAGCGAATGCTCCGCCGCGACATCGGCCACACCGTCGAGATCGTCCACGATCCCCGCGTTGGTGGTCCCCGCGGTCGCGACCACCCCGATGACGTCAGCGCGGCGCGGGTCGTCTCCCAGCGCGGCCGCGAGCGCGTGGCCCGTCAGCCGATGCTCCAACGTCGGCACGGTCAGCGCGCCGACGCCGAGCACGTGGAGCGCCTTGCCCACCGACGAATGGGCCTCCTCGCTGATGGCGACGAGCGGGCGCTCCGGCGCCGCCGCCCCGCGGCGGAACGCCGCCGTGTCGCGGGCCACCATGAGTGCGGACAAGTTGCCGGCAGAGCCACCCGCCACGAAACAGCCGCCGGCTCCCTCGGGAAAGCCGGCCCGTTGTGCCAGCACCCCGAGCGCCTGGTTCTCGGCGACCACGACGCCGGCCGCCTCGAGCCACGACGTGCCGTGCAGGGACGAGCAGGAGATGAACATGTCGAAGAGCAACGAGGCCTTGGTCGGTGCCGCCGGGATGAAGGACAGGAACCGCGGGCTGTCGCAGGAGACGACCGCAGTGGAGAGCTTGTCGACGAAGAGCTTGAGCACGTCGGCGGCCTCGTTGCCTTCGGGCCGCATGAGCCCCGCCAGCTCCTCGTCGAGTGATTCGACCAGGCCGCCGAAGTCGAGAGCGACGGGGTCCAGGGATAGCCGCTCCCGGCACGCGGCGACGACCAGGTCGGTCATCGCCTCGTCGTAGTGGAACATCGGGTTCCTCATCAGGCGGGAGAGGGGTCGGGACCCGGACCGCGATGGTGCGCCGCCCGCCATGCCTCCTCCGCCCGGCTGGCCACCTCGTGCAACGTCGCTCCCGTCTTTGCAGCAGCGAGCGCGACGTCGTCGAACTCCGCCTTGGCGCGGCCGCTCGTCACCTTCATGCGGATGGTGACCCCGTCGATGACGACCGTCGTCATCTCGCGGGCGACCGGCCAACGCTCGACGGGCATGGCGCGGACGCCCATCGTGCCGGTGGCCCGTGCGATCTCGCGCCGGAGCACCTCGACCCGAGTGGTCTCAGCCAGGACGTGAAGCACATGGCCCGGCCGGCCTTTCTTCATGGTCACCGAGCTCACCCAGGCGTCCAGGGCTCCGGCCTCGAGTGCCGCCCCGACTGCGTACCCGAGCTGCTCTCCGGTGACGTCGTCGAGATTCGTCTCGAGCACGAGCGCCGGCTGGCCCGACCCCACGTCCTGCTGCAACTTGCGGCCGACCACGACCTGCGTGCAGTTGGGCAGGTCTTGTAGCTCCCCCGACCCACCGCCGAAGCCCGACGACGTGATCGTCATGTCGGGCATGGGGCCAAACGAGGTGCAGAGCGCGGCCAGGATCGCCGCACCGGTCGGCGTCGTGAGCTCCAAGCTGACATCGCGACCGTACGTCGGCACGCCCTCGAGCAAGCGCACCGTTGCCGGGGCCGGGTTCGGCAGCCGTCCGTGGGCGCTGCGCACGGTCCCCGAGCCGGTGGCCACCGCCGACGCGGTGACGGTGTCGATGCCGAGCACCTCGAGAGCGGCCGCCGTCCCCACGATGTCGATGATGGCGTCGTGTCCACCGACTTCGTGGAAGTGGACTTGGTCGAGCGGGCGACGGTGGAGCGCGGACTCGACGCTCGCCAGCGCGCGGAAGACGCGGAGAGCCCGCTCGGTCACTCTCGGAGGGAGTCCGGCGTCCTCGATCAGGGCACTGATGGAACCGTGGGTGCGCACGACGACGTCGTCGCCCCTGACGATGGCCCGGGTGCAGGCGATACCCCCCCGCAGCGCCTCCACGAAGCTGAGGTCCCAGCCGGGCAGGGCGAGCCGGTCGAGGAGCGTGCGGATCTCGTCGACGTCCGCCCCGGCGTCGACGAGGGAACCCAGCGCCATGTCGCCGGCGATGCCGGCGAAGCAGTGGAACCACGCCAGCGATTCCATCCCTGTGTCCGTCGCACTCACGGGAGGAGCCGGGCGATTGCGCAGGCCGCGCCATATCCGTTGTCGATGCCCACGACGGTGATGCCCGAGGAGCAGGCCGACAACATGCTGAGTAACGCGGTCACCCCTTCCAGGGCCGCCCCGTATCCCGTGCTGGTCGGTACCGCGACGACCGGCGCCGGCGTGAGGCCGCCGACGACGCTGGCCAACGCTCCCTCCATCCCGGCGATCACGACCACCGCGTCGGCGGCGCTCAGCGAATCCATTTCGGCCAGGAGGCGGTGCAGGCCCGCGACGCCGCAGTCGCAGAGCAGCGTCGGTGCGAAGCCGAGCGCCTCGAGGACCGCACGGCATTCCGCCGCCACCGGCAGGTCGGACGTGCCTGCCGTGATCACGATCACCCGGCCGTCCCGGGAGGAGGCAGGGCGGAAGACAAGCGTGGCGAGGCCGCCCTGCTCTGTGGCCGCGCCGGGTCCGAATCCGGCTGAGACCCCCGCCGCCGACGCCGCCTTGACCTGGTCTCCGGTTGCACGGGTGAGAAGCACGGGCGAATCCGTCCCGGCCAAGAGCTCCGCCACCACGGCGGCGCATTGCTCGGGCGTCTTGCCCGGTCCGTAGACGGCCTCGGGCAAGCCGAGCCGGAGATCGCGATGGTGATCCACCCGGGCGAAGCCCAGGTCGGCGTAGGGAAGGCGGCGGAGCTGGCGCACGGCGTCGTCGGGCGCGCAACGGCCCGCAGCGACCTCTTCGACGAGCGCGCGGAGTGAGGAGGCGTCCATGACCTGCTCTATCCTGCCCAACCGTGAACCCGCCTGCGACATCGCTCGCCTACTTCGGCCCGGAGGCCACATTCACACAGGAGGCGTTGTTGGCCGAGCCCGATCTGGCAGCGGCCGACCTGAGGCCGTTGCCCTCGATCACCTCGGTGCTCGATGCCGTCGCTCGCGGCGAGGTCGACGGCGGGTTCGTGCCGATCGAGAACGCAATCGAGGGCACCGTGAGCGCGACGATCGACGGCCTGATCCACGACGTGGACCTGTACATCCAGCGTGAGGTGGTCATGGACATCCACCTGCACCTCATGGCTCCCGCTGGAACCACGGTGGCCGATGTCCGCGCGGTCTCGTCCTATCCGCACGCCCTGGCGCAGTGCCAGAAATTCCTCGCCAAGACGCTGCCCGACGCCGAGCAGCGAGCGGCGAACTCCACGGCCGATGCGGCACGCCTGCTGGGCGAATCCCGGTCGCCCGACGGCGCGGCCATCGCGCCGCGGCTCGCGGCCGAGCGCTACGGATTGTCGATCCTGGTCGAGGACGTGGAGGACCATCCGGACAACCAGACCAGGTTCGTCCTGGTTGCCCGGTCGCGTGTGCCGAAGCCCACCGGCCACGACAAGACGAGCGTCGTCTGTTTTCAGCGGGCGGACCATCCCGGAAGCCTGCACGGGATCCTCGGGCAGTTCGCCGCGCGCAACATAAACCTGACGAAGCTCGAGTCGCGCCCGACCAAGCAGGCGCTCGGTGACTACTGCTTCGTCATCGACCTCTCCGGGCACGTCGGCGACGAGGTGGTTGCCGACTGTCTCCGCGACCTGCATGCCGGCCTGGCCGGAGTGAAGTTCCTCGGCTCGTACCCGGCGGCGGGCGAGCACGGTCCCGAGCATCGCCGCCAGGCCGACGCGGCCTGGCAGGCCGCCGCCGACTGGCTCAACGGATTGCGGTCCGCCATCGAATAGGCGGGCCGTGAGCGACCCGGCGCCGGCGAGACCCCTCGCAGAGGCACTGGTACTCTGCGCCTGGGAGGTCACATGGCGTTGCCGGTCATCGACGTCGACCAGCATCTCTTCGAGTCCAGGACGACCTGGTCCGAATTCATCGATCCTGCGCATCGGGCCGATGCGTTGTCGATCACCGACGACCCGGCCGGTTGGCCGTGGTTGACGTGGCGGGGCGAACAGCTCACGCCGCTCGAGGTGCCGATTCCCGAGCGCTCGTCACTGATCGGCGACGACCGCCTCCGCCGCCTGCGGGGCGACCGAGCACCTGCGTCGTTCGAAGAGCTGGTCCCCGACGCGTACAGATCGGCGCGGGCGCGCCTGGCCTCGCTCGATGAGTTCGGGTTGGACGCGGCCGTCATGTTCCCCAATTACGGGCTCCTGTGGGAACAGCGACTGGCGTCCGACCGTGCCGCGCAGCGGGCGAACGCGCGCGCCTACAACCGCTACGTGGCCGGCGTGTGCGCCGACGGCGATGACCGCCTCTTCGGCGTGGCCCATCTGATGCTCCACGACCCCGCGTGGGCGGTCGAAGAGATCGCCCGGATGCGGTCCGAAGGCCTGCGCCTGGCCATGGTCGCCCCGGCCCCCGTGGATGGCAAGCCGCTGTCACACGCCGACTTCGATCCGGTCTGGTCGGCCTTCAGCGATCATGGTGTGGCCCCGGTTTTCCATGTCTCGGAGTTCGAGAGCCCCTTGCACCCGGCATGGCGACAGGGCGAGCCCGAGGACGGCGAGCGGCTCTTCGATTCCATCTTTCTTTACCTTGCTCCAGCCGTAGCGCTGGCCGATCTGATCCTGAACGGGACCCTCGAGCGCTTTCCGGATCTCCGCCTCGGCGTCGTCGAGCTCACCGCCAGCTGGGTGCCGCACTTCCTTCTCCATATCGACGGCGCGTCGGACTTCTATGCACTCAGGCACGGCGAGCCGTACCGCCGCCTCGCGCAGCGGCCATCCGCGTACTTTCTCCGCCAGGTGCGGGTGGCGGCGCTCCCTTACGAAATGCCGAATCGCCTCGTTCCACGGGTCGGGGACGACACGTACATGATCGGGAGCGATTGGCCCCACGCAGAGGGAGTGGCCGACCCGCTGGCGGCGGCCGAGCGTGCCGTCAAAGGCCTGACCGGCACGGCGCGGACCAACATCTTGGGAGCCAATGCCTCCTGGCTCCTCGGGCTGTGACGATCGACCTCGAGGCGGCGGCCGCCGAGCGGGAACGGCTTCGCACCGAGTACCTCGTGGCAGCGGCCGAGCGGCCGAAGTCCACCGCGCAAGGGGTGCACCACCTGGCGCTCCTCTGCTCCGACGTCGAGCGGACCATTCACTTCTACCAAGAACTTCTCGGGTTTCCGCTCGTCGAACTTTTTGAGAACCGGGACTACAAGGGTTCCACGCACCTCTTCTTCGACCTCGGGCACGACAACACCTTGGCGTTCTTCGACTTCCCCGATCTCGGACTCGGCCCGTACGCCGAAGTGTTGGGCGGCTTCCACCACCTCGCGATATCGGTGAGCCGAGAGCAGTGGGACGCCGCCCGAAAGCGACTGGACGACGCTGGCGTCGCGACGCAGATCGAGAGCGAAGTCTCCTTGTACTTCTCGGATCCAGATGGTGTGCGGCTCGAGCTCATCGCCGAAGACCTCGGGTCGCTCTACGGCACACCGCTGCACTGATGCCCGTCACAGGCCTGGCCAATCTGGCCGTGAAGGTCGCCGACCTCGAGGCGGCGTGTGCCTGGTACGAGAAGGCGGGCGCGACCGTAACTGCGCCGGTGGCGTGGGAGAACGGGCGCCGTGCCGACGTGCAATTGGGGACGTTGGCGTTGACTCTCTTCACACAGGCGATTTACGAAGATGCGTGCGCGCTGCCGGACGATTGCTTTCTGCACCCGGCCCTGTTCGTTGACGACCTCGACGCGGAACTGGCGGGCCACGACGTGCTGTGGGGACCCCGAATCGTCAGCGGATCGTTCGGAACGCGGCGGATTGCCTTCGTCGAAGCCCCCGGTGGCATCCGCCTCGAATTCATGGAGCAGATCGAGCCCCCGTCCGACTGAACGGCGTATTGCCGCCATGGAGGACCCGTCTGCATGCGTCGCGCGGTTGAGATTCCGCCGATGACTCTGAAACGGAGTCAGGTCGTCTCGAGGACCTCGTCGAACTCGAGCCGATCCACCGGGACCTCGGGTTCAGGGGCCTTCGCTCCGTTGATCGTCCGCAGCGATGGCAGCGTCGTCAGGGCGACCGCGGCGGTCACCAGGAGGACCGCAGCTGCGATGGCGAACGCGAGCGTGTAGCCGTCGGTGAGCGCCGTAGCCGTGCGGCCAGCGGTTGCAGCGTGGTCGGAGAGCGCGCTCGTCGTCCGCTTGGCTGCGATCGTTGCGAGGGCGGCCAGGCCGATGGAGGCACCGACCGTCCGGGACGTGTTGAGCAGGCCCGAGGCGAGTCCGGCGTCACGTGGCGGTACGCCCGCCGTTCCAGCTACGGCGATCGGGGTCACCGCCAGACCCATGCCGATGCCGATCAGGACGAAGGGACCGAGGAGTGCCGCGAGGAAGGTCGACGTGGTGGTCGCTTGGGCCAGCCACGCCAACCCGGCGCCGGCCGTCAACGTACCAGCGAGGATCAGCGGTCGCGGGCCGAATCTCGGGACAAGGCGAGCTGTGACTTGTGCGCCCGCGGCAATCAACAGCGTCTGGGGCAGGAAGGCGAGTCCTGCCTGCAGTGGGCTGTAGCCGAGGACGTGTTGCATGAAGAGCGTCTCGAAGTACCAGGAAGCGAACAGCGCCCCGAACATCATGAACATGACGACGTTGCCACCTGTGACAGAGCGGGAACGAAAGATCCGGAGCGGTACCAGCGGCGCTTTGGAGACACGCGCCTGGAGAAGCACGAAGACCGCCAGGAGCACGACGCCCAATGCGAGCGGGACGAGGACCTCACTCGATCCCCACGCGTAGCTCTCTGTTCGCACCAGGGCGTAGACGACAGCAACCAGGCCGGCCGTGACCGTTATTGCTCCGCCCAGGTCGAGGTGGCGGTGCTCGAGATCCGCCCGCGACTCGGGGAGATAGCGGAGTGCCGCCACGACGGCGACGATGCCGACCGGGACGTTCACGAAGAGAATCCAACGCCAACTCAGGAAGTCCGTCAGGATGCCGCCGAGCAGCGCACCCGCGGAGGCCCCGGCCGACGACACGGCACTCCAGGCTCCGATCGCCCATGCCCGTCTCGGGCCCTCGGGGAAGGTTGCCGTGAGGATTGTGAGCGTCGCCGGGGCGAGGATGGCGGCGCCGAGGCCCTGTATTGCCCGCGCCGAGACCAACCAGGTTTCGTTTTGGGCCAGGCCGCCGAGGAGGCTCGACGCGGTGAACACCACCAGGCCGATGAGGAAGACGCGTCGGCGCCCGTAGAGATCGGCGGCGCGACCACCGAGGAGCAGGAACCCAGCGAACGTCAGCGTGTAGGCGTTCACGATCCACTGCAGGCCCGACGTGCTGAAGTGCAGGTCGCGCTGGATCGAGGGGAGTGCCACGTTCACAATGGATGCATCCAGCACAACCATGAATTGGCCGACAAGGACGAGGCTGAGGACGAGCCAGGACGGGACGCTTCGACCCGGTGCGATCTCAATGGTGCTGGCGTTGTCGCCGTGCATGACTACTCCTCGGTGCGAGTGGGATCGGGCTCGAAACCCTCGGAGGCGCCAACCTCGACAGGACGGCGTCTATTCCCACCCTATGGATGGGACGCCGAAGTCTCTGGCGGGAATCGGACCGGAGGGCGGGTATGCGTTTTTGTTTGGGGACCCGGCCTACTGCCCGGATGTGACAGCCGACATCACGCCTCCACGTCGGGCGCGAGCCCGAGAGCCTCGAACAATTATGAAAGCCGTGTCGAAATCGCGCTTGTCCGTTCGTATAGGTCGTGGATCCGGCACTGACGCCGGGCGCCGGGCACGGAGCAAGGAGGCAGCGATGGGCAGGGTCGTGGTGAGCGAATTCGTCTCGGTCGACGGTGTCATGGAGGATCCGGGCGGCTCCGAAGGCACCCGCAACGCGGGGTGGACCTTCCGCTTTGACCGGGGCACGGGCGGCGACCGCTTCAAGCTCGACGAAGTGTTGGAAGCCGAGGCGTTGCTGCTCGGGCGGGTTACGTACCAGGGCTTCGCGGCGGCGTGGCCGACCATCGAGGATCCGGTCGGCTTTGCGGCAAAGATGAACGCCATGCCGAAGTACGTGGTCTCCAGCACGCTCTCGGATGACGACGCAGACTGGAACAACAGCACGGTCCTGCGTGGCGCGGCTGTCGCTGAGCTCACGGCGTTGAAGGCGCGAGTCGCGGGCGACCTTCTGGTGAACGGCAGCGCTTCGCTGGTGCAGTTGCTGGCGGAGCACGATCTTGTGGACGAGTACAGGCTGATGGTCTTCCCCACCCTGCTCGGCAGCGGGAAACGTCTCTTCGGCGACCTCGACATCGCGTCGGACCTTCACCTCGAGGAGGTGCAAAAGGTTGGCGACGACGGCATCGTCGTCTTCACGTATCGGCCCAGGGCCGGCGCCACGGTCGGCACGGACGACCGGGTTGTGTGACACGCGCCGGTCGGCTCGCGAAGGGAACAGAAAGGACTCGGAAATGAAGCAGTATCTGCTGAGTGTGGCGATGATCGACGATGCACCGCCACGGCCGCAGGAAGAGATGCAGCGTGCGTTCGAACGGGTGGACGCCCTCAATGCCGAGCTGCAGGCCGCCGGCGTCTGGGTCTTTGCGGGCGGGCTGCAGCCGGCGACATCTGCGACCGTGGTGCGGGAGGACGGTGATGAAGTGGTCCTGACCGACGGGCCGTTTACCGAATCCAAGGAACACATCGGTGGCTTCTGGATCATCGAGGTGGAGGACCTCGATGCTGCGCTGGCCTGGGCGTCCAAAGCCACAAGGGCGTGTGGCGACGCCGTGGAGGTCCGCCCGTTCCAGGAGAACCCGCAGGGCTGAGCCGCCCGCCCGATGCAGGAGGCCGAGGCGAGTGTCGAAGCAGTCTTCAAGCAGGAATATGGGCGCGCCGTCTCGGTGCTCGTCCGGGCGTTCGGCGACATCGATCTCGCCGAGGAGGGAGTGCAGGAGGCCTTCGCCGTCGCGGCCGAACGGTGGACCACTGAGGGCCTTCCCCCCAGTCCGGCGGGATGGATCATCACGACCGCCCGCCGCAAGGTGCTCGATCGCCTTCGTCGCGAGGCCTCTCGGGACGATCGCCACGCCCAGTCCGCTCTCCTGCTTGCGCGCGACGACCCCGACCCCGGACCCGACCTTGCCGTGCAAGACGACCGCCTCCGGCTGATCTTCACCTGCTGCCATCCCGCCCTGGCGCCACCGACACGCGTCGCCCTGACGCTGCGGCTGCTCGGGGGGTTGACGACCGGTGAGATCGCACGCGCCTTTGTCGTACCCGAGTCGACCATGGCCCAACGGATAAGCCGGGCAAAGGCGAAGATCCGCGACGCCGGCATTCCGTACCGGGTGCCGAGCAGCGCCGAGTTACCCGAGCGGCTCCGCTCCGTGCTCTCGGTCGTCTACCTCGTGTTCAACGAGGGCTACGCGGCGACCGCCGGCGACCGTCTCGACCGAGAGGAGCTCACGGCCGAGGCGATCCGATTGGGCCGGGTGCTGGCCGCGTTGATGCCCGACGAGCCCGAAGTGCTCGGCCTTCTCGCACTGATGCTGTTGGTGGAGGCGCGCCAATCGGCGCGCACGGATGCGGCCGGAGTTCTGGTGCCACTGCCCGAACAGGACCGCTCCTTGTGGGACCGCAACCTGATCGACGAGGGCCAGTCCATCGTGCGGCGCTGCCTTCGCCGCAACACGCCCGGTCCGTACCAGATCCAGGCCGCCATCAACGCGGTCCACACGGACGCGCCGAGCGCCGACGCGACCGACTGGCGTCAGATCCTGGCGCTCTACGACCAGCTCGCCCTTTTTGACCGGTCCCCGGTCGTGGCGCTCAACCGCGCGGTCGCGCTTGCTGAGGTGGAGGGCGTCGATGAGGCCCTCGCGTCGACCGAGGGACTACCGCTCGATTCCTATTACCTGCTCCATGCCGTCCGAGCCGACTTCTTGCGACGGTTGGGTCGCGCCGAGGAGGCGGTGGCCGAATACGACGCTGCGATGGAGCTCACCGACAACGAGGCAGAACGGAGCTTTCTCCGCAGGGCCCGCACGGCAATGGGCGCACGGTGACAGACTCGGGTCCGACATGAAGGTCCATCTGGTCGATGGCACGTACGAGCTGTTCCGGCACTTCTTCGGCGCTCCGCCCCATCGCAATGCCGACGGCCAAGAGGTGGCCGCCGTGCGCGGTGTGCTGAGTTCCGTCCTGCAGCTGATCGACGACGGCGCCACACACATCGGGGTCGCCACCGATCACGTGATCGAGTCGTTCCGCAACGATCTGTGGCCCGGCTACAAGACCGGCGACGGTGTCGACCCCGACCTGTGGTCGCAGTTCTGGCCGCTAGAGGATGCCATCGGGGCCATGGGGGTCTACGTCTGGCCGATGATCGACCTGGAGGCCGATGACGCCCTGGCGAGCGCAGCTGCCGTCGCGGATGACGACGGCCATGTCGACCAGATCGTGATCTGCACACCCGACAAGGATCTCGGCCAGTGTGTGCAGGGCAAGCGCATCGTGCAGCTCGACCGGCGGAAGAATCTGCTCATCGACGAGGCCGGGGTCGTGGCCAAGTTCGGCGTGTTGCCGCGTTCGATCCCGGACTACCTCGCGCTCGTGGGTGATAGCGCGGACGGGTTCCCGGGTTTGCCCGGTTGGGGGGCCAAGTCGGCGTCCGCCGTGCTGGCGCGATGGATCCACATCGAGGACGTTCCCTCGGATCCAGGTGCGTGGGAGGTGACGGTCCGGGGCGCACCGAAGCTGGCCGCCGTATTGAGCGACAATCTCGACGCCGCCGCCTTGTTCAAGGACCTGGCCACCTTGCGAATCGATCGCAGCCTCCTTTCCGGTGTGGACGCGTTGCGCTGGACCGGTCCCTCTGCCACGTTCGATGACGTGTGCGCAGCCCTTGACGCACCAGGACTCGCAACCCGCGCCCGCAGCTTGGCGGAGAACCGGGCTGACTGAGCCGAGCTCTACCGCGCAACCTGATCGGCGGCGTGATCAGACTCTCAATCGATCGCTCCCGGCACACCGACCGTCAGATC
>DATHPK010000163.1:0-6631 GCA_035483935.1 Acidimicrobiales bacterium
GCCGGCGCGGTGGTGGTCATCGGCGTGGCCATCGTCGTCTTCAGCGGCGGGTCGTCGCCTCCCGCTTCGCATCACGGGGACGCCGGTGGTTCCCCTCACTCGGGGTCGAGCGGTACGGCGGGGGCGTCGCTCACCGGCTTCTTCATCAAGTCGTCCACCCCCGCGACCGGCGCCCAGGACGTCGCCTCCAACGCCTCGATCTCGGTGACCTTCTCCGAACCGGTGGTCCTGGGCAAGGCCGCGCCGTCCATCTCCCCCGCGTTCGGGGGCAAGTGGGTCATGAGCGGTAAGGACACCCTGACGTACCAGCTCGACTCGCCCCTCGTGCCGTCGTCGCACGTGGTCGTGACGATCCCCGGCGGCCCGTCCGGGGTCCGAAGTGCGAACGGCGCCAAGCTGTCGGGTTCGACCACCGTCTCCTTCGACGTCGTGGCCGGTGACGAGCTCCGCCTGCAACAGCTGCTGGCGGGGCTCAACTTCCTGCCCGTGAGCTTCGCGCCGAGCGGCCCGGCTCCATCTCGGGCGGACCTGGCGGTGGACCAGGCCGGCGCCTTCGCGTGGCGCTGGCCGGACATGCCGTCCGAGCTGACCTCCATGTGGACCCAGGGAACCGACAACGAGATCACCCGCGCCGCCGTCGAGGCGTTCGAGACGCAGAACAACCTCACGGTCGACGGCATCGCCGGCCCGGCCGTCTGGACCGCCCTCATCAACGACACCCTCAACGGCAAGTCCGACGCGACGCCGTACGTCTATGTGTTGGTCAACAAGGCACTTCCCGAGAACCTCACCCTTTGGAACAACGGGGCGGGCGAGTACGTCGGCATCCCCGTCAACACCGGGATCCCGGGCGCCGACACCACGGACGGCTCGTACGCCGTCTTCGAACACGTGCGCTACTCCGACATGAAGGGGACCAACGTCGACGGCTCGACCTACAACGACCCCAATGTCCCGTATGCGAGCTATTTCAACGGGGGCGACGCCCTGCACGGGTTCATCCGCTCCTCCTACGGCTCGCCGCAGAGCAACGGCTGCGTCGAGATGAGCTATGCGGATGCCGCTCTCGTGTACCCGCTGACCCCGATCGGGACGTTGGTGACGGTCGTGGGCCCGAACTACGGGTCCGCTCCCCCGCCGACGACCACCACGACCACGACGAGCACGGTGCCGCCGCCACCGACCACGACCACCACGACCGCTCCGCCACCTCCTGCGGCGTCGACGACGACCGTGCCGCCCTCGACCGGGAACACGCCACCGGGCTAGCTGCGTTCTCGTCGGAGGAGTCGCGCAAGTTTTGGGTGCATTCCGGGTGCCGAGAGGTGGCTTTCGTCCCTAGGACGTCAATTGCGGTTCTTTGTCCATTCTTGGACCCTGGTATCGGCCGATACCTCCAGCGCAGGTCGAACGTCGGGCTCTGGCCGGTGGTTCTCCAAGCACCCCAGCTGTAGTGCGATCGGTGGTTTACAGCGGAGGAATCGTCGTGACACAAGCGCCCGGGGGAGGCACCGACGCCGAGGGCCAACGCCCTGCTCGGTTCGGGGAAGATGGGGCATCCGAAGAGACGGCCTCGATTGCCTCCCGCGTGCGCGCCGAGTGGTCGCAGCCCGTCACTCGATTCGCCTTCGCCAGCGTCCTGGCGACCGCCGTGGCCTTGTGGTCGCTGGCACGCGTACACGTCGTCGCCAACCAACCCCTTTGGCTGCTCGTCACCGCCCTGGGTGTCGGCTACCTCCTGACGTGGGTCGCGCAGATCTCCTACGACGCCTCACCGTCGGCGCGCCGTTCAGGGATACGAATCGCCTCACAAATGGTGGTCGCCACACTCGTCATGTACTTGACCGGGTGGGGCCCTGCGCTCGCGCTGGGCTACGTGTTCGTCGCCCGCGTCAACCTCACCCGCGTGGAGCGCCCTTCCTGGCGGGTCAACGCAGCCTGGGCGGCGGGATGCATGGTGGCCGCGCAGGCTGCAGTGAGCATTGGGGTCGCACCAAGCTTCGTCGCCAAGCCCGAGGAGTACGGCCTGGCCGCCCTCACGGGGCTGGGAGCGATCATCGTGATCGCGCTTCTGGGCATAACGGCAGAACAACTGGCGAGGAGCGAGGGATCGCTCGCACGTTCCGAGCGCAGATTGCGCACCACTCTCGAGACCGCGAACGATGCGTACATCGAGATCGACGAGAGCGGCGTGGTGACCGATTGGAACGTGAACGCGGAGACGCTGTTCGGATGGAGCCGGAGCGAAGCAATCGGGCGCAAGGGAGAGGATCTCGTACTGCCGGCGGACGAGCGGGACACGAGCCGTCACGAGGCCGGTCTGACCGAGCTCGCCATCACCGGCGAGGAACCGCTGATGGGGCGACGCTACGAGCTCCTGGGCCAGAACCGCGACGGCCGGACCTTCCCGATCGAATTGGCGTTCTGGCGGACCAAGGACCCCGAAGGCGTGAGATTCCACGCCTTCGCCCACGACATCACCGCGCGCAAGGAGGCGGAGGCTGCTCTACGGAAGTCCCAAGAGGAGTTCTACACGCTGTTCGCCCGTCATCCGCACCCCATGTGGGTCTACGACAGCAAGACGTTTCGCTTTGTGGAAGTCAACGAGGCCGCCCTTACCCACTACGGATACTCCCGCAACGAGTTCCTCTCGATGACGATCGAACAGATCCGACCTTCCGAGGACATCATGCGGCTGACGGCCCACTTGAATCTCCTGCGCGAGGACCTCGAGATCTCCGGCCCCTGGCGTCACCAGACCAAATCCGGTGTCGTCATCGAAGTTGACATTGCGTCGCACCGCCTGGTCTTCGACGGGCGCGACTGTGTCCTCGTCATGGCCCAGGACATCTCCGAGAGGCGCCGGCTGGAGGACGAACTCCGGCACCAGGCCCTCCATGACGTGCTCACCGGGCTGCCGAACCGCCTCTCACTCCTCGAGCGGGCGGAGTTCCTGCTCGCCAGGGCGCGTCCCGATGGTTCGCACATCGCAGCCCTCTTCCTCGACATCGACAACTTCAAGGAGGTCAACGACTCCTTTGGCCATATCGTCGGCGACGAATTGCTTCAGGCGGTGGCATCGCGTCTTTCCACCGAGGTGGACCAGGCCGACACGGTGGGAAGGATCGGCGGCGACGAGTTCGTCGTCCTTCTGGCCGGTGCGGGACTCGAAGTCGATCCCACGGAGATGGCTGATCGCCTTCTGACGGCCATTCGTTCCACGCCCTTCTCCGTGGAAGGCAGAGACGTCACGGTGACGGCGTCGATCGGCATCGCAACGGGCGACAACTGCGAGGCGAGTGACTTGCTGCGCAATGCCGACGTCGCGCTCTACCAGGCAAAGGAGCGGGGGAAGAACTGTTCGGCCTTCTTTCTCCCCGAGATGCAGCTGGCCGTGCACGAACGACTGGAGATGGCCATCCAGCTCCACGCTGCCGTCGAGAACAGCGAGTTCGAACTGCTGTACCAACCCGTCGTCGGCCTCGGAGAACTGCAACTCTGCGGGGTCGAGGCACTGATCCGGTGGCGGCATCCGACCCTGGGGCGGGTCTCGCCCGATCGTTTCATCCCCCTGGCCGAAGAGATCGGCGTCATCGACGAAATCGGCAAGTGGGTGCTGGACGAGGCCTGTCAGCAGGCGGCACAGTGGCGCCGGTCCCATCCGTGGATGACCGTTGCGGTGAACGTGTCCGCCGTCCAACTGGTCAGCGATCGATTCGTCGACTTCGTCCGGGATGCGCTGGCGTCGAGCGGCCTGGATCCCCAGGGCCTCGTGCTCGAGATCACCGAGTCGATCCTGATGGAGGACGGGGACGCATCGGTGCGCCGACTCCGGGAACTCCGCTACCTCGGGGTCCGCCTCGCGCTCGACGACTTCGGCACCGGGTTCTCGTCACTCAGCTACCTCCGCCAGCTCCCCGTGGACACCATGAAGATCGATCGCTCCTTCATGTCGACCGTCACGACGTCCTCGCAGTCGGCCGCCCTGGTTCACACCTTGATCCAGCTGGGCCAGGCCCTCAACCTCGAGGTCATTGCAGAAGGCGTGGAGCGGATCGATCAGTTGCGAGCCCTCCAAGAGGCTGCTTGCCCGAAGGCACAGGGCTTCCTGTTCTCGCGGCCGGTGCCGGTGGAGGGCATCGACCGCCTCCTGGGTTCGGGCCGGTCGATGCAGGTCTCCCCCCCTGACGAACTGATGCCTGCTCGTCGAGCGGTGGACGATCGGCTCGCCGTCGTCGCCACCTGAAGCGGCAGCCGGTCACGCTCGAAGCGTTTCGCGATCCGCGTTGCGCGTTGCGCGTTGCGCGGTCGAGCGGTGACGTCAGCGGTGGGCCGCCCGCGAGGCGCGCTTCGGGCCAGTACGCCGTTCGGGACCCAGGCTTCGTAGACGCTCGTTGACGTCGTACGCCCCGGGGTCGCTGCGCCGTATCCGCTCGAAGTACTCACGTGCCCTCGGCACGTCGCCCGCCCGCTCATAGAAGTCGGCCAGGACGTACCACTGGCGCAGATGCCGCTCCGCCGGGTTGCGCAGGTTCTTGGAGGCACCGGCCGTCGCCAGCATGGAGATGGCGCCGTTGAGATCTCCGGTCTCCGCGAGTGACGACGCCGCCACGATGCGCCCCTCGGCCAGGACGTCGGGATCCGGTGAGCTCTGCCGCAGCTCGGTCCACAGTTCGGCCACCTTTTTCGGCTTGCGGAGTGCGCGCTGGCAGTCCATGAGCTCGGGCAGGTGGGCGGTCGAGTCGCTCATGTCGCCAAAGGTCTGGAGGTGTCTCGCTGCTTCGCGGTATTTGCCGCTGCGATAGGCAGCGAGGCCGGTGAGCTCCTGCACCGCGGGGACACTTGGGGTCTCGGCGACGACCGGCTTGATCTGGCGCAGCGCGTCCTGGAACCGGCCTCGCTCATACGCGCTGAAGGCGTTTTCGGCCTGCTCGACGAGTCGTTCCCTATGGGCCTGGGTCGCGATGTCCGCGGCGTTGCGGATCTCCGTCGCGACCTCGGGTGGGAGGGTCGGGCGGGTGTTCAGCGCGGCGAGGGCGCGGGTGGCCGACTGGCCCGTTGGTGCAGCTGCGGGCCGGGTTCGGGCTCTTGTGGGCTTGGGCGCCGAGGTGCCGGTACCGGTTCCCGTCCGGTCCGGCGCCGCGGTGCCGCGCGGCGATCGCTTCTTGGGCGGGGCGTCCGCCCACTCGTCCCGGCCGTCGTCACGGCTCCACGCGACCTGCCGGCGGCCGGTCGGTGCACTGCGACGTGGCTCCTCCCGTCGTGCCGGACGGCCGTCGTCGCCGTCGCCACGGTTGCGCGTGACGTCGCGGGCGCCACGTCGGGCCACGTTGCCCCACTGCCTGGCCTTCGCCGGCAGCGGTGTTTCTTCCTCGAAGGAGTCGTCGCGTCGGGGGCGAGGCTGCCCGGATGCCGAGCCGCCGCGTGCGGGTGGGCGCCGAGGGCCGCGGTCCGGACGGTCGTCGCGCCCGGACGACTGTTTCGTTGCGGTTCCCGGCCTGCCGGTGCCGCCTCTCGCTCCGCCGCTGCGGGGTCGGCGCTCGTCGCCGTCGCGGCGTGGTGGGCGGCCGCCGCCCGTGCTCCGTGGCGCCGACGGCGAGCGAGATGGGGACCGGGAGTCGTCCCGGCTGCTCGTCCCTGATGGGCGACCCGCTCGTGACGATGTGCTCGATGATCGCGATGACCGCCCCGACGGGGATCCGCTCCTGCTCCCGCCGGCACGTCCTCCGTAGCTGCCCGATCCCGATCCACCCGATCGTTGCGAACCTCCGCTCGCACGTCCGCCCGCTCCACCCCCACCCGGGCGACCGGAACGGCTCGGACCGCCGGAGCGGCCTGAGCGACTCCCCTGGGTTGCGCCCCCTCGTCCGCCTGTATTCGGGCGGCTCGGGCGCGCCGACGAGGCGCGACGGTTCGGCCGTGGCGACTGCGCGGGCATCCGGTCGAGTCTAGGTGTCGCCCTGTTTGAGACAGTTCCGCCCTCGTCACGGGATCGCCGCGGTGGCGAAATCCGCAATGCTCCCGAGAACGACAAAGTCCCCTCGAGCCAGAGCTCAGAGGGGACCTCGTCAATGAGAAATCCCGGCGGCGACCTACTCTCCCAGGGGGCCTCCCCCCAAGTACCATCGGCGCGGGCGGGCTTAACTGCCGTGTTCGGAATGGGAACGGGTGTTTCCCCGCCGCTATGGCCACCGGAAACCGTGCGCTCGGCGGGCGTTCTATTCGGGTGTTTTTACCGAAAATAGACGCCGCACCTGGCTGCGAATATCGCAGCCCCTGAGCGTTCCAAAGCGAGCACGAGCGAAGTATGTCTCCAAGCCCTCGGCCGATTAGTACCGGTCGGCTGAATGCATTACTGCACTTACACCTCCGGCCTATCAACGTGGTCGTCTAGCCACGGGCCTTACCAGGTTAACCCTGTGGGAGATTTCATCTCGAAACGGGCTTCGCACTTAGATGCTTTCAGCGCTTATCCCACCCGTAGGTCGCTAACCAGCCGTGCCCTTGGCAGGACAACTGGCACACGAGAGCTACGTCCGTCCCGGTCCTCTCGTACTAGGGACAGCCTTTCTCAAATCTCCTACGGCTGCATCGGATAGGGACCGAACTGTCTCACGACGTTCTAAACCCA
>DATHPK010000164.1:0-21032 GCA_035483935.1 Acidimicrobiales bacterium
TCACCTGCTCGGGGTAATTGCCGATCAGCGAGGTCGCCTTGCCGAGGGTGATCGTGCCGCCGGGCGGAGCGGTGACCACCGTGAAGGCCAGGTTCTGGGTCGTGGTTCCGACTCCGTTGCCGGCCGTCACGATGACGACAGGGAAGGGCCCGAGGTCACCGACGGGCACCGTTCCGGCGATGGTGGCGGTGCCGTTGGAACCCGGGGTAAAGGTCAGTCCGGGGGGCAGTGCGCCGGACTCGCTCACCGCCGGCACTGGATCTCCCGTGGTGCGCACGGTGAACGCCACCGGATGGCCGGGCGTCACCGACACGCCGGCCGGGCTGGTGAAAGTCGGTGGACTCCCGACAGTGAGGGTGAAGTTCTGGGTGGCCGATCCGAGGCTGTTAGTCGCGGTGAAGGTGAGGTGGTAGGTCCCGGTGCTTGATGCCCCGGCCGTGCCGGTCAGGCCATAGCCGTTGAAAGTGAGGCCGGCCGGCAAAGCACCCGATTCGGTGACGGTGGGTGTCGGCGAGCCTGTGGCGTTGACGGCCAGGGTGAAGGGCTGTCCCTCGGAAACACCACCAGCCTGCGGGCTGAGGAACGTCGGCGCGTCGGCGTCTACTACCACCACCTGCACAGTGGTGGTGGCGCTCTGTTCGCCGTCGGACGCAGTCAAGGTGGCGGAGAAGGCTCCGGCCTGCGACGGTCGACCGGTGATCAGGCCCGACGACGGGTCGATCCCGACGCCGGAGGGCAGGCCTGTAGCCGAGTAGCTGAGGACCAGCCCGTTGGCATCGGCGGCGTACGCTGCCTGGCTCAACCGGTGGCCGGTCACTGCGTGGACGGTCGTTGGAACGTACAGGCTTACGGGGTCGTAGACCGACAGGGTGTCTGTTCCGGTGGCCACCGATCCGAGAGCGTCGGTCACCTGGTAGGTGATGGTCGAGCTGTCGGTGGCCGTGGGATCGCCGGTGATCTCCCCGGTGTCGGGGTTCAGCTGCAGACCGTCTGGCAGGTTGCCGCTCACGATGGAGTACGTGTAGGGCGCTGTACCACCTCCGGCAGTGAGCCACCCGGTAAACGGGCCGTCGGCGTAGCCGTAGTCGGGACTCACGCCATTGGTTGTCACTTGATCAACAACGGTCGGGAGGTCCTGTGGGCTGGAGGCGGGGCTAGCCGCCGAATCGGTCACCTGGATGCAGCCGGCGTCGAGGTCCTGGCTGGAGGTCGGCGTCCCGGTGACCGACCCAGTGTTGGGATCGAAGGTGAGCCCCTGGTCCAGGATCCCGCACTGCGACCAGGTGTACGGCCCGGTCCCTCCGGCAGCGGACGGCGTGTAGCTGTAGGGGGCGCCGATCACCACGTTGGGGGGAGTGGAGGTGATAGCCAGGGTTCCGGCAGGCTGCGAGGTAATACCCACCGCCCCGCCGATCTCCTGGCCGGCCGCGTCGGTGACCAAGAACTCGATGCCGGCTTGCCCGCCGGGAGAATCTGCGTCGGGAGTCCCCGAGACGATGCCCTGCGCGTCCATGGAGAGGCCTGTAGGCAGAGCGTTGAAGACCGGGCTGAAGGTGTAGGGCCCGGTGCCACCGACAACCTGGATCGGGGCGCTGTAGTGCAGGCCGTTCACGGCATCGGGCAGGTAAGTGGTCACCACCTGGAGGGGAACGGGTGCGATGGTGACCTGCACCGGTCCGACAGTGGCGGTGACGGGAGCCACCGAGCTGTCGGTGACCTGGGCACTGAAGGTGTAAGTGCCAGCGGCGCTGGGCTGGCCCGAGAGCTGGCCGTCCGGCTGCAGGTACAACCCCGGCGGGAAGGTTCCGGAGGTGAGGGTCCAGCTATATGGCGGAACGCCACCGCTGACCCCGAGGGCACCTTCAAAATTGCCGCCGACCACGCCGACGAGTTCGGCGGCACCAATGGACGTGAGCGGACGGGAAACCTCTATCAATACTGTCGCACCGGCGACCTGGTCGGGGACCGAGGAATCGACAACTTCCACCTCGGTGCGGAAAGAGCCCGGTGTGGATGGGGTGCCGCTGAGCTCGCCGGTATGAGACAGGGTGAGGCCCGGCGGCAGTACCGAGGGAGCGACGACCTGCCATGTCAGCGGGGCCACCCCGTTGGTCGCGCTGAGCTGGGCCGAGTACGGGGTGCCGACCACCGCGGCGAACGTCCCCCCGGCGGCACTGAGCGGCGAGGTTGCGGCGGAGTACGACTCGTCGTAGGTGCCAATGCCGAGGTTGCCCGGCGCGCCGGCCCCGCCGTCGTTCGCCCCGTCTTGGCCGTTCGTCCCAATGTTCCCGGCTTGGCCGGCCGCCGGTGTCTGGTAGCCGCCTGGAACCCCGGCGGGGCCACCAGCCCCGCCGGTGCCGTGGGTCCCCCCGGGACCACCGTCTACGTCGGGGGCTCCGTGCGAGACGTCGCCGCTGAAGGACACGCTGGTATCGGTGGTGAAGGCCCCGGTGGCCCATAGCGCTCCACCCATGGAGGCTCCCCCGCCGCCGCTGTCGCCACCGTCACCGCCGTCACCGGCGTCACCGCCGTCACCGCCGTCACCGGCGTTCCCGGCCTGGCCGTAGCTGTAGTAAGGGTTGCTTCCGGTGGCCAGATACCAGAAGCCAGCACCACCGCCACCCGATCCGCCAGCTCCGCCGGTCCCACCGTTGGCGCCCGTGCCGCCCACTCCGCCGAGCCCGCCCCAGGCATTGTTGGCGCTGAAGGCGGAACCGTTGTCAAGTGTGAGTGACGTGGTGCTCTCAAGAGCACCACCGAAGCCGTGGCCGCCGTCGCCGCCGGTCCCGCCGTCTCCGCCGTCGCTGGCATCACTCCCCTTGGCGCCGTCGCCGCCGGCACCACCGGTGCCCCGGTTGGTGTCCAGCCCAACCGTGAGTCCGCACGTCCAGCATTGACCTGGCGGCCCTCCGACCTGGCCCGCTGGTCCGCCGTTGCCAAATGCAGCCGGGGCACCTCCGCCTCCTGGACCACCGCCGCCCCCGGTCACCCCGTTGTCGGTAAAGGTCGTTTCGCTGATCTGGAGGTCACCGGTCCCGGAGACCGCACCCCCGTCGGCGTCACCACCGTTGCCTCCTGTGCCGGCGTCGCCCGGATTCCCGACAGCACCGGGAGCTCCCGGAGCCCCCCCGTCGCCACCGGTCCCGGCCGGTGCCGTGCCTCCGCTGCTGGCTCCACCACCGGGGCCGCCCGCGCCGCCGATCCCTCCGGTCCCGGCCGCGCCTCCCTCCCCTCCGGCGCCGCCGGCGCCTCCGGAGGCGGAGTTACCTCGGAAGGTCACATTGCTGAGGCTGAGCGAGCCGTCGCTGTAGATGGCCCCCCCGCTGGCACCCCCGCCGTTGCCCCCGTTGCCGCCGGCGCCGCCATCGCCGCCGTTGCCGCCCGCCCCCCCGTAGCCGCCGCGGCCACCGTCGGCCTGGAACGTGGGGGCAGCCGTGCCACCCGCTCCTCCGGTGCCGCCGTTCCCTCCCGGGCCCCCGCCTCCCCCGTCGCCTGCGTCCCCGCCGTCGCCCCCGATCGCTGTGTTGTCACTGAAGGTGCCGCCATTGACTGCCACCACCGATCCGGCTGCGGCATAGATCGCACCGCCTTCGGCAGCCTGTCCATCGGAGCCGTTCCCGCCCGACGAACCCTGACTGCCGTCACCAGCGGCTCCACCACCACCGCCCGGAAAAACAACGCCGTACGACGTTTGATTGGCGTCTGTTCCGGTGAGCCCGTCGTTCCCTTGGTTGCCTAACCCGCCACCCGCGCCGCCATTCCCCAGGCTCCCTTGGACAAGGCCGTCCGTGAGCGAGACGTCGTCCAGGGTGAGTGTGCCACCAGAATCGACCTGGAAGAGCTGCGTGGCCCGTCCACCGGACAGTGATACCCCTCCGATCTCGGAGGCATCGAGGGTCAGGTTCTGGTCGGCGGTCACCAACACCGGGGAATCGAAGGTGATCGAGCCGAGGCAATCGAATTGCACGCTCCCCGACCCGCCGAGGTCGGCGATGGCAGCGAGAAGGCTGGGCTGGTCGCACTGGGTGAGAAGGGCAGGGGGATCCGCAGAGGCAGCAACAAATGGGAGCCCCACGAAGGTCAGCACGAGTGCGGATGCGCACACGCCCAAGAGCCTGATTCTCGGACCCATGCTCGCCTCCCGTCGGGGATAGTGGTATCCGACCCGAAAATGCCGATCGGGAGCACCCCTTTTCCGTGCACGACATGGAGCTCGCACCGTTTGGCGCCCGAAATCCTGCAATTCCCGTTTCCGGGCATCTTTACGAAGGACGTACCCAAAGTCAATCGCCCTCGGGCACCTCAGCCAGTGGCAGTCTTCAGGCAGAAGATCGTCCAGCCCCCTGGTCAGGATCTACGAGCAGGCAAGGACGCGAGACGTATTACCCGTATGACCTGGGTTGGTCATCGTCGGAACCGGGATGGATTGAGTCGCCGGCCGGTCCGCTGGCTTCAGCGTCGGCCCTGGGAAAGTGAGCCCGGCGCGGAATGGACGTGGAGCAGCTCGGCCGGAGCGCTCCACGGAACGATCTGGGGCACTAGTTTCGATGGCCTCCACCCTGTTCTCCCGGGCGGAAGATCCGTAGCGATGAGTCGCAATCGACTTGGCGGGATCGGCGTGAGACAAATCCCACCCGTCATGCATCTCGATCGAAAGACCCAGTCGTCTCAACGTCCCGCACTTCGCCGTATGGCCTGCTCATCGCCGTATGGCCTGCTCATCTGAGAAGAACTCGATGCCTTCGATGGGATCCAGGTAAATCGCCTCCAACTCGGGCCTGCCGCTGCCAGCAATGCCCTGAGCATCTCCGATCCCCCGCCAATCCAAGCCCCAGTCAGCGATCGGCCCGATTTACAGACGCCATCGCTGCCTGTCTCAAGCACACGGGACGCGCAAAGTCGCGTGCGCGGACGCGATGGTCATCCGGTTCGGTGCCCCTGATCAGGGCGAAACTGGGTGGGCGCTAGCCACAAATCGCACCTTTGAGACGACTCCTGATCCGACCAGGACGCTCCTGAGCCGAGCCACCGAGGACGAGGGAGTTGGTACACGGCGCAACAAATTTCAACCCGACGTCCTTATGAACTACGATTTGTAATACGATACGAATACGACTGATCTACTTCTCCCAGGCAGTTCTCGACAAGTTGTGGGACAAACACGATCTCGAACAATGGGAAGTCGAAGAAGCCGCCACGGCGCCGGAAGCAGAGGCCGGCTGGGAAACACACCCGGTCCACGGCCGAAGACTCATTCTTCGATGTCATCCAGCGCCAGACGTCCTGTTCTTCATCGCCCTCGATCCCATACACCCCCCAAGCGGGATCTGGAGCTGTCGTACCGCCTACATCCCCGACTAGTGCAAGGAACTGAACGATGACGAACGCACCCGAACCTCCGGAACACGACGACCTTCAAGCCGCCTTTGAGCGGAGCGAGAAGGTCGAGATTGAACGCCCTGAGCCAAGGAATCTGGCAAGCGTGCTGTCCGTCCGTATGAGTCGGGAACTCCTAAGGGAGCTGACAATCGCAGCCCGCTCCGTAGACAAAGGCCCCGCGACCTTGGCCCGCGAACTGATTGAACGGGGACTCGTCGACGACTTCGCGCCAACGCCAGCGCTTATTGGCAAGGTGCTGAGTCGCCTGCTTGATCAACTTGGACCAACTGCACAAGCGAGTTTTATCTCTGCAGGTGGCGTCAGCCCCACAAAACAGGGTGCCCGGGGTACGAGAGTTCTTGAAGAGGTTGCCTGATGAGTCTCGAACTCAGGTACCTCGGAGTCTCGGAAGGATTCGTCAAAGACGGAAGATCGCTTACGCATCTCACCGGATTCGACCCAGCGTTCTTCAGTTTCGATTCGTTCCCAGCAACCTGGCCTCTGGCCCTGATCGTGTTATGGGAAGAGACAGATAGGGACGCTGCTCGAGTTCCTGAGGGCACGCCTATCCAGATTCGCATGTCTCTTATCGCTCCAAGCAATCAGACTGTTGCCGTGGCAGATGTTCCCGGGGTGGCGGAACGTCCGCCTCGCGATGACATCCCCTTCAGAAGCATGGCCGTCTACGTAGCAGCCATCACCTTCCCGGAGCCCGGTGACTATCAACTTGAAGCAACGCTCGACGCTGCGGGCCAACACGTTGAAGCGCGCCGCTCATTGACCATTCGTGGTCCGATTCAGGCCTAATGCCGCTCTGATGATCCTTCTCTCATCTCTAGTGTTCAGACAAGACTGCTGCAGACAAGATCATCTCTGCAGTGACCACTGGTACCGAGCCGCCGTCCAAGCCTATTGACGCCAGATTTCGCGATCACGAATCGCCTAAGAGCTTTCGTTCGTCGCCTTGAGCTGTACACACGCCTTTGTGTTCACATCTCCCGAAGGTGGCCCTCTTCGCGTCCCGGCATGGCGACGGCGGCATTGGAAGCCTTCGGTAGAGCCGGCCGGTCTGAGCCATTGAGGCCACATGATCTTCGACACATTGCGGTCGCATTGTGGATTGCAGCAGGTGCGAGCCCGCTAGAGACGTCTAGGCGAGATGGTCATACTTCGACGTCTTTCACGCTCGATCGGTATGGTCACCTCTTCCCAGAGGCTGACATAACCGTGCCCGACAAGCCTGAGGAGTTGATGCGCAGGGCGCAGTAGCCCCGTGAAACATCGCGCACAGTCTCGCGTAATCCCTGTTCGCCAGACGGACAAAGGACGGACGCAATCCAAATCGTCCCGATGTTTCACAAGCCGTATGCAGGCCTGACCTGCGTGGGCGCTAGAGGACTCGAACCTCCGACCTCAGCCGTGTGAAGGCTGCGCTCTAACCAACTGAGCTAAGCGCCCGCATTTTCAACGTCTAGCTGCGGGTTTTCCATGCTGCAGTCGTGGACGACTTCGGCATGGCGCAGCCAGAGCGTACAACTCAGCCTGAGGGACCCCAACATCATGCCCATCGTCATCACCCGCCGTGGCGTTTGTTCTTCGGTGGACCGTCTAGGCCTTTCCTGGCTCGTATGACTCCGTAAAGAGATCACCTTGTGCGGCTCCGGAGCCAGACCGCCCTCCTCCGGCACCACGGAGCACGAAGGCAATAACGACAGCAACCAATGCTCCGGCGAGTGGACCGGCGATGTACACCCAGTAACCCGTGAAGGTGGTGGACGCCAGGTCCGGGCCGAACGTGCGAGCTGGGTTCATCGAAGCCCCGGAGATGGGGCTGCCCCAGAGTCCGGCGAGGGCGATGTAGCCGCCGACTCCAAGGGCACCGAAGATCCCGACGTTCTGGGCGCCGGACGCCGTCCCGAGGATCACACTGACCAGACCCGTTGTGAGCAGAAGTTCCATCCAGAATGCGGCCATGTCCGAATAGCCGTGCGCCGGATAGTTGCTTCCGTACATCGCCGAGACGTTGATGATCGCGTGGAGCACCAATGCCGCCAGTGTCGCCCCGCCAAGCTGGGCAACGATGTAGCCGGGCACCCGCCGCCATTGAAAGTCCCTTCGCAGGGCGAAGGCAATGCTCACCGCCGGGTTGAGATGCGCACCCGAGACCTTCCCCATGAACAAGATGATGGCCATCACGGTCAGCGCCGGAGCCACCACGGCCGCTTGGTGGCTTATGACTCCGGGAAAGGCGTGGCCCATCATGCCCCCACCAGCGGCAGCCAGCACCAAGAAGAAGGTTCCGAGCACTTCGGAAAAGAGCCTCCGCCATTCCTGGCGTGGATCCTGAAAGTCTCGGATGCGCTGCATCACGCTTTGCTCGTAGCGTGCCACCGGGCCGAGAACTTCTGCGGTCTCCGTCGCTTCTGTTGTCACGGTTTGCCCCCTTGTCTGAATCACGTGTGTTCTCCGGCTCCCTGTCCAATGGGACGGTCGAGTCATTCGGCCGGGAAGCGTTCGAATCACCTTTACCTCTGAGTGAGTATCAGGCGCCTATGGGCATTGCAAGGGCCAAGGAGGCAGGAGTACCGTCCGTAAAATGGTCACGTACGACCGCTCCCATGCTCTTGACCACATGGTGGTGGTTCTGTTCGAGAATCGCTCGCTCGACAACGTGTTGGGTCATCTCTACGGTCCAGCCGACGGCAAGAACTTCGACGGCGTCATTGGTAAAGAGCTCTCAAACCCGATCCCGCAATGGGGCGAGCACGGAGCCGAGCGTAGGTTCGTGCCGTACACGATTGCCACGAACATGGACAGTCCCAATCCGGACTCGGGAGAGGAATACCCGCACACCAACACGCAGCTCTACAACATCTTGAACGAGCACAATCGCTTCAAAGTGGGCGAAGAGATAGCGGCGCCATGGAATGCACCCGAGCCTGGTCAGACGCCCACCATGGATGGCTTCGTCACCGACTACATCAGCATGTTTACCGCCGAAATGGGCCGTCAGCCGACGTATGAGGAGTACTCACAGATCATGACCGGGTTCACGCCCGAGCAGGTGCCGGTGCTCAACGGCCTGGCGCGGGGATTCGGCGTGTTCGATCACTGGTTCTGCGAGGTGCCGTCGCAGACTTTTATGAACCGCTCTTTCTGGACCGCCGCAACGTCGTCGGGGCTGACCGTGAACAGCCCAGCAACGAAGTTCCTGGCGAGCAACGCCGCCGAGACGATCTTCAATCGGCTCGAAGAACATGGAAGGACCTGGAAGGTCTACGTCGCCGAACCGATGCGGATCTCCTTTACCGGGCTGATCCATCACCAGCGGCTGAAGGAGCGGCTCGCCACCCATTTCGTGCCCTTCGCCCAGTTCGAGGCCGACGCCGCCAATGGGGAACTTCCCGATCTCTCGTTCATCGAGCCGAGCATGGCGATCGGACACAACGACTACCACCCCGCTTTGGGGCGTTCCATGGGCCACGACATGGAGCTACCCGCCGATCCCCCGTCATCGATCCTGGGCGGCGAGGCGTTTCTCTCTCGGATCTACGACACCTATCGGGCAATGCAAGGTCCAAAAGGGTCGAACGTTTGGAACACCGCTCTCTTGATCGGTTGGGACGAGCCAGGCGGCACGTACGACCACGTACCACCTGGACCCGTGCCGCCACCCGATACCTCGGCGACGGCCGGTGAGATGGGCTTTAGGTTTGATCGTTCCGGCTACCGGGTTCCCGCCATCGTTGTGTCGCCTTGGGTCGAGCCGGGTTCCGTCTTCAACGAGGAGTACCGCCACACCTCACTTATCGCAACACTGCGAGAGCAGTGGAACCTCGGAGATCCCTTCACCGCCAGAGATGCCTCCTCTCGCACCTTCTCCACCGTGTTCGGCCGAGACACCCCACGAGAACCTGACACATGGCCCATTCCAGAACCACGTCCGGTTCCTGCTTTCGCAGAGGATGACTTGGCTCTGGGCAGTGTCGTCTCCGTAATGGCCAAGACCCTGCTCGAAGGGATCCGCGATTACGCACACCAGAACGACATCGAGCTCGAGGGTGCCCCAAGAGACCCCAATGCCGAGATTGCTCCCGAGCAGGTCGTCACGGTATTGCGGAGTGCCGCGGCTGCTCTGTTCCCTCTCCTGGCCGAGCGTGAGGACTAGACCGTGCGGCAATTCTCCCAGCCTCCGACCGCGCAGAACGTTGCCCGATTGGGTTCTCTGTGAGCTGGGTGAAGCCAGCTGGGCACGGCGCTCGTTGCCCGAGAGTGTGAAGGCTGTGCTCTAACCAACTGAGCCGGCCGGCCTGCGTCCGAGGCCCGTTTTGGGGGGTCGCAGACGGCGCCGGTACCCTGAGGTGCACATGGCCGCGACGGACGACTACGACGACGAGGACACCGGTGTGCGGGCGCCGTTGACCCTGAGGCTGAAGGAGACGTTCTGGCCCGCCGCCGTCCCGAAACTCGGCGAAGACGGAATGCCCGACCGCTTCCCCGACGAGGAGCGCCGAGCGGTCATGAAGTCGCTGGACCCCCAGGAGGTCAAGCTGTCCTTCGGTGCGTTCCTACTGGCGACCATCGCCGGCATTGCGATCCCCGCCTACATCATCGGCTCCAACAAGGTCACCAAAGCGGGGAAGAACACGATCGCGGTCGCGCCCGACGCCAAGCTGCTCGGGGGCCTCATCCTGGTCCTCTGCGTTCTCGGCTTCGTGACCCTCTGGAAGCGCAAGCGGACGTTCGTCGCGTTCGACCTGTTCCTGATCGGTTTCGCTTTCACCCTCTTCATCGGTCTGATCGCGTTCGTGTTCATCCTCCTCGGCGGCTGGCTGATGTTGCGTGCCTGGAGGATCAACCGCTACGGGACCACGGACGCCAAGGCCATCCGGCAGGAGGTCGCCTCCCGGCCGAGGGGCAAAGGCAAGGGTGGCGCCGCTCCCGCGTCGAAGACCGCCGGCCCGACGAAGGGCAGGGCATCGTCGCAGCCGGCGAGCCGCAAGCCCCCGACCGCGAGCAAGCGCTACACACCGAAAGCGCCACCTCGGAAGAAGATCCCCAAGCCCACCGAGTAGGCACGGCAGGACGCAGCGCTCAGCGGCCGGGATCCACGAGCAACGCCGAACGCAGCAGCTGCAGCACGTCGGCGCGCCGGCGGACCAACGAGCGAGCCGTCGGCTCTTCGCCGAGTGCGCGCAGCACCTCGACCTCGGTGACCATGCCGATCACCGTCGAGTAGATGGCGAGCAACAACAGGCGCGGGTCGGACCGGCGCATCGAGCCCGACGCCATCTCCGCCTCCAAGAAGGACGAGGCGCGCTGCACCAGCGGCTCGAGCGCCAGCGTCATCTGCGTGGCCGCGGGTGGACCGAGCCGCCCCACCTCGCGCAGCAGGCCCAGCAGCTCGGGCTGGCGGGCGGCCAGGCGGAACACCGAGCGCACGACCGCCTCGACGCGGTCCCACCCCTCCCCCGCCCGCTGCAGCGCCGACTCGAGCGCAACCGAGAGGTCCCCCGCGCTGCGGGCGATCACCGCCTCGAGCAAGGCGTCCTTGGAGGGGAACCAGTAGAGGATCGACTGCTTCGTGAGGTCCAGCTCCTTGGCCACCGCGTCGAGCGAGGTCGCCTCGTAACCCCGGCTCGCGAACGAGGCCAGGGCGGCGTCGAGGATGCGGTCACTGGTGGTGGAGCTGGGCACTTACCAAATGGTAGACAGATTCGGCCGGCAGTGGTAGACATTTCTGATGCCCATCGAGCGGCAGCTGCGCGGCAAGCGTTTCTTCATCACGGGCGCCACGGGGTTCCTGGGTACGGCGCTCGTGGAGCGGATCCTGCGCTGCCTGCCCGAGGCCGATGTCACGGTCCTCATCCGTCCGGGGCGCCGGGCCGACGCCAGCGCCCGCCTCGCGCGGGAGGTCATCAAGAACGACTGCTTCGACCGCGCCCGCGACGAGCTCGGCGACGGCTTCGCCGACGAGGTGGCCCGCCGGGTCCACGCCGTCGCCGGTGACGTCGGCCAGGACGGACTCGGCCTCGACGACGAGGGACGGGCTGCGCTGGCGGCGGCGGACATCGTCATCCACTCGGCCGCGACGGTTTCCTTCGACGCACCGTTGACCCAAGCGGTCGAGATCAACCTGCTCGGCCCGTCGCGCGTGGCGGCCGCCATCTCCGAGTGTGCCTCGTCGGCCCACCTCATCGCGGTGTCGACCGCCTACGTCGCGAGCACGCACCAGGGCGAGGCCAAAGAGGAGCTACTCAGCGAGAACCCCTTCACCCTCGACGTGCGCTGGCAGGATGAGGTTTCGTTCAGCCGCCGGCTGCGCGACGACCTCCAGACCCAGTCGCGGATGTCCGAGAACCTGAAGGAGTTCAAGAAGAAGGCGCGCGGCGAGGTCGGTGCGGCCGGCGATCACCTGATCGCGTCCCGGGCCGAGAAGCTGCGCGAAGAATGGGTCAGCAACGAGCTGGTGAAAGCGGGCACGGCGCGGGCGTTGTCGCTCGGCTGGCCCGACGCCTACCCGTTCACGAAGGCGCTCGGCGAGAAGGCGCTCATCGAGCAGTGGGAGGGCAAGGTCCCGATCACGTTCGTGCGGCCGTCGATCATCGAGTCGGCGCTGGCCGAGCCGCGAGCGGGTTGGATCAGAGGATTCCGGATGGCGGAGCCGATCATCATCTCGTACGCCCGGGGCCTGCTGGCCGAGTTCCCGGGCGTGCCCGAGGGGATCATCGACGTGATCCCGGTGGACCTGGTGGTGGCGGCGATCCTGGCGGTCGCAGCACGGGGGCCGGAGCCGGGGAAGCCGAAGGTCTACCACGTCGCTTCCGGCGTGCGGAACCCGCTCCGCTACGGGCGCCTCGTGGAGAAGTCGACGGGCTTCTTCCAGCGCAACCCGCTCTACGACGATCGCGGCCAGCCCATCAGTGTCCCCGAGTGGTCGTTCCCCGGCCGCGGGCGGGTCCAGCGCCAGCTGCGCCGCGCCGACTCGCTCATGACGTTCGCAGAACGGCTGATCACAGCCTTGCCGATCCGGGGCAGACAGGCGCAGTTGGCCGCCATCATCGAGGACCGGCACGCGATGGCCAAGCGCGCCCTGGGTTACGTCGAGCTGTACGGCGCCTACACCGAGACGGACGCGCGGTACCGGGTCGACCATCTGCTCGAGCTGTGGGACGCCTGCGACGACGAGGACCACGAGCGGTTCGGCTTCGATCCGGGCGTTATCGACTGGGATCACTACGTGCTCGAGATCCACCTGCCGTCGGTCCTCGAACACACCCGGGTGCGGACCAAGCCGGGGCGTTCGGTGGTGGAGAAGCGCTCCGACCGGCAACGCAAGGCGATCCTCTCGTCCGACCGGCACATGGCGGTCTTCGACCTCGAGCACACACTCATGGCGTCCAATGTCGTCGACACCTACGCGTGGCTGGCCAGCCGTCACCTGCCGCCGGCACGACGGGCACGCTTCGTGGCGGAGCTCGCGCGCCAGGGCCCGGCGCTGCTGGCTCTCGACCGGCGTGACCGGGGCGACTTCCTGAGTTCGTTCTACCGCCGCTTCGAGGACGCCCCGGTGGAGCGGTTACGCGAGGACTCGTGGGAGCTCTTCCACCGCCAGCTCTTGACGCGGTCGTTCCCCGACGGATTCGCCCGGGTGCGGGCGCACCGCGCCGCCGGGCACCGCACCCTGTTGATCACCGGGGCGCTCGACTTCGTCATCGAGCCGATCCGACCGCTGTTCGACGACATCATGTGCGCGGAGATGGGCGTCCAAGACGGACGCCTGACCGGGCAGCTCACGGCGCTGCCTCCGATCGGCGAGGCGCGCGCGCTGCTCCTGGCCGACTACGCCGAGGAGTACTCGCTGTCGCTGGAGGAGTCGGTGGCCTACGCCGACTCCACGTCGGACCTGGCGATGCTCGAGGCCGTCGGGTTCCCGGTCGCCGTGAACCCAGAGTCCCGCCTGTCCGCCATCGCCCGGCGGCGGGGCTGGCACGTGGAGCAGTGGGCGAAAGCCGAAGGCGGCTCGCACCGGCCGCTGCCGTTGGGCCCGTTCGACGTGAAGGCACCCAAGGCGGTCATGGGGCGATGAGGGCGGTGGTCTCGTGAGCACGCTGTTGTTCGAGCGGTCGCTGCCGCGTTTCGCCGCGGCGAGGGTGGTGTCGTCGTTCGGCTCGGGGCGCGGGGCGGGCGTCGGTCCGCTGCGGCTGGTGGAACAGGACGCGCCGGAGGCGCCGGCCGAGGGCTGGGTGCACGTCGACCCGGTGCTGTCGGGCATCTGCGGCTCCGACCTGTCCACGTTGGACGGGCGCAGCTCGCGCTACTTCGAGGACATCGTCTCCTTCCCTTTCGTGCCGGGCCACGAGGTGGTCGGCGTCGTGAGCGAAGCGGTGGACGGCGCCGAGGGGGTTGCGCTGGCCGCGGGCAGCCGGGTGGTGCTCCAGCCCGTCCTCGGGTGCGCGGCCCGGGGCATCGAGCCGCCGTGCCCGGCGTGCCAGGCGGGGCAGGTGGGCAACTGCGGCAACCTCGCCTTCGGGCACATCCGCCCGGGCCTCCAGACCGGGTTCTGCGCCGACACCGGTGGCGGCTGGTCGAGCAGCGGGCTCGTCGCGCACCGCACCCAGCTCTACGGCGTCCCGGCTGCGCTGAGCGATGAGGACGCCGTGACCGTCGAGCCCGTGGCCTGCGCCGTGCACGCCGTCCTCAACGCGCCGATCGCGGAGGGTGATGTCGTCGCCGTGCTGGGCGCCGGGACGCTCGGGCTTCTGGTGACGGCCGCCGTCTCGCATCTCGCCACGACCGGGCGCTGTCCGCCACCCTCTGCGTTGTTGGTCGGGGCGCGCTACGCGCACCAGCAGCGGCTGGCGCGGGAACTGGGCTGCACGGAGGCGCTCCCGCCCGACCAGCTGCCGCGTGCGGTGCGGCGCCACACGCGTTCGCTGTCCTACGGCGGGGCGTCGGGCATGACGGCAACGTTGTCGGGCGGAGCGGACGTCGTCATCGACTGCGTAGGCAGCGCCGAGTCGATCGCGCAGTCGCTCGCCATCGTGCGCCCGCGCGGGACGGTCGCTCTCGTCGGCATGCCGGGCAAGGTGTCGGTCGATTTGGCGCCGCTGTGGCACCGCGAGGTGCGCCTCGCCGGCGCCTACGCCTACGGGACCGAGCGCGGCGGGCCCGCTCCCGGAGGGGGCGTGTCGACCTTTGCCCTCGCGCTCGAACTGGCTGAGGCGCTGAACACCGGCCGGCTCGTGTCCGCCACGTACCCGCTCACCCGCTTCGAGGAGGCGGTGGCCCATGCCGGCGCCGCCGGCCGCCGGGGCGCCGTCAAGATCGCATTCGACCTACGGAAAGGACAGACCCGATGAGCCGCCGACCCGGCTTCGTCCTCGAGGTGGACAAGTCCGCGCCCCCGACCTTGTTCTGGAACGGCGAGGGCTTCAGCCTCGAGACGCTGCCCGAGGGAAGCCGGGTGATCTACGCGCCCGAGCCGATCGAGCCGATCAAGGACCCCTACCGCGCCATCCGCGACGCCCTGCTCCACCCCGTCGGCGACCGCGACCCGCTGCCGGCGCTGCTGCGCCCGGGCATGACGCTGACGATCTGCTTCGACGACATCTCGCTGCCGCTGCCGCAGATGGAGGCGCCCGACGTGCGCCAGATGGTGATCGAGACCGTTCTCGACATGGCCGCCGAGGCGGGCGTCGACGACGTCGTGCTCATCGCCGCCCTGGCCTTGCACCGGCGCATGACCGAAGAGGAGCTGCGCCACGCCCTCGGCGACCGCGTCTACGACGCCTTCGCCCCGAGCGGGCTGCTCACCCAGCACGACGCCGAGGACCCGTCCAATCTGCTCTACATCGGGGAGACCGACCAGGGCGAAGAGGTCGAGATCAACAAGCGGGCCGCCACCTCGGACCTGCTCGTCTACGTGAACATCAACCTCGTCTCCATGGACGGCGGGCACAAGAGCGTCGCCACCGGCCTGGCCAGCTACCGCAGCCTGCGCCATCACCACAACCCGCAGACCATGCGCCACTCGAAGTCCTTCATGGACCAGCACCGGTCCGAACTGCATTCGTCGAACTGGCGCATGGGCCGCCTCATCGCCGAGTCGGGCGTGAAGGTCTTCCAGATCGAGACGACGCTCAACAACGACACGTTCCCCCCGAACTTCGCGTTCCTGCAGAAGCGGGAGTGGGAATGGTCGCTGCGCGACCGGGCCACCTACACGGCGACGTCGAAGGCGCTCGAGAAGACGCCGCCGCGCCTCGCCCGCCAGATCTTCCACTCGATCCGCTCGCCCCACGCGCTGACCTCGGTGCAGGCCGGGGAGGTCGAGGCCGTCCACGAGCTGACGACGGCCAACGTGTGGGCCCAGCAGGGCGTGGCGGTGGAGGGCCAGACCGACATCTTGACGATGGGGCTGCCGTTCATCTGCCCCTACAACGTCAACTCGATCATGAACCCGATCCTCGTGGCATGCCTCGGGCTCGGCTACTTCTTCAACATGTCCCGGGGCAAGCCGCTCGTGCGCGAGGGCGGCGTCGTGATCATGCGGCACCCGACGCGGCCCGAGTTCCACCCCGGGCACCACCCGAGCTACATCGACTTCTACGAGCAGGTGCTGACCCAGACGGTCGACCCGGTGCGGATGAGCAAGGAATTCGAGGAGTCCTTCGCCACGGACCCGTGGTACATCCACCTCTACCGAACCGGGCACGCGTACCACGGGGTGCACCCCTTCTACATGTGGTACTGGTGCGCCCACGCCCTGCAGCACGTCGGGCGCGTCATCGTCGTCGGCGGCGACACCAAGGCGGTCCGGCGTCTGGGCTTCACGCCCGCAAGCTCCCTCGACGACGCGCTCGAGATGGCGACCGACGTCGTCGGCCCCTCCCCCACGCTGACCCACCTGCACAACCCGCCCATCCTCATGTCGGACGTGCAGTGACGGGCGGGTCCGTGTCGTCGTCCCTGTCGTCCCTCACCAACCGCGTGCGCGCGACCCGCTTTCCCCTGGCCGCCCCGCCGTGGCCGGCCTCCGTGCCGCGCCCGGACCCCGAGCGCCGCGTCGGCCTCGAGTACGACCACGAATGGTCGCGGCGGTACCCGGTGCGCCTGGCCCGGGCCATCGTGGTCGACAACGTCACCCGCCCGGCCGCCCGCCTGCTCGCGCCCCCCACGATCCGCGGGCTCGAACACTTGCAGCACATCGACGGCCCGGTCATCTTCGCCGCCAACCACGCCAGCCACATCGACACGCCCTTGCTGCTCACGACGCTCCCGGTGGAGTTCCGACACCGCACCGTGGTCGCCGCGGCCTCGGACTACTTCTTCGACCGCACGTGGAAGTCGGTGGTGTGGTCGTTCGCGTTGGCCGCCATACCGATCGACCGGAGCCGGGTCAACCGCAAGTCGTCCGACACGGCCGCCGAGCTGATCGGCGACGGTTGGAATCTCGTCATCTTCCCCGAGGGCGGACGCTCCCCCGACGGCTGGACCCAGCCGTTCCACGCGGCCAGCGCCGGCTATCTGGGTAAGCGCACCGGTCGCCCCGTCGTCCCGGTCTATCTGCACGGGACGCGTCACGTGCTGCCGAAGACCGGCGAGGCCGGTGCCAAGGGCCCCGGAGGATCGGGGACCGAGTCGCGTCGCGGCGGGCGCCTGCGCCGGTCCCCCATCGCCGTCTTGTTCGGGGCGCCCATGACGCCCGACGAGGGTGAGAACACACGCCGCTACTCCGATCGCATCGAGGCCGCGGTCGCCACGCTGGCGCGCGAGGTCCAGTCCGACTGGTGGCAGGCTCGCCGCTCCGTCAGCGCGGCCGACCCCGTGCCGGGCGCAGCCACCGCGCACCGCGGGCCCGAGGCCTCGGCCTGGCGGCGCGCCTGGGCGCTCGATGGGCCGCCGTCGAGGGACCGGCGCCGGGAGTGGCCCGACTGAAAGCCGGGTGTCCTCGCCCCGCCGCGCTCACGGCAGTGACGGAGGGGTGAGGGCGGGCGCCAGCATGGCGGCGGCGAAACGGAGCGCGCCCGACGAGTAGACGTCGCATTCCTCGATGCCTCCGACCAGGGTCGTGTGGCCGTCGGGGCAGAAGTGGATCCCGTCCGGCGCACGGACCACGTTCATGCCGGCCGGTCCCGTGCACGGTTCGCCCGGGAGGCACGGGAGCGTCCAGGTGAACTGCCCGTTCGCCTCGACGGCCTGCCCGGCGTCGTCGTAGGTGACGCCGACGTTGACCGCGGCGAGTGCCTCGTAGACCTGGTTGAGCTGCGTCGCGTTCTGACTGAGGCTGGCGGAGGCGTCGAGGGGGAGGCCGACGAGGACGACCTTGCTCCCGATCGAGCGGAAGATGTCGATCGCGGTCTGCGTATCGCTCTCGTACTTTGCGTAGTACTGCGGCGTCCCGAGCTCGTAGCCCGCCATACACGGAGTGAAGTCGTCACCCGAGAACGCCAACACCACCGCCGTGGGCTGCCAGGCCGATGCGTCGGTGGCCATCGTCGCCAGCCAGTCGCAGGTCGCCGTGCCGGGAAACGTGCGGACCTGCGCCGAAGCCCCGTCGTCGTTCGCGAGCGATACGAAGTCCGGTCCCGCCTCCGATACCAGCGAGTCGCCGTACACAATGACGCGCGGTGGTCCGGGAGGGGGGAGCTCGGGCACCGATCCATCGAAGCGGGCCTCGCCGTAGTTGAAGATGCCGCCGTCGGAGGCGACCTCCCAGTAGCCACCGGGCTCCGCCGCCATGCCGACGACCGGCTTGGCGAGCGGGAGACCGCCCGTGCTGCCGAAGAACGGCGCGTCGCCGAAGCCGAAGATGCCGCCGTCGGAGGCGACCTCCCGGTAGCCCGCACCCCCGGCGGCCGTCGCGATGCCGACGATGGGTGCATCGAGCGGGTGGCCCCCCTCCGAGCCGAAGAACGCGGCGCCGCCGAACGCGAAGATCCCGCCGTCCGAGGCGACCTCCCAGTAGCCACCTCCGTCGGGCGTGGCCGCGACCCCGACGATCGGTGCATCGAGGGGGTGACCGCCCATGGACCCATGGAACTCGGCGTCGCCGTAGGCGAAGATGCCGCCGTCGGAGGCGACCTCCCAGTACCCCCCGCCGTCCGGGGTCGGGGCCATGCCGACGATGGGTGCACGCAGAGGCAGGCCGCCCGTGCTGCCGAAGAACGGCGCGTCGCCGAAGCTGAAGATGCCGCCGTCGGACGCCACCTCCCAGTAGCCGCCGCCGTCCGGCGTCGCCGCCATCGCGACGATCGGCGCGTCGAGCGGCGTGCCGCCCATGGAGCCGTGGAAGCCCGCGTCGCCAAAGGCGAAGATCCCGCCGTCCGAGGCGACCTCCCAATAGCCGCCTCCGTCGGGCGTGGCCGCCATCCCGACGATCGGGTGCGTGACCACCAGGGCCGCCGCCCGAGGGGCCTGGACCGCCGCCACCAGCACGGTCGCGGTGAGGGACGCGGTGAGGGACGCGGCGAGGAGACCCATGGTGATCCGACGATGCACGGAAGGAGTTTGTCCGATCGCGTCGGCCCCACGGATCCGGGCACGACGGCCAACGGCATGCCACCAGCACGGCTGCGACCTGTGTCATCGTGTCTGCCCACACAGGGGTCGCAGCGTCGTTCGGAAGGAGCTTGAGGATGGAGCAAAGGGGGCGACGCCGGCCGTCGTGGGTTGCGTCGAGGATTGCTCCGGTCCTGGCGTCGGCAGCCGTCTTCGTCGTGGGGATCCAGTCCGTCGCCGTTCAGGGAGCGAACGCGGCGACGCGCCCATCGGAGGACACCGGATTCTCGCCGCCCGTCTCGGGTACGCCGCAGTACGAGCACGTGGCGCCGACGCAGATGACCGACTCCCGCCAGCTCAATCGACCGATAGGGCAACGTCTCGCCGACGAGATCGCCCGGGAGATCGGGCTCAAGAAGTCCGACGTGCTCACCCCTGAGCAGTCCCGCGAGTTCATCGCCGGTCAGGGCGTTCCGGGCTCGGGTGACCCGCAGCAGTCGGAGCTGGTCGACCAGAGCGTCAAGATCCTGACCAACACGGTCGGCCACCCTCTCCCCTACACGGACGCGGACGGCAAGACCAAGACGACCGTCCTCGCCAGCTACGGCGTGTTCGTCACGACGGGCGGGATCCTCGAGAGCCCCGCCTACGCGGACGCCCCCACGTACCTCGTGAACACCGTGATCGCGCCCGGCGGCTACATGGCGGGCTGGATGAAGGCCAACGGTGCCACGAAGTCCCTCACGCAGCTGTACAAGTCCGCCTACACGTCGGAGGCGGCATACGGCAACGAGGCGCAGCAAAATTCGGAGCCCGACGAGCTGATCACGAACACGAAGGGCGGCGTGAGCAACGTGGTCGGCATGTCGATGGGCCCCGCCCTGTGGGTCGTCAACTTCGCGCTCCTCTTCACCCTGAACCCCTCGCTGGCGGCCGAGATGCCCGCCAAGTGGGCGCCCCTACCGTCTGCCGTCGTGCAGGCGATCGTTGCCGGGAAGGGCCAGGTTCCTTACAGCGAGGTGGCCGCCGACTTCGGCTGATCCGGGGTCTGCCGGCTCGGGTCTGCGGGACACCACACGGGTCACGCGACACGACCCGCTCGCCATCCGTTTGGGGGGAAAAGGGGGAAGCGGCGAGGGGTCGCGTCGCGGACTTCGGTCTACCGGTGGGTTGTGACAGACCCGTTGCATTCGAGTTGCGGTTCAACGGCCGGTGGCGCCGGGCCGGGCCGGTCCCGCCGCGACGGGGACCCGGACCCCGCTTCCCCTCTACCCTGCCGTCATGCGCATAGAGCGGGTCGGTGATTTCACCCTCGGCTGGGGCGAGTCGCTCGTGTGGGACGAGCGCAGCGAGCGCCTCTACTTCGTCGACTGCGCGGCGCAGACGTTGCACTGGCTCGAAGGCGACAGCACGGAGCTCCAGACGCTCCGGCTCCCGTCCATGGCCGCCGGCCTAGTGCCCACCGGGGACGGTGCGCTCGTGGCGTGCCTCGACGACGGCCTGCACCGTGTCGATCCCGACAACGGGACGATCCGGTTGCTCACGCCGTATCCGGAGGGCCTCGGCCGGCGCGCCAACGACGCCTGCGCCGACCTGTCCGGCAACCTGATCACGGGCACGCTCAACCTGCAGAAGGCGGACGGTTCGGCCTGGTGGTACTCGCCGCACCAGGGATGGAGGCTGCTCGATCCCGACATCTCCAACACGAACGGGCCGACGGTGGCCATGCTGGGCGGGTCGATGACCCTCGTGATCGGCGACACCTCGGCCCAGTACTACGCCTATCCCTACGACGCCGGCCGGGGATCGGTGGGACCGCGCACGGTGTTCGGCGACGTCTCCAGCCTGGAAGGGCTGCCCGACGGCGCCACCCTCGACGACCGCGGGGGGCTCTGGTGCGCCCTCGTGGGCGGCGCGCAGCTGGCCCGTTTCACGACCACCGGGCTCGATCGCACCGTCGGAGTGCCCGTCGCCAACCCGACCGACGTGACGTTCGGCGGTCCGGGGCTCGACCGGCTCTACGTCGTGAGCGTGGCCGCGAACGGATCGGGCGGCAGCGGCCTCGACGGCGCCCTGCTCGTCGTCGACGACATCGGCGCCCGGGGACGGCTCGAGCCGCGGTTCGGGCTGGACTAGACACCCCGCATGCA
>DATHPK010000165.1:0-4283 GCA_035483935.1 Acidimicrobiales bacterium
CTCTCGGTGACCGGTGCGGCCACGGTGCCCGTCGAGGTCGTGCGGCGGATGCGCGAGGACCTGCGCATCGCCACGGTGGTGACCGGCTACGGGCTCACGGAGACGACGGGCACGGTGAGCATGTGCCGCCACGACGACCCCCCCGAGGTGATCGCCACCACGGTGGGGCGACCCCTGCCCGGCGTCTCGGTACGGGTCGCCGACGAGGAGGGGTGCACCGTTGCACCGGCCGAGACCGGCGAGATCCTCGTCAAGGGATTCAACGTCATGCGGGGCTATTTCGACGACCCCGAGGCCACCGAGGGTGCGTTCGACGAGGACGGTTACCTGCGTACAGGAGACATCGGCCACATTGGCGAGGACGGGAACCTGCGCATCACGGATCGCAAGAAGGACATGTTTATCGTCGGCGGCTTCAACGCCTTCCCCGCCGAGATCGAGGGCATCATGCTGACCAATCCCGGCGTGGCGCAGGTCGCGGTGGTCGGCATTCCCGACGACCGTCTGGGCGAGGTGGCGCAGGCCTACGTGGTGCGACGCGGCAGCGACGCTGTCGACGAAGCGACACTGATTGCGTGGTGCCGCGAGCACATGGCCAATTACAAGGTGCCGAGGGAGGTGCACTTCGTCGACGAGCTTCCCCTGACGGCCAGCGGCAAGGTGCAGCGCTTCCGCCTGCGCGAGCCCGGCGCATGACACCCTGGCGACGATGACCCATCCGTTCCGCGACGTGGCCGTCGTCGGCGTCTTCAACACACCCCAAGCGAGGCGTCTGCCGGGGCACGATTCTGCTTCGATTGCGCTCGAGGCGGCACTCGGCGCCCTGGCCGATGCTGGAATCCGGCCGGGTGACGTCGACGGGGTGGTGGGGCAGGCGGCCGCCGACGCTGTGCTCGAGCTCGGGCTCGGTCCCTGCGTGCGCCGCCCGAGCGGCCTCGGCATTCCCACCATCGTCGACGCCGCCGCACTGATCGCCACCGGCCAGTGCCGCGTCGTGCTGGTCCTGGCCGGTGGCGCCGGACTGCGGAGCCACGGTTCGGCCGCCCCCTGGACGACCCCGCCCAACGAGCTCGTGGCGGGGTTCGGCCTCTTCACCGCCGCCGAGTTCGCGCTGATGGCGAGGCGCCACATGGTCACGTACGGCACGACGGAACTGCAACTGGCCACGGCGGCCGCGGTCATCCGCACCAACGGCCACCACAACCCCGCGGCCGTCTACCACGGACGGGGGCCGTTCGGCCCGGAGGACATCTTGGAGTCGCCCTTTGTAGCCGAGCCCTTCCACCTCCTCGACTGCGCCACCGTCTCCGAAGGCGGGTGCGCGTTGGTGCTGGCCCGGGCCGACGTCGCGCGCAACGACCCGCGCTCGGTCTGGATTGTCGGCTGCGGCAGCGACAGCTACGGACCCGCCTACACCGTGGCACCCGTCTGGGACTTCACGCCGCGTCCGGGCGTGCGCGCCGCGGGTTGGGTGGGAGCGGGTGCGGCGCAGGCCTCCTTCGCCATGGCCGGGCTCGGCCCCGGCGACGTGGACGTCGCCGAGTTCTACGACCCGTTCTCCTTCGAGATCATCCGCCAGCTCGAGGCGTTCGGCTTCTGTGAGCCCGGCGAGGGCGGGCCGATGGTCGAGTCGGGCGCGATCGGACCCGGCGGCACGCTCCCGGTCACCACCGACGGCGGCACCATGTCGTTCAGCCACCCTGGCGTGGCGGCGCAGCAGTTCCAACGCGTCACGCGCGGCGTGCAGCAGTTGCGCGGCGAGTGCCCGACCATGCAGGTCGACGGCGCCGAGGTGGCGTTGTGTTCGAACGGCGGCTCGGGCGCGCTGTTCAACGACGTGCTGCTCCTCGGCACGGAGCGCCCGTGAGCGCGGCGGACGCCACCGCGGGGCTGCTCTCCCCGCCACCTCCAGGCGGCTTCCCCATGCCGCGGCCATCCGAGCGGTCGGAGCCGTTCTGGAACGGGTGTAACGAGGGCAAGCTCGTGCTGCCCCTCTGTTCCGCCTGCGGCGCGCGCGCCCTGCGCGCCTTCGCCGTGTGCCCGCAGTGCACGAGCACGGGGCTCGCCTGGGAGCAGAGCGCCGGCCGGGGGACGCTGTACAGCTGGACGGTGGTGTGGCGCCCGCCCCATCCCGGTTTCGTAGTGCCGTACGCGCCGTCCGTCGTCACGCTCGAAGAGGGGTGGTGGTTCCTCAGCGCCGTCGTCGGTTGCGTTCCGGCCGAGCTCCACGAGGGACTCGCCCTCCAGGTCGAGTTCCACCCGGCTTCCGACGACCTGGCGCTCCCCTACTTCCGCCCCGTCGCCTGACTCGCGCGGCGGCGGCTCAGCCGCCCAATGTCACCGGGAACAGCGACTTGGGGTCGCAGTGCCAGATCTGGTCGTTGGGCTGGGTGTCGGTCTTGTCGTAGGAGAACGCGGCGCCCTTGACCTGCATCAGCAGGAAGCAATCGCTCGGCAGAGGGCGTTTGTTGGAAGGGGCCAGGTGTGCGATGGGCGCGTAGACGCCTCCCCCCGTCCAGTCCTTCTGTGACGCCGCACGCTCGAGCACACACGAGACGGTCAGGTCCGCGCCGCAAGCCGACGCCGATTTGGCGAAAAGCAGCCAGGCGTCGACGGCGTACTCATCGTTCGTGTCGATGGTGTCGCCCGGGGCGTCCTTCCGCATTAGCGCGATGAGCTGCTCGAGCCCTGGGCTCTGCGAGGCCAGCTCGAACGGCCAATTCTGCGTCGCGAAGTAGACAGGCGGCAGCGGGCCGGAGAGCGTCACGTCGTACGACTGTTTGCCCAGGTCCTCGGGGATGCCGATGCCGAGAAAGATGAAGGTCGGGTGGTAGCCGGCCGTCTGCATGGCTTGGAAGAACGTCTGCACGTTCGTGCCGGTCGGCGTCTCGAGCGCGTCGATGCCCCTGGACTGGTCCTCGGCGACATACGGTGTCCAGTCGGCCACGGTGAAGGGGGGCTCCTGGAAGTACTGGACTTTCCAACCCTGCCGCTCGGCGGCCTGCTCCCATTTCTGCGTGGGCTCGAGGATGCTCGGTTCGTTCGCCGCGCCGATGCCGAAGTGCTTGATCGCGGTCGGGTAACGGCGGCCGAGGGCGCCGTACCAACCCGCCTCTATCTCGTCGACCCGGATGCCCTGAGGGTCCACCTGCAGGGCGGCGTTGTCCGCCTCGTTGGAGACAACGTAGGAAGGAATCTGGCCGAGACCGCACCCCACACGGTCCGGCACCGCCGACTGGTCGAAGACGAGTCCTCCGCCGACAGACATGAAGTCCTGCTGGCATGCCTCATCGGTGACCTGCGCCGCGTTGAAGAGCGCGCCGTCGCGGTCGTGGACCACGATCCTGCGCCCGTCGATACCGCCTGCCGCGTTGCACCACTTGGCGAACGCACCTGCGAGTTGGAAGAACTCCTTGTTCAGCCCCGGTGCGGCGCTGCTACCGGGATCGGCGAAGGTGGCGATGTTGATGCTGCGCGCACCTACACCGCGTGCCGTCGCTGCACCGCCCGGACCGTGCTCGCACACCGTGCCGAGACCGGGCCAGGTCCCGTCGCCGGTGAGGTGGCTGCCGGTTCCCGACGCGCTCGCAGGGGTCGCCACGCCCGCCCCACCAACACAGACGGTCAGAACGGCCACCAAAGCTCCCAGGACACGAGCGCTCCGGTGCACGGCGTCTCCTCCCCCGTCGTCCGGTCAGGTACCGGTGAATTCTGCCGGTCGCTTCTCCAGGAACGCCCGAGGACCCTCCGCGGCATCGTTCGACGTCATCACTTCCATGCCGAGTCGACCCTCGATCGTGAAGGCCTCCGCCTCCGGCAGGGAATCGGTCTCGCGGAGCGTCCGCAGGATGGCGGAGACGGCAAGGGGGCCGTTCGCCGCTATGCGATCCGCGATGGAGCGGGCGTGGCTCAAGGCCTGACCGTCCGGGACCACGTGGTTGATCAGTCCGAGTTCGTGCGCCCGTCGGGCGCCGATGTCCTCACCGGTCAACAGCATCTCGGCCGCCACGGCGTAGCCGATCTGGCGCGGGAGCCGAACGGTCGAACCCGCCATGGGGAACAATCCGCGCTGCACCTCGGTGACACCGAAGACCGCGCTCTCCCCCGCCACCCTGATGTCGGTGCCCTGGAGGATCTCGGTTCCGCCCGCCCTGGCGTAACCCTCGGCGGCCAGGATGATCGGCTTCGAGGGCCGAAAGGTCTTGAGGAACGCGCCGAAGATGACCCGAGAATCCTCACGCAGTCGCACGATCCACGGGTTGTCGGCGACGCCGCTGTTCAGT
>DATHPK010000166.1:0-10873 GCA_035483935.1 Acidimicrobiales bacterium
GGTGTCGCGGTAGTAACCGCTCGCCGCGCAATACCCCGAGGCGACACAGGACACGTCGTAGACGAACGAGTCGGTCGACACGCTGGTGGGCAGGGCCGCCTGCGTCGACCAGGTCGTCCCGGACAGTGTGTCGATCAGTCCGATCACGGCGCCGCTCGTGTTGGTGTACTGGCCCACGGCGACACACGACGTCGTCGAGACGCAGCTGACCGCGAACAGGTACGCGTTCGGGAACGCCGTGGGTCCGGAGTCGACGGCGGTGTCACCGGGGACGGGCGCCTCCGCGGCAGCCCAGTTCCCGTTTGACGAGGTCTCGAGCAAGGGTTGCATGTGCGCGGCGGTGTCGTAGTAACCACCCACGGCGACGCAGAAGGTGCTGCTCGGACACGAGATCGCGTGGCAGACCTCGATCACGCCGCACTGCTGCGACCCGATGAACAGTCCCTGGTCGATGCCGCTGCCGGCGTTGCCCGGCTGGGGCGCCTGCGTGTCGCTCCAGGTCGACCCGCTCTGCGTCTCGATCACTCCCCAGGCGTGCCCGGCCGTGTCGTCGTACCAACCCACGGTGATGCACGCGGAGGGAGCCGGGCAGGCCGACGACGCCATGTACGCCGCCGGATTGGTGCTGCCGTTGCCGGCGTCGGTCGGCAGCGGCGCCTGCGCGGTGGTCCAGCCGGGTGCGGGAGGCGCCGCCGCGGCGGGGGCGGCCGGCACCACGAGGAAGCCAAACCCGGCCAGCAGCACCATCACCCCCGAGAGCGGAGACATGAGGTGTCGCTTCGCCAACTCCGACGGTCGGGTTGCCCGACCTGCATGACGAGTGCGCATCGCGTCCTCCCCGGCTGGCACCGTGCTGGGTCGCACCAAACTGCCCTGACGCGGGATGGTAACGGAGGTGTGACCTCGTTGTGTAGGAATGTTGCACCCCCCGATGCTCGCGACGCTCAGTCGGCCGCGGCGGCTCGGGCCACCCCCTATTCGAGCGTTACGTCCTCGTCGCCCCAGTACGCCTCGACGGCCGAGATCAGCCCGTCGTCGGTGATCGTGAAGATCTCCACGCCGCGGATGTGCATCGTCGCACCGCCTTCGAGGCCGAGCGTGATGTGAAAGCGGATACCGGCCTTGTCCGCGACCGGGTGGCACTCCTCCACTTCGAACGTCATCGACTCGCAGGCCTCGAAGGACTGCTTGATGAACGTGTGGATCTCGTCCCGGCCGTTGTGGACGCCCGAAGGGTACGGGTCCACCTGGACGGCGTCCGGCGTGAAGAGCGCGGCGTACTTGTCTGCGTCTCTGGAGCTGGCCGCCTCGGCGTAGCGGTCCATGGCTTCACGCAGTTGGGTCGTGGTCGGCATGGTCGGAGACTCTAGGGGGCCGCCGACGCCGAGGCCTGGGCCTTCGTCTGCCCGGAGTCGGGCGGCTCGCACCCCCGGCGGCGCGACTCGCAATGGGGGTAGCCTCGCGCCAGCTGTCACAGGAGGTGCACAATGCGCCGCACGTTGAACGCACGGGCCGTCAGCGCCCTCGCCCTGGCCGCCATGACGATCGGCCTCCTCGCCGGAGTGTTCGCCCCGGGGGTGGCGAGCGCCCGCCTGGCAGCCACGACCGCGAAGAGCACGACGATGTGCTTCGCATCGGGCACCATCACGGCGAATCCACCGCTGACTCTCGGCAGTGGAAAGGCCACGACGCTCACCTTCCACGCCACGATGCACGGCTGCACCGGCTCGGCCGCCAGCAAGGTGACACAGGCGACCTTCACCGGAAAGAGCACCGACACATCGGCCAGCTGCGTGGCGTTCGAGAACGCGTTCCCACCACTCAGCGGAAAGGTCACCTACAAGACGACCAGTGGTTCGCTCACGCCCACGAAGCTCTCGTTCTCGGCAGGCAAACTGCTCTCCATGGCCACGCCGACGCCCATCTCGTACCCGAGCCCGGGCGAAAAGGGCACCGCCAAGGGATCGTTCGCCACGTCGCACGCCACGATGAACCTCAACCTGAGCGTGCCGTACGCGCAATGGGTGAGCATGTGTCAGAGCTCTTCGGGCCTGGCCACCATGACCTTGGCCCCGACGAGCAGCGCCACACTCTGACCCGGCGACTCCGTCCGGTCAGCCCGGTATGGAGGAGCGGAGCTCGGCGATCTCGTCGCGCAGCAACGCCGCCTCCTCGTAGCGCAGGTCGGCGGCGGCGGCCTTCATCTCCGACTCGAGCTGCGTGATCAGCTCGACCGCCTCGGCCGGCGTGGACGCGTCGCCCTCGGCGAAGAGATCGGTGGGGGCGCGCCGGTTGCCGCGCACCGCGGCGTTGCGGCGAACCTCGGCCCGGCTACGACCGGCCCGAGTGGAACGACCGTCGGTGCCGACGCCGCCGCTGCCCCGGATGCGCTCGAGGATGTCGGTGACCGACTTGCGGATCGTCTGGGGGTCGATCCCGTGCTCCCGGTTGTAGGCCATCTGGACCTCGCGGCGGCGCTGCGTGACCGAGACCGCCTCGCGCATGGAGTCGGTGACGGTGTCGGCGTAGAGCACCACCATGCCGTCGACGTTGCGCGCCGCCCGTCCCATGGTCTGGATGAGGGAGGACGCCGAGCGCAGGAAGCCCTCTTTGTCGGCGTCGAGGATGGCTACGAGCGCGACCTCCGGGAGGTCGAGGCCTTCCCGCAGGAGGTTGATGCCCACGAGGACGTCGACGGAACCCAGGCGCAGCTCGCGGAGGATCTCGATGCGAGTGATGGTGTCGATGTCGGAATGCAGGTACTGCACGCGCACGCCGGCCTCGGCCAGGTAGTCGGTCAGGTCCTCCGCCATCTTCTTTGTCAGCGTGGTGACAAGAACGCGGCCGCCCGCCCCGACGGTCTTGGTGATGCGGTTGAGGAGGTCGTCGATCTGGCCCTTCGTGGGCATGATCGTGACCTCGGGGTCCACGAGGCCCGTCGGGCGGATGACCTGCTCGACGACCTGGTCCGAATGCTCCAGCTCGAAGGGACCGGGCGTGGCCGAGACGAACACACACTGGGACACCCGCTCGACGAATTCCTCGAAGCGCAGCGGGCGGTTGTCCTTGGCCGACGGGAGCCGGAAGCCGTGCTCGACCAGCACGTCCTTGCGCGAGCGGTCGCCGGCGTACTGGCCGTGGAGCTGCGGGACGGCGACGTGGCTCTCGTCGATGACACAGAGCCAGTCCTTCGGGAAGAAGTCGAGGAGCGTGTAGGGGGTCTCGCCGGGCTTGCGGCCGTCGAGGTGGCGGCTGTAGTTCTCGATGCCCGAGCAGATGCCGGTCTCGGCCAGCATCTCGAGGTCGTGCTCGGTGCGCACCCGGAGGCGCTGCGCCTCGAGGAGCTTGCCCTGCTGCTCGAACTCCTGCAGGCTCTCGCGCAGCTCGACCTCGATGGTGCCGACGGCCCGCTGGATGATCTCGTCGCCGGTCACGTAGTGCGTGGCGGCGTAGACGGCGACGTCCTCCATTTCGTCGCCCATCTCCCCGGTGATGACGTCGAAGGGCACGATGCGCTCGATCGTGTCACCGAACATCTCGACGCGCAGCGCTGCCTCTTCGTAGGCCGGGTGGATCTCGACGGTGTCGCCGCGGGCGCGGAAGGTGCCGCGGACGAGATTGACGTCGTTGCGGGAGTATTGGAGGTCCACGAGGCGCCGCAGCACCTCGCGCTGGTCGACCTGCTCCCCCACCGCCAGGCCGAGGATGCGGTCCGCGTACTCGTCGGGCGAGCCCAGGCCGTAGATGCAGGACACCGAGGCGACGACGATCACGTCGCGGCGCATGAGCAGCGACGAGGTGGTGGCGTGCCGGAGCCGGTCGATCTCGTCGTTGATAGAGGAGTCCTTCTCGATGTACGTGTCCGTCGAGGGCAGGTACGCCTCGGGTTGGTAGTAGTCGTAGTAGCTGACGAAGAACTCGACCCGGTTCTTCGGGAAGAGGTCGCGCAGCTCGGAGGAGAGCTGGGCGGCGAGCGACTTGTTGGGCTCGATGATGAGGGTCGGGCGCTGCACCTGCTCGATCATCCAGGCGATGGTGGCGGTCTTGCCCGAGCCCGTGATGCCCTGGAGGGTCTGGTAGCGGTCGCCGCGGGTGACCCCGCGAGCCAGCGAGGTGATGGCCGTCGGCTGGTCGCCGGAGGGCTTGAACGGGGAGACGACCTCGAATTCGGGCATGGCCCTTCGAGGCTACCTGTGGGGTGTGCCGGGACCGGCGGGGCCCGCCGGGGCGAGGTCCGGCGGGAGCGCGGCGTCGCCGGCCGTCAGGCCGGGGCACTCTCCGGCGCTTCGTGTGGCAATTCCTTCTGGGCCGCGAGCAACCAGTCCCAGAGCCTGCCCACCTCGCGCTCGAGCGCCGGGCGGTCGCCCGAGTTGTCGAGGACGTAGTCGGCCTCCTTGCAGCGCTCCTCGCGCGAGATCTGCGAGCGGATGCGCGCCTCGGCGTCGGCCCTGTCGAAGCCGCGTTGGGAGAGCAGTCGCTCGAGAGCGACGTCGGTCGGGGTGTCGACGACGACGACCTTATGCAGCTTGACCATCTCGCGGTGCACCGCCGTGAGGAGCGGGATGGCGAGGACCACGATGTCGTCGGTGTCGGCGAGGGCGTCGCGCATCTCGATCATGCGTATGCCGATGGCGGGGTGGGTGATCGCGTTGAGGGCGAGGCGGGATTCCTCGTCGGCGAAGGCGATGTTGGCCAGCGCCTGGCGGTCGATCGTGCCGTCGGCGGCGACGATGTCCGGGCCGAACCGATCGATGAGCGGCTGGTAGGCGGGACCGCCGGGAGCGACCACGTCGCGTGCGACCTGATCCGCATCGATGAGGACGGCTCCCCGTTCCACGAGCAGGTCGGCCACGGCGGACTTGCCCGACCCGATGCCTCCCGTGAGGCCGACGGCCAGCATCATCTAGGCGGCGCCGCTCTTCTGGGCCGGGGTGGCCTGCTGCGCCTGCTCCGCGGAACCGGCCTGGCGCAAGGGCCGGCGGGCGACGGCGAAGAGCACGAGCGTGGTGTCGTCGGGCTCGTCCGTGACGAACCAGTCATCGGCCGTGATCCCGGTGAGACCGCCGCTGTCGCCGCGCGCGAACACCTTGTACACGAGCGGGAGCAGGCGGGTGTAGGTCCAGACGTACCACGAATATGGCATGCGGTGGCGCAGGTCGAAGACGTCGAGGCGCAACATCTTGTTGCCCTTGGCGCGGCGGGCCTCGAAGTCCGCCTTCACGCGTGGGTTGGCGTCGACGCCGCCGAGCCAGACATCGCCGAAGTGCCGCTCGAGCATTGACTTGAGCTCGGCGCGGTCGAAGAGGTGAAGATGGAAGGGGTTCTCGAAGTCGGTCGGGCCGTTGGGCGTGACAAGACAGAGGACGCCGTCGTCGGTGATGACGCGGGCGAGCTCGGCGACGTGGCGCTCGGGGTCGGTGAAGTGCTCGATCAGGTGCGACGAGCAGGCGCCGTCGAAGGTGGCGGTCCCGAGGCCGAGCGCCCGGGCGTCCATCTGGGCCACCCTCAGGCCCTCGGGCTCGTAGCGGGCGGCGGCGGTCGTCGTGGCGTCGGAGGAATAGTCGACGCCCAGGACGGTGCGGTCGGGCGCCAGGAAGCGGGCGGACTCGAACCCCTGGCCGCAGCCAACATCGAGGACGCGGCCCGATCCGATGCGCTCGAGGATGGCCCGGTACCCCGCCTCGTGCAGGGCGAGCAGGGAGTCCGGGGTCACGCCCTGTTGCGGCCTCTCCCCGGTGAGGCGGCTCTTGGTGCTGGTGGCCACGAGGCCGCTCCCTTCGCGTGTCGCTGCATGACAGGCCGTGACGGCCGGGCCTGCTTACACTACCGGGCGACTTCCAGACCCCCCGATGACCTCCGCATTCACCATCACCGCCTCCCGGGGCTCCCGGGGGCGGCACGCCGCCAAACGCGGCGCGAAGAAGGGGGACGGCGAGGCGAACGGCGAGGCGAGCGCCGGGAACGGAGGGAACGGCAGCGGCGGGAACGAGGCCGGCGCCCCGGTCGCTTCGGCCGCACTGAGCGGAGCCGTCGTCAAGCGCGGCCGGTGGTGGTGGATCGGCGGGCTGGCTGCGGTGGCGGGCCTCGCCTATGTCCCGTTGCTGGCGGTGCGGCCCGGGGTGGTCACGCCCGACACCAAGACGTTCCTCTATCTGGATCCGACCAAATTCCTGAGCCAGGTCGCATTCATGTGGAACCCGACCGTCGCGCTCGGGACGGTCAACCACCAGTACATCGGGTACCTGTTCCCGATGGGGCCGTTCTATACGGTCTTCCATCTGCTCGGGGTGCCGGTGTGGGTGGCCCAGCGCCTCTGGCTCGGCACGATCCTGTTCGGCGCCGGCCTCGGTGTCCTCTATCTCTCGCGCATCCTCGGCCAAAGGGGACCCGGGCCCGTGGCGGCCGCACTCGCCTACATGCTGTCGCCCTACTTCCTGCAGTACTCCGGGCGGATCTCGGTGATCCTGCTGCCGTGGGCGGGCCTGCCGTTCATGTTGGGCCTGACCATCGTGGCGCTGCGCCGGGGCGGCTGGCGCGAGCCGGCGCTGTTCGCGTTCGTCGTGGCGCTGGTGAGCGGCATCAACGCGAGCTCGGTCATCTATGTCGGCGTCGCGCCGATTCTGTGGCTCTTCTACGCCGTGGTCGTGCTGCGCGAGTCGACCTGGCGCCACGCGCTGGCCACCGGGCTGCGCATCTCGGTCCTGACCCTCGGCGCGAGCCTGTGGTGGATCGCAGGGTTGGAGGTCGAAGCCGCCTACGGCGTCAACGTCCTGAAGTTCACCGAGACGGTCCCTTCGACGTCGGCCACCTCCAACCCCGCGGACATCCTCCGCGGCCTCGGCTACTGGTACTTCTACGGCACCGACCACCTCGGGCCATGGACGAACGCGGCGGTCCGCTACACCCAGAACATCTGGCTGATCGGCACCTCGCTCGCCCTCCCGGTCGTGTCGCTGGTGGCGGCTGCGTTCGTCCGTTGGAAGGAACGGGCCTATTTCCTGGTGCTGCTCTTCGTCGGCCTGGTCCTGTCGGTGGGCCCGTTCCCCTACGCCGACCCGACCCGAATCGGCGGCTGGCTCAAGTCCTTCATGACCGACACGACGGCCGGCCTGGCGCTGCGCTCGACCGACCGGGCCACGCCCCTGATCCTGCTGGCCCTGTTCATGCTCCTCGGGTCCGCGCTGACGGCGCTGTGGCTGCGGCTGTCGTTCGTGGGGATCGTCACCGCGGTGTGCGTGGCGGGCCTCGTCGTCGCCAACATCCCCTCCCTGTTCAACGGCGACACCATCGCCAACAACTTCACCCAACCGGCCTCCCTGCCCTCCTACGAGCTCGCGGCGATCAACCACCTCAACGCGACCCATCCCGGAACCCGCGTCTTCGCCATCCCGGGCAACGACTTCGCCTCCTACGACTGGGGGGACACGGTCGACACGCCCCAGCCCGCGCTGCTGAACCGCAATTTCGTGACCCGCGAGCAACAGGTCATGGGGTCGATCGCGACGGCCGACACCTTGTACGCCATCGACGGTCCGATTCAGGACGGCATCGCCAATTGGAACGCGCTGGCACCGATGTCCCGCCTGATGGGCGCGGGCGACGTCATGGTCGAATACGACCAGCGCTACGAGCACTACGGCATCCCCCAACCGCAGCTCCTCTCTCTCCAACTCCTGCAGACGCCGGCGGGGTTGTCAGACCCGCAGTCGTTCGGGACGCCGCGGCCGAACGATTCGACGGTGTCGACGCTGAACGAGGAGGACCTCTCGGTCCCGGGCAACCTCGCCTGGCCGGCGCCGATCGTCACCTACACCGTGCCCGATCCCCGGGCCCTTCTGCGCGGGGAGTCCGACAGCGGCGCTGTCGTCATGGAGGGAGACGCCACCGGTCTCAACAACCTGGCCGGCCTGGGGTTGCTCAACACAAGCAGCGCGATCTACTACGCCGGCACGCTCGGAGCGAAGCCCCAGTTGAAGCAGCTGGCGTCACAGGGCGCGCAGCTCGTGGTGACCGACACCAACCGCAAGCAGGCCTTCCGCTGGGACACGCTGACTGCGAACGCCGGGTACACGGAGACGCCGGACGAGAACCCGGCAAAGACCGATCTGAGCGACAGCCCGATCGAGTTGTTCCCGGGGTCCGGAATCACGTCGAAGACCAACGCTACGTACGTCGGCGCGGTGAACGTCACCGCCAGCAGCTACGGCAACGGTGTCTCGTACACGCCCGAGGACCAGGCGTACAGCGCGATCGACAACAACCTCGACACGGCGTGGATCACGGGCACCTTCGTGCCGGATCCCAAGGGCGAGTGGTGGCAGGCGCAGTTCACCAACGCGGTCACCACCGACCACATCACGGTCGTGCAGCCACAACGGGGCGACCGCTCGCGCTGGGTGTCCGGGGTGACCTTGACGTTCGACGGCAAAGATCCCATCCAGTACGGCCTCACGGCTGCTTCGCACCTGACGACCGGACAGACCTTGACCTTTCCGGCGCGGACGTTCCACACGTTGCGGGTGACGCTCGACGGGACCACGGACAACTCCGCGCCGCCCCTGACGGCTGCCGCCGTGGGCTTCTCCGAAATCGAGATCCCGGGCCAGTCGGTGCGCCAAGTGCTGCAGATGCCGACCCAGATGCTGTCCTCACTGGGGGCGGCGTCGGCGGCCGACCGCCTGAGTGTCGTGATGACGCGTGCGCGCACCTCGGGATACCCGCCGCGCAGCGACCCCGAGACGACGATCTCGCGGGCCTTCACGCTGCCCACGGCGCGCACGTTCACGCTGTCGGGGAGCGCGTCGCTGTCGTCGCTCATCCCGGACGACGAGATCGACCGGCTCGTCGGGCGGTCGGAGAGCGGCGCCAACGGCGTGCGCGACGCCTACTCCTCGGGCCGGTTGCCCGGCGACCTGAAGGCGACCGCATCCGCGACGGTCGACGGGAGCAGCGCGACGGCCTGGCAGCCCGGGCTCGGGACGAAGGCACAGATCGGCGCCTCGCTGACGTACGACCTCACCAAACCGCAGGCCCTGACCCGCCTCGACCTCCGAGTGATCGCGGACGGACGCCATTCCGTGCCGACGGCGCTGACGATCACGTCCGGCCTCCAGGTGCGCCAGGTGACCCTCCCGGCGATCGCCGACAGCCCGGTGCCGGGAGCCGTGACGACCGTGCCGTTGACCTTCCCGGCGATCAACGGATCGCACTTCACCGTGACGTTCACCGCCATCCGGCCGGAATATGCAGCGAACTACTACTCGGCCGGGCCATTGGCGCTGCCGATCGGCATCGCCGAGATCGGCATCCCGGGCGTGACCTTCTCCCCCACGCCGCCTGCGCTGCCCGGCAACTGCGTGAGCAACCTGTTGACCATCGACGGACAGCCGATCTCCGTCGCGGTCACGGGGTCGACGACCACTGCGCTCAACGGCGGCGAGGTGCAGGTCACGCCGTGCGGGCCGGACGCCAAGGGGATCACACTGGCGGCCGGTACGCACGTCGTGCAGTCGGCGCTCGGGCACAACCCGCCGTGCGCAAGTGCCCCGACGACGTGCACCGGGTGGAACCTCGACCAGCTCGGGCTCGACTCCGCCGCCGGAGGCGTCGCCGGTCCCGTCGCGTCGCCCACGGCGGAGGGCACGCCCTCGCTGCCCGCCACGCAACCGGGACCCGTCCCGACAGTGACACAGACCTCGTCGCACATCGACACCCTCGACGCCAAGGTCACGGGGGCGACGCAACCGTTCGAGTTCGTCCTCGGCGAGAGCGTGAACAAGGGCTGGCGGGCCGTGGCCACCCCCGGGCCCGGGGCGCCGCCGGGCTCACACCCGGTCGACCTGGGGCCGCCCCAGCTCGTCGACGGGTTCGCCAACGGGTGGCATGTCACCGCCGACGACCTCCACGCGCTCGGTGGCGCCAACTTCACGGTGACGCTGACGTGGACACCGCAGCAGTTGGTGTGGATCGCCTTGGCGATCTCCGGCGCAACATTGCTGCTGTGTCTCGTTCTCGGCTTCCTGCCGGTGCGGTCGCGGCGCTGGTTGCGGGCGCGCGTGCTCCCGCGGCGGTTGCGCGGCCCCGCCGGACCCGACGCGCCGGAGCGGCCGTCCGACCCCTTCGACGCCCCGTCGTTGACCCTGCCCTATTCCGTGCCCACCCTGGGCGAGCCGCGGCACGGCTGGGTGCGTTTCCCGCGGGCGCTGGTGCTCGGCGCGGCCACGGGAGGCGTGACCCTCCTCGTGGCGCCGCCGAAGGTCGCCCTCGCCGTCGGGGTGCTGGTGGCACTCGGGCTGGTGCTGCGATGGGCGCGGGCGGTGGCCGTGATCGGCGGCATCGCGTTCGTGGTGGCGGGCTGCCTGAACGTGGTGGAGGGCCAGCGCGTCCATCACTACCTGCCCGGCTCGAACTGGGCGGGCTCCTTCGTCCACGCAGGCAACCTCATCTGGATCGGCGTCGTGCTGTTGGTGGCGGACGCGGTGATCTCGAGCTTCGGGCTGCGCGTGCGCAAACCCTTGCGTCGAAGCAAGTTGCGGGCGGTGCCCGTGCCGGCAACGTCCGGCGCCGCCGCCCCTACGGGCGAAACGGTCACCCCCGTCGGCGGGGACTCGTAATCCTCAGCTCCGGGACTTCGCCTCACCCGCCAGCGCCTCGAGGGCCCGGCGCGCGGTGGCGTCCCACGTGAACCAACGGGCGCGCTCCAGCGCGCCCTTCGACAGGCGGCTCCGCAGGACCTCGTCGCCCAACACCCGTCCGAGCGCACCGGACAGCTCGCGTTCGCCGTCGACCAACAGGCCCGACTCTCCGTCCATCACGGCGTCGGCGTGGCCGGCGATGTTCGTCGCCACCGCGGGCGTCCCGCAGGCCGCGGCCT
>DATHPK010000167.1:0-13527 GCA_035483935.1 Acidimicrobiales bacterium
AGAACTCCCGGGAGCCCTCGGGTGTGGGTGCCCACAGCAAGGGCGTCTCGATCTCCGCGAACCCGTTGCGGTCCATGGCGCGGCGGATGGCCGCGTTGACGCGGGAGCGCAGCCGCAGGTTCTTCTGCATGCGCGGGCGGCGCAGGTCGACGTAGCGGTACTTCAAACGGACCGGCTCGTCGGACTCGGCCCGGTCGTCGACCGAGAACGGCGGCGGCTCGGCCTCGTTGAGCACCTCGACGGTGCAGTCGCCGATCTCGACCTCGCCCGTGCCGATGCCCGGGTTGACCGTGCCCTCCGGCCGCTCGCGCACCGTGCCGCTGACGGCAATGACCCACTCGGATCGCACGTCGGTGGCGTGGTCGATGACGCATTGGATGATGCCGGTGTGGTCGCGGAGATCGACGAATGCGAGATGCTCGCCGTGTTCGCGCCTGCGGGCCACCCAGCCACACAGGCGCACCTCCGTGCCGACGTCCGCTTTGCGCAGCACCCCGCACAGGTGGGTGCGCAACGCGGTGGGCCGGTTCTCTTCGTTCGGTTCGGTGGTCACGTGCCTTCGGCTTCGATGTCGGTGTCGGGGGCGGTTTCTCGGTTCGGGCGATGCGGGGACGGGCGGCGGCGTCAGGAGGCGTTGCCGGTAATGCCGGTAGTGCCGGCATCGCCGGCGGCGACCCGGCCGACGAACGCCTCGACCTCGTCCACAATGGCAGCTCGGGGCACACTGCGCTGTTCCTCGTCGTTGCGCAGCGGCCGCAGGCCGACCACGCCGGCCTCGAGCTCCTTGGGCCCGACGACCAGGGCCACGAGCGCCCCCGAGCGGTCGGCGGACTTGATCTGGGATTTCATCGAGCGGTCGTCGAAGGCACGGTCGGCCCGCAGCCCCGCCCGCCGGAGCTCCGCGGTCAGCGCCACGGCCGACTCGCCCCCAGCGGTGTCGATGACGTAGGCGTCCAGGGGCGACGCGGCGACCGGGAACACGCCCTCCGCGTCGCAGGCCAGCAACACCCGCTCCACCCCGATGCCGAAGCCGATCCCGGGCGTGGGCTCGCCTCCGAGCATCTCGACCAGCCCGTCGTAGCGCCCACCCCCGCCCACCCCGTTCTGCGCTGCGTCCAGGGCACTGGCCGCGAACTCGAACGTCGTCCTCGTGTAGTAGTCGAAGCCCCGGACCAATCGGTGGTCGATCACGTAGGGCACGCCCAGCGCGTCCAGGCCCGCACGCACCCGTGCGAAGTGCGCCGCACACGGGTCGCACAGGTGGTCCAGGAAGCGCGGCGCGTCCTCCGTGGCCTTCCGGCACTCCTCGGTCTTGCAGTCGAGCACCCGCAACGGGTTCTCGAGGTGCCGCGCCCGGTGCGCCGGGCAGAGCTGATCGGCCCGCTCAGCCAGGAACGAACCGAGCAGCGCGACGTAGCCGGGCTTGCACACCCCGTCGCCCATGGAGTGCAGCTTGAGCTCGACCTCCCGCAGGCCCAGCCCCGCGAAGAAGTCGTGCGCCAGCGAGACCACCTCGACGTCGAGGTCGGCGTCGGCCGGCCCGAGCGCCTCCACCCCGAGCTGGGAGTGCTGGCGGTAGCGCCCGTGCTGGGGGTTCTCGTGACGGAACGACGGTGCGGCGTACCAGGCCTTCCACGGCGGGACGGGATGGTGCTGGACGAAAGCCCGCACCACCGGCGCCGTCCCCTCCGGGCGCAGCGCCATCATCTGGCCGTCACGGTCCTCGAAGACGTACATCTCTTTTCCGACGACCTCGCTGGCCTCGCCGATCCCGCGCAGGAACACGGCGGCGTGCTCGACGATCGGCGTGAGGACGAGCCCGTAGCCTGCGCCCTGCACCAACCCGGCAAAACGCGCCACCGTCGTCTCCCACCGGGACGATTCGGGCCAGAGCACATCGTGCATGCCCTTGGGCGTGCGCGGCCCGGACTGCCCGGACTGCCCTCCGGGCGCGACGGAACCCGCCGTCACGATGGAAGCCTCACGGCTGGGGACCTAAGCCTTCTTGCCAGGAAGCTGACGATAGGCGTCGAACACCCCGTCGAGATGCTTCAACGCCGAGATCAACGAGTGCAGATGTGTCGGGTCCGCCAGTTCGACGTCGAAGGCCATCCGCGACACCCGGTCGGGCGTCGTCGCCGTCCGGGCCGCCACGATGTTCAGGTGGTGCTCGCTCACCACCCGTGAGACGTCGGCCAGCAACCGGCTCCGGTCGAACGCCTGCACCTCGATCGTCGCCACGAAGACCCCGTCGTTGCCCCGGTCCCACTCGACGTCGATCAGCCGCTCCTGTGACCGGTCGGCCAGGGCCGCCGCATTGGCGCAGTCCGCCCGGTGCACCGACACCCCGCGACCCTGCGTCACGAACCCCACGATCTGGTCGCCCGGCACCGGCGTGCAGCAGCGGGCCAGGTGGATCATGACGTCGTCGAGCCCCTCGACGAACACCCCGGCACCCGTCCGGCGGCCACCCGCCGGCCTCGTCCGGGTGACGCCGGGCAGCACGGTCGTCGGCAGCTGCTCGTCCGTCGCCTCTCCGCTCCGCAGCACCTTGGTCAGCCGCTGGACGATCGACTGGGCCGAGACCTGGCTCTCACCGATGGACGCGTACAAGGCGTCCAGGTCGGCCAGGTTCATCTGCTCGGCCACCTGCTCCAGCGCCGCCGACCCGAGGAGCTTGTGCAGCGGCAGGCCCTCACGACGCAGCGCCCGCGCCAGGTCCTCCCGGCCGTTCTCAATGGCGTCCTCCCGCCGCTCGCGCGAGAACCACTGGCGGATCTTGTTACGGGCCCGCGTCGACGCCACGATCTGGAGCCAGTCCCGCGACGGCCCCGCCGTCTGCGCCTTGGACGTGATGATCTCCACGGTGTCGGCCGACGAGAGCTGGGTCTCCAAGGGCACCAACCGACCGTTGACCCGGGCCCCGATGAAGCGGTGCCCCACCTCGGTGTGGATCGCGTAGGCGAAGTCGACCGGCGTCGACCGCGCCGGCAACGCGATGACCTTGCCCTTGGGCGTGAAGACGTAGACCTCGTCCTGCTCGAGGTCGAGCTTCAGGGCCTCGAGGAACTCGATCGGGTCGTCGGTCTGCCGATCCACGTCCGCGATCCGCTGCAGCCAGGCCATCTCGGAGGAGTGGTCCTCCTTGGACTTGTAGCCCCAGTGCGCCGCGATGCCGTACTCGGCCCGGTGGTGCATCTCCGAGGTGCGGATCTGCACCTCCACGGGTTTCCCTTCAAGCCCGATGACCGTCGTGTGCAGCGACTGGTACATGTTGAACTTGGGCGTGTTGATGTAGTCCTTGAAACGCCCGTGCACCGGCGCCCAGATGGCGTGGATCGCGCCGAGCGCCGCCCAGCAGTCCTTCTCCGACTCCACCACGACCCGGATGGCGACCAGGTCGTTGATGTCGTCGAACTCCTTCCCGCGCACGACCATCTTCTCGTAGATCGACCACATGTGCTTCGGCCGACCGGTGACGTCCGCCGAGATCCCCATCTCGGTCAGCCGCTCCCGCACGTGGACGAGCACCTTCTCGAGATACTCCTCACGCTGCGGCGCCCGGGCCGCGACCATCTGCTCGATCTCCGCGTACCGCTTCGGGTGCAACGTTGCGAACGCCAGGTCCTCGAGCTGCCACCGCACCTGCTGCACACCCAGGCGGTGCGCCAGAGGCGCGTACACGTCGAAGGTCTCCTGCGCCGTCCGCCGCTGCTTCCACTCGGGCATCACCGCGAGCGTCCGCATGTTGTGCAGCCGGTCGGCCAGTTTGATCAGCAGCACCCGCCAGTCGTCGGCCATCGCGACGAGCATCTTGCGGATCGTCGCCGCCTGCTGCGCCTCCTTCGAGTCGAACTGCAGCCGGTCGAGCTTCGTGACCCCGTCGACCACCCCGGCCACCCCGTCGCCGAACTCCGCCCGGATGTCGTCCAGCGTCAGCCCCGTGTCCTCCACCGCGTCGTGCAGGAGCGCGGCGGCCACCGTCTGCTCGTCGAGCCCGAGCTCCGCGACGATCGTCGCCACGGCCACCGGGTGCGTGATGTAGGGCTCGCCCGACCGCCGGAACTGCCCCTCGTGCGCCCTGAGCGCGGCCCGGCCCGCCTCGACGATCGTCGAGGTGTCGTCCTCAGGCCGGTGGGCGCCGAACTCGGCCAGCAGCGGCGCCAGCAGGTCGGCCAGCGCCTCCGCCTGCCCGTCCGTGCCCTCCGCGACCTGCTCGTTCGCGGGAGTCACCCGGGTCAGGGCCACCATCCATCCAGGGTACCCGCCTGGGCAAACGCCACCGACGCACCCGGCGCCTGCAGGCCGGTCAGCGCTTGCGCTTGCGCTTGCCCTTGCGCGGCCTCGGGCCGCCGCCCGGAGCCGACTGCCCCGAGCCCCCGCCCGACGGCCTGTCCATCACGACGGTCCCGGTTCCGGTTCCGGCGCCCGAGCCGCCTCCACTACCACCCGTCGCGCCGCCTCCCCCCGGTCGGCTGCCCGAGCCCGGTCGGATGACGCCACTGCGCTTCGTCGAACCGGACCGGGCGGCCGCAGTCGTACCCCCCGTGCCCCGGCCCGTCTGGCCCGCGGCGGCCACGCTGATCTGGGTGTTCAGGTTCGCGGCGTCGACCGCCGAGTAGAAGGCGCCCGTGTCGCCGCGCTTCGCCAGCCGGCTGGCGATGTCGATCCAGCGCGCTTCTCGCTCCTTCATCATGCAGAGCACCGGCGACGCAATGAAGATCGACGAGTACGCACCCGAGAGCAGGCCGACGAACAACGCCAGTCCGTACGACTGCAGCGTGGTGGCCCCGAGGACCTGCGCGCCGATGAGCAGCACGGCCAGGACGGGCAGAATCGCCACGGCCGACGTGTTGATCGAACGCGCCAGCGTCTGGTTCATCGACAGGTTGATCAGCTGCGGATAGGTCAGGCGGCCGCTCGACCCGATTCCCCGCGTGTTGTCGCGCACGCGGTCGAACACCACGACAGTGTCGTAGAGCGAATACCCCAGGATCGTAAGGATGGCCACGACGGTGTCGGGAGTGACCTGGAAGTTGAAGATCGAGTAGATCCCCACGGCGACCAAGACGTCGTGGACCATCGCGATGAACGCGGCCAACGCCATCTTGGGCTCGAAGCGGATGCTGATGTAGATGCCGACGACGATGAAGAAGATGATCAGCGCCTTGATGGCGTCGTTGGTGATCGACGAGCCCCAGGTCGGGCCGACCGTGGTGACGCTCACCTTGTCGGCCGGCACGGTCGTCGAGGTGGTGGTCGTCGAGGTCGAACCCGTCGTGGCGCCCGCCTTCGCGGTGGTGGTCGTTGCTGCGCTCGTCGTGGTAGTCGTGTCCTGCGAGGACGAGCCGGGATGGTGGCCGGTGAGGCGCAGCATCGCATCCTGGACGTTTTGGCTCACCTGGCTCTGGTTGGCCTGGGACAGCTTGTTGAGGTCGGACTGGACGGTGAGCGTCTGCTTGCTCCCGCTCCCGAGCAGCTCGACGGTCGGGTCGATCGCCCCCGTGCCTTTCATGGCGTTGACCGCCTGTGTCTGGGTGACCCCCGGTGCGGCGATCGTCCACTCGGTGCCGCCCTTGAACTCGATGCCGAGGTTGAGCCCGCCCCGCACGATGATCGACACGATCCCAAGGACGATGATGATCGTGGAGATGGCGAACCAGATCCGCCGCTTCCCGACGAAGTCGAAGCGCGTTTCGCCCCGGTAGAGGCGCGCGATCGGGCCGTGCCCCCGTCGGGGTTTGGCCAGCAGCGCCCGGGCAGCGTCATCGACGGTGATCAGCTCGTCCTCGTCGAGACCCTCCGTGTCGACGTCCTCCTCGAGCTCCTCGACGTCCTCTTCATTGACGTCGTCGAGCGCGCTGCCGTCATCGCCGTCCGAGCGGTTCTTGTCGTCGCTCACGCGCTACCTCCCCCACCGGCGCCGACCGGCACCACCTCCGTGGCACTCGGCACGCTCGGCACCTGCAACCCGGTGGCGATGCTGAACGCACCCTTGCCCTGCAGGCGCGAGCTCTGGCCCAGCAAGATCACGAGCGGCCGGGTATAGAACCACGTGAACGCCATGTCCATGATCGTGGAGAGTCCCAGGAAGAAAGCAAAGCCCTTCACGTTGCCCACCGCGAAGAAGTAGAGGACGACCGCCGCGATCAATGACACGAAGTCAGCGGCCCACACCGTTCGCCACGCGCTCTTGAAGCCGCGGTCGACCGACGTGCGGACAGAGCGCCCCGATCTGGTTTCGTCCTTTAATCGTTCGAAGTAGACGATGTAGGAGTCCACCGTGATGCCGATGGACACGATAAGGCCGGTGATGCCCGCCAGGTCGAAGCTCGGCGCGACGGACGTGTGCCCAAGTGCCGAGATGATTGCCCACAGTGTCATGGCGGTCAGCACCAGGCCCGAGATCACGACGAGCCCGAGCGCCCGGTAGTAGAAGAGTACGTAGAGCAGCACCAGGATCAAGCCGGCAATGCCGGCTCCGAGGCCGGCCACGAGCGCCGAGTGACCCAGTGTCGCCGACACGGTTTCGGAGGTGGCCGCCTTGAGGACGACGGGCAGTGCGCCATAGTTCATGGCCTGGGCGAGGTTGTTGGCGTCCTGTTGCGTGAGGCTCCCAGAAATCTCGCCCTTGCCGTCGAAGGACGTGAAGGTGCTCTGTGTCGGCTGGATGAGCGGCGCCGAATAGACCTGACCGTCGAGCTCGATAGCCAGGGGCAAGTGGAAGTTGGCCTGGGCGACCGCGTCCCAACACTGCGAGCCGCTCTGACCCTTGCAGCTGGCCGGCAGGCCCTTCGAAGATCCGGAGAGGTTGTAGTCGACCACCCACTGTCCGGTCTGGTTCTGGGTTGCCTGAGCGCTGGTCACCGCGCTTCCCGGCAACACGCTCGGGCCGAGCATGCAGCGGTACCCGGCGGCCAAGCAATTGGTACCGACACCGGGTAATAGGACCGCGCTGTTGGCGTAGTTCGGCTTCTCCGTGGCGGTGGAGGGCACTGCGGCGTACTGGGGGTCGGGGGGAATGTTGTTCGAGGTGAACCCATTGGGCGACGCACTGTCGGGTTGCACGTTGAGGCTTGACGCGTTGACTGCGTACGAAGACTGGCAGGCGGGCACGTCGGCGATCGAGCGCGGCGGTGTGTAGTTCTTCGGAGCGTGCTTGGGCACCGACTCCGGAACGGCGTAACACTCCACCGGTCGGAAGTACAGGCGAGCGGTCTGCCCGATCTCCTTGAGCACTTCCTGTGCATTGGTCACGCCGGGGATCGACACCGAAATCTGGTTCGTGCCGGTCGTTTGCACCTCGGCACCCGAAACACCCAGGCCGTTGACCCGAAGGTTCAAGATGTTGACCGTCTCGTTCATATCGGCCTGCGAGATGTGATTCCCTTCTGCCGTGTAGACGACCGAGACCCCGCCGGCCAGGTCGAGCCCTAGGCGGGGCGACCACTGCGCCGCGAAAACCGCGGCGAATGAGCCGAGCGAGATCGCAACAACGACGAGCACGCTGATGAGCAGCAGGCGCCGTTGGCGGCGCTGCGCCCGCCCCCCCGACTTGGGGCTCACGCCTCTTCAGCCTCCCCGTTGTGCTCACCAGTCGTTGACGCGCTGTCGCCGCCGACATCGTCGATGTCGTCGTCGCTGCTGCTTCCCGTTCCATTGGAGCTGGAGTTGGGACGAATGTCCTCGACCGGCGCATCATCGGCGACATCCGTCGGCTCGACCCGCTCGATCTTTTTGGCGATGGCTTGGCGGACGAACACGATGCGCGTCGGCTGCGGTCCGTCGAGGTTCCCGTCGTTTCCGAGCGCGCCCGTCAGAAGGGTGTACCGATCGCCGTGGATCTCAAGGACGGTTCCGATGACACCGCCCACCGTCTGCACTTCGTCCCCAACTTCGATGCCCGAGCCCTGGGCGGCGCGAGCCGCTTGGGCCTTGCGCTGCTGGGGCTTGATGAAGAAGAAGTACCCCAGCACGCCGATCGCGAGCAGGGGCAAGAGGGTTAGGAACGCGCTGGAGCTCGATGTCGACTTCGTGGAGGAGGCCAGGAGCAAATGGGCCAGCGCCAGGGACTGTGTCATTGGGGATCCTTGGACTGAAACGGTTGCGAAGCGCCACCCTAGTTCGTGCATTCACCATCTCTCGGGCGCTCGGGGGGTCAAATTGCCCGGCCACGAGGGTCGCCGGTCGCCTGGCGTGGCTGTGGACGACCAGCGGGCAGCACCCCTTTGGCGGGCCCGGGCACCGGCAACCGGGACCTCGACCCCTGGCGCGGCGGGAGAGCCGACACGCAGCGCTCCCGCCAGTTCCCCACTGACTGCCCCGTCCGGACACATCGGCCCCTACCGCCGGGCCCCTGGCGCGCAATCGCCTCCCGGCGGGAATAACGGTGCAGAGGACCTCTTATGGCGGATTCCGGCGAGGATCCCCTCTGGGCAACCGAACCGCAACCCAAATCAGTCTCGGTTGCGACAGCGGGTGGTCAAAGTACTGCTCATCACTGCAACACCCATGGTGAGGTCGGTTCGGAGGGGGACGGCCGCAGGTGGGAGTCCGCCGAGGGGGAGCGGATTCGTGCTCGGGGGAACACCACGGGGAAAGCGCAGCGAAGAGGTGCGCCGGCCTAGCGTCGGTCGGAGGAATCCGGGGGGAACCGACGACCAGGCCGGCGCACTTTTCGCGTCCCGGCACTGAGCCATCCGGGCTCCGGCTCGGAGCACGGCCGACCAAAGTCGCCTACCGGAAAGCCCTCGAAGCTGACACGGGGGGCGCCGAAACAGGCGTCATGCCAGCAAACTTGGTAAATCGACTCACAATTGCGCGATCCACCTGGGTCTTCGCGAGCTAACCGATCGTCCCCATTTCACGCCAATTGGCGGTTTCCCCAGTACAGTTGCGTGCTGATGCGAGACGGCCACATCTCGGTGCTGGTCATCGAGGACGAAGTCGACATCCGACAACTCCTGCGCACCCTGCTCGAGCGGGAGGGCTTCTCTGTGTCCGAGGCGTCCGAGGGCCGCGACGGGGTGCGCCAATTCCACCAGAACCACCCCGACATCGTGATCCTGGACGTGGGCCTGCCTGACCTCGACGGGTGGCAGGTGCTGGAGCGGATCCGGGACATGAGCGACGTGCCGGTTCTCATGCTCACGGCCTTGGGGACCGAAAGAGACAAGGTGCGGGGCCTGAACGCCGGTGCGGACGACTATCTGACGAAGCCGTTCAGCCGGGTGGAGCTGCTGGCCCGGCTCCAAGCCATCAGTCGCCGGCAGGTCTCGAGGAGCGAACCGGTCACGACATTCGACGACGGCACACTGCACGTCGACTTCGCCCATCAGGAGGTCACGATCGACGGCAACGCGATCGTGTTGACCCCGACCGAGTATCGCCTCCTTGCAACGTTGGCCCGACACCAGGGCCAGGTCCTCTCCTCCGACCAGCTCATCGAGCTGGCCTGGGACGATCCGAGCGGACTCGCTCCGTCCCGGGTCAAATACGCCGTGCTGCGCCTCCGGCGCAAGCTCGGGTGGGACGACGGTGACGACACCCCCATCGAGACCGTGCGGGGGTTCGGTTACCGCTATCGATCCAAGGCGCGGTGAGCGAGCAACTCCGAACCACGAGCACGAACCAAGGGCGTCGCGAGGAGTCGACGCCTGGAACGGCGCTACCCATCGGCTTCTCGGGATCGATGCGTGTCCGCCTACCCGTATTCGCCCTCGTCGGGGTGGGGACGGTTCTGATCGCCGTCATTCCGTTCCCCCACGATGCTCGCCGGGAGATCTCCATTGCCGGGGTCCTCTTCTTCGCTCTCGTCGCGGCGGCCTTCCTCATCCCGTGGGAACGACTCCCCGAGTGGGCGTGGTTGAGCATCCCCATCGGCTACATCGCCGTCATCGCGATCATCCGGGACGCGCAGGGCGGCACCGATTCCGGTCTGGTGGTCGTCTACCTGCTGCCGATCGTCTGGCTGTCGCTCTACGGGCGACGACTCCACCTGTTGGTTGGACTGTTCTGTCTCGACCTTGCGTTGCTCATACCGCTGCTGATCGTCGGACCGCCCAACTACCCCACGCTCGAGTGGCGCCAGGTGCTGGTCATGGCGACCGTGACCACGCTGATCGCGTCGACCGTCTACACGATGGTCTCGCGCGACCGGACGGTGCTCAGCGACCTGGCCGATCAGTCGCGTATGTCCCGTCACAACGCCCGCGAGGCTGACTATGCCCGGGACCGCCTGGAGACGCTGCTGCGGGCCGCTACCGGGAGCGCCATCATGGGAGTCGACCCGGCCGGCACCGTCACCTTCTTCTCGGCTGGCGCGGAACAGATGCTCGGCTACCTCGCGGCCGAAGTGGTGGGCGTCCGCTCCATTGCCGACTTCATCGACCCCGCCCAGATCGACGAGCGACGCCAGACCATCGATGCCATGCGGACGACGCTCGAGCCAGTCGACGCCGAGGCGGCGGCCGAGGTGCCGTGGACCGCAACCCGAAAGGACGGGCAACAGCGGCGTTGCGTGGTGCGCGTAAGAGCGCTGCCCGTACCCACACCGGAACTGCCGATGGAATCGGAGACCGACGAATTCGCCCATGCAAACGGCAACGTGGGCTTCGCAGAAACGTCCGACCGTGCGGAGTCCGGGCCGCCGCCGGGGCCGACGAACGGCGGCTATGTCGTCGTGGCGATCGACGTGACCGAGCGGGAGGAGTTGGCCGCGGACCGAGAGCGGCTGTTCGCCATTCAAAAGGAAGTGACACAGTCGCTCATCGAGCAGAACAACCGCCTGCGCGAGCTGACTCAGATGAAGGACGACGTGGTGGCCACCGTTTCGCACGAACTGCGCACGCCGATCACGTCCATCCGCGGGTTCATCGAGCTGCTGCTCGACGCCTCGACCGATCTCACCGAGAGCCAGATGCGGATGCTCCAGACGATCGACCGCAACGCGGAGCAACTCCAGCGCGTCGCCGAGGACCTCCTGGCCGACCCGGGCGCCGGACGCGGGCTCAGGGTCGCGTTCACGGAGCTCGAGCTCAACCAGTTGGCCGGTGAGGCGGTACACGCGATCCAGACTTCGGCGACGGTTGCGGGGATCACCTTGAGCATCGAGCCAGGGGGCCAGGTACCGATCTTCGGCGACCCGACCCGGCTCCACCAGCTGCTCGGCAACCTCCTGTCCAACGCGATCAAGTTCTCCCCGCGCGGCGGTCGCGTGCACGTCATCGTCGACAGCGTGGACGCGTACGCGCGGGTGCAGGTGCTCGATGAGGGACCGGGGATCCCCGAGGGAGAACGGGACCAGCTCTTCGAGCGCTTTTACCGGCTGGCGTCGTCGACGGAGATGGGCGTGCCCGGCACCGGCCTCGGACTGGCGATCGCAAAGTCGGTGGCAGAGGCCCACGAGGGGTTCGTCGACATCGTGGACACCCCAGGGTGGTCGACGACCTTCCGGGTCTTCCTACCGCTGCGCACGACCGTCGCCTCGTCGCAGCCGGCATAGCAAGCCGCCCTCGCCGGGGCGCGAAGGCGAACGGGCCTCCGCGCCCCGATCCCGGGACCTCAGGCGCCTAAGGGAACGGTCGCTCATGCGGCCAGGAAGCCCCCTGACTGGTGCGCCCACAGCCGGCCGTACACCCCGTCCTGACCGAAGTCGAGCAACTCGGCGTGGGTACCCTGCTCCACGATTCGGCCGTGGTCGAGGACCACGATGCGGTCCAGGCGGGCGATCGTTGCCAGCCGGTGAGCCACGACGAGCGCCGTAGTCCCCTCCATGAGGTTCCACAATGCCTCTTGGACCAGCGACTCCGACTCCGAGTCAAGGGCCGACGTGGCCTCGTCGAGGACGAGGACCCTGGCTCCCTTGGCCATCGCCTGGGCGATCGCCACCCGCTGGCGCTGGCCGCCTGAGAGCTTCATGCCCCGCTCCCCCACAACGGTCTCGTAGCCGTGCGGGAGGCGCTCGACGAACTCGTCGACGTACGCGGCCCGGCCGACGGCCTTCACCAAGTCCATGTCGACCGCTCCGCGCCCCTGGCCCAGGCCGTAACAGATGTTCTCTGCGATGGTCCTGTGGAGCATCTGCGGGTCCTGCGGGACGTACGCGATGTGCCGGCGCAGCGAGTGTTGTGTGACCCGGGCGATGTCCTGCCCGTCGATCTCGATGGCGCCGCCATCGCGATCCGCGAATCGCAAAAGGAGCTTGGTCAACGTCGTCTTCCCCGACCCTGACGGCCCCACGAGACCCACGTGCTCACCCGGCCTGATGCAGAGGTCGAGGCCCTCGAACAGCGGCGCGCCGTCGCGGTAGGCGAAGTGCAGGTCGCGGAACTCGACCCGTCCCCGCGACGCCTCCAGGTCCGGTGCGTGCGGCACGTCCACGATGTCGGGCAGCGTCGCCGCAATGCCCGCGAACTTGGCGCACCGCCCGATGGCGCGGGAGATCAAGCGGATGAACTCGAACGACTCCTCCAAGCTGGTCCCCACGAACGTCGCGTAGAAAAGGATCAGGTAGACGACGCCGGCCGCCGCCACGTGGTGGAGAGCGAGGACGACCCCGACCGCCACCGCAGCCCAGTTGAAGAAAGCCATCGCAGACTCCATCTGGATCCGTGTCGCCGTGAACACACGCCGCGCCCTGAAGTCCGCCGAGAGCGAGTCACCGACGAGACCGTCGACATGGCGCTTCTCTCGTTCCTCGGCCGCCTGCGACCGGACGGTGGTCAGGTTCATGATGGTGTCGGCGATCACACCGGTCGCACGTGAGTGGGCGTCGGAAAACTCCTTCTCTGCCGACACGACGCGAGTCATTCGGCGTGACAGAACGAAGCCGAAGACGGAAACGAGAGCGGCCATGACGAGCGCCACCGGCCAGGCCACGATCCCGAGCACCACCACGGCCCCGAGCGTGGTCACGCTGATGCGCAAGATGCCCCAGACCATCGCGTCGATCAGCTCTACGAAAGCCCACGTCGACGTCTCCAGCGTTGCGATCACCTCACCCGAGGGGCGGTCGGTGTGCCAGCCGTGGCTCAGCGCGATGAGGTGGTCGTAGCCGTTCGTTATGGCGCGGCCGAAGGAGCGCAGGGTGGCACCCCAATTGAGCCAGCCGCCGATCCGGCCGAAAACGGTGGCGGCGACCAGCACGAGCGCGTAGGCGACGATCAGTGGCGCGAAGGACGAGAGGTCCGACCCGTGCGTCCCGACGACAGCGATGCGCCCGAGAAGTGCCGCGAAGATCAGCGGTGCGGCGACGGCATTGGCCAGCGTCCCGAGCACGATGGCACTCGCCGCGCCGGTGAACGCGGCGCGGTCGGGCTGCATCTGGCGCAGGCAGTACGCCAGGGTGTCCTTGGTCGATGCATTCGGAAAGAGGGTGGGTTCACCCATGGGAATCTCCAACTGAAAAGTTCGAGTGAATGGAACCGAGGGCGCACCGGTGGTGCGCTGAAGGGGCGAGGCCCCAGAACTGGGAGTTTGCGGCCGAGGCCGGAGCCGGCGGGCTCCGGCTACACCGAGCTCCGCCTG
>DATHPK010000168.1:0-8133 GCA_035483935.1 Acidimicrobiales bacterium
TTCGTGGTCATGAACGCGTACCCCTATGCGAGCGGTCATGTCCTGGTGCTTCCGCTGCGCCACGTCGGGCCGATGGCCGGGTTGACGGAGCGTGAGTCCGCCGAGCTGTGGTCGGCGACGCAGGACGCGGTGGCCGCGATCGAGAAGGCGTTCGATCCCGACGGGTTGAACATGGGCGCCAACCTGGGTCGCGCCGCCGGGGCGGGCCTGCCGGGTCATCTACATCTGCACGTGCTGCCGCGCTGGTCAGGCGACACCAATTTCATGACGTCGGTGGCCGACACCCGGGTCATGCCCGAGACGCTGCAGCTCTCCTGGAAGAGGCTCACCGACGCCTGGCCCGGATAGCCGACCGGCCGGGACGGGGGAGTCGGCCGGCGGCGTGGGGACGCGCCCGGAGGCCTCCGGCGGGCCCGTGGACCTCGCAGCGCTGGGTGCGGCGGGCGATGGTGCGGGAGCGGTGCGCGACGTGGCCTCAGAGTTGGCTGCGGGCCCTGCCGGCTGCGACGAGTTGGAGCGCGAGGGTCGCCGGCGCCGGCTGCCCCCATGGGTCGTGGCGGCGTGGCCGGTCGTCCGCATCGCGATCGGCTTCCTACTCGTCGGCGTCGCCGTCTGGGTCCTCTCGTCGAAGGGCTCCGAGCTCTCGGGCTTCACTGGCGTCTTCAAGACCATCAACTGGTGGTTGGTTCCACCCGCGTTCCTGTGCGAGATCCTCTCGTACGTCTGCTTCGCGCTGATGCAACGCGAGCTTCTCGTGGCGGGGCACCTGCGCCCGCCGTTCCGGACGCTCTTCAAGCTGACATTCGGTTCCCAAGCCCTGACGAACTCGTTGCCGGTCGGGAACGCGCTGGCCACGGTCTACGGGTTCCGATGGTTCCGCCGCTTCGGTGCGGACAACACGCTGGCGGTCTGGGCGCTGGCCGGGACGTTGGTCGCGTCGCTGGTCAGCCTCTCGTTGGTGGCCGTCATCGGGCTGGCCTTTGCGACCAGCGCGGGTGCTTCGTTCGACCTCGTGCCCGTGCTGATCGGGGTGCTCGCCATCGCGCTGGCCATCGGCTCGCTGTTCGTCTACGAGCGGCCGCTGCACTGGGTGGTGTCGGTGGCGTTGCGGTTGTCGGTGAAGCTGACGAGGCGGCCACGGGGCGACACCCACGAGCAGATCGGGCGGATCATGGCGTGGATGACCGCGGTGCGGCTGTCGTGGGGTCAGATCGGGCGCGTCGTCACGTGGGGGACGATCAACTGGCTGTTGGACTGCGCCTGCTTCGCCCTCATGTTCACGGCCATCCATGCACCGATCCCGTGGGGCGGGCTGCTGCTCGCCTACGGCGCCGGGCAGCTCGCGGCGACGCTGCCGATCACCCCCGGAGGTTTGGGCGTCGTCGAGGGTTCCCTGACGATCGCGTTGGTGGCCTTCGGCGGTGCGGAGACGAGCACGGCCTACGCGGTGTTGCTGTACCGGCTCATCTCGTTCTGGTTCATCTTGGGGCTGGGGTGGCTGTTGATCGGGGAGATGGCGTTGGAGGTCCGGCGCGGCCGCTGGGGCCGTTCCGCGATGGCCGCATCGGTGGAGGCGGGGCCCGCGGCGTACAGGCGCCACCATCGTCGTCACCACCAAGGCGAGGAAGGCGAAGCGGTGCCGGCGGTGTCGGCGGTGGCCGGTGGGCAGCCCGGTGAGGAGCACGCGACATGATGCAACGGAGAGCTTGGCGCTCGGGCTCGTGGGTGGTGTGCGGCCTCGTTCTGGCCGCATCGGTGTTCGCGGGTTGCTCGTCGGCCCGGGTGGGGCTCGGCACGACCGACGAGTCGTGCTACCTCGAGCTCCCGACGGCGGCCAAGGCCGTTGGTCACCAGGGCCACCTCGAGGGGATACGCAAGTACACCGTCGGTGGGCTCAAGGATCCGGCGCCGCGGCTCTACGCCTTCTTGGTCCAGCACGTGCCGAAAACGCAGGCCGTCTGTCTTGCCGGCTACTCCGGGAACTTCACGCAGGAGATGGTCATGAAGCCGCTGGGCCATCCCACGGGCAAGCTGGCGGTGGTCGTGGTCACCTCGCCCGGCAACAAGTTGCTCGGGACGGTCGTCCTGACGAAGCTCCCGGTGCGCTTCCAGCACACGAACCCGTTCTGAGGCGCCAGGAGCGCCCTTGGAGCCGTCCGCCTCTGCGTCTCGTGCGGGAGCGATACTGATGCCCCGGTGCGGCCGCTCAGGAACCCTTTGCCATTTTCACGAGGTCCCGGACACGCACGTCGCGCGCGTGACGCCGCAGCGCCGCGTCCGCGTTGTCCTGGGGGACGAGCATGCGGAGGCCGCGGGGGTGGATGCGGAAGCGGAGAGGCGTCGGCAGCTCGAGTGCTTCCCCGTCGATGCCGGCGAAGGCGGTGCCCGACCGGGAACGGACCTCGAACTCCTCGCAGGCGAACTCGTGGGCATGTGGGCTCGCACCGGCCTGTCCAGCCAGGGCCAGCGTGATCACCTCGGCCGCCTGGGTCCCGGTCTGTGCGCTCACCGCGAAGACGCCCAGACGTCCGGTTTCGAGGCTCCGCCGTTGCGAAGCGTCGGGCGAGGCGCTCAGGACGTAGGGGTTGTTCGAAACCATGATCAGGAACGCGCCGTCGACTTCGCGTCCGTCGGGAGTGGTGAATTGGAGGTCGAAGGGATCGTCACGGCCGAGAAGCGCCGGCAGCAGTTGCTGGGTCGTCTCTGCCTTCGCCTCGCGGTACCCCTCCTGTTGGACGATCGTGGCGTACACGCCCAACGACACGTTGTTCACGAAGAAGCGGTCGTTCACGGTTGCAAAGTCGACCCGCCGCTCGACGGCGTCGCGGAAGGCGTGCACGCTGTGCCGAGGGTCTTCACGATCGAGGCCGAGGTCGAGGGCGAAATGGTTCCGCGTGCCCGCGGAGACGCACACGAACGGCAGGTCGTGCTCAACCGCGAGCGATGCGACCAGGGCCTGGGAGCCGTCGCCGCCGGCCATGCCGAGGCAGTCGGCCCCGTCGGCCACGGCGTTGCGTGCCAGCTCGCCGAGATCCAGGCCGTGGTCCAGCACGATCGTCTCGACGCCGAGCGACTCGGCCAGGCTCTCGATCCCGAAGCGCTCGACCTTTCCGCCGCCGGACCAGGGATTGCAGAGGAGGACCGGGCGAGCCGGCGGTGCGACCTGCGCCCATTCCTCCCTCCCCGCGGCGAGGTCGCGGGCTAATGCGGCCCGGCCCGAGGCGAGCGCGACCATCAAGAGGACGAGGGCGATGGCGAAACGGACGACGGACGCCCAACTCTCGTGGCCCGCGCCGAGCACGCCGACGGCGAGTAGCACCGTCCCGACGACGATGCCCGCGAAGCCGAGTGCGCGGCGCGCGGACCGGCTCGTGACGGCCCACCAACCGCCGGCGACCGCCGCGACCACGCCGAGGATCCCGACGACGACGAAGATCGCGTTCCGGACCACGAACGCGATGACGAGGGCCAAGAGCAGCGCGGTCGCGAGCAGGGCGGTCCCTGCGAGCAGCCGGGTCCCGGCTGTGGGCGCGGGGGTTGCGGGGATCGTGGGGATCTCGTCCGACGTCGCCCTCGGCGCGTCGTGCGTGCTGTCAGCTCCCATATCGCGGTCGGGCGCAGGGGCCACCACGGCCCCCCTCGTTCCCCGTCAAGCCCAAGACTGTAGGTCGGCGCACGGATTCATGATGCCGTGAACACGCGACCGACCACGGCGGGCGAGGGCGCTCGCATCCAGCGCTGGATACCGGGCGTCCGCGCCGTGCGCACCTACCGGCGCGGGTGGCTGCGCACGGACGTGCTCGCCGGGGTCGTTCTCGCCGCCATCCTCGTGCCGCAGGGAATGGCCTACGCGGAGCTGGCCGGGCTCCCGCCGGTGACCGGCCTCTACACGACCATCGCATGCCTGCTCGGGTACGCGGTGTTCGGACCTTCGAAGATCCTTGTTCTCGGCCCGGACTCCTCGGTCTCGCCGATGATCTTCGCCGCCCTGCTGCCGTTGCTCGTGGGGGGCGACAGCCATCGCGCCATCGCGTTGGCGGGGATGCTGGCGGTCATCGTCGGGCTGATCGAGATCGGCATGGGCATCGGCCGCCTCGGGTTCGTCGCCGACCTCCTCTCCAACGAGGTACAGGTCGGGTACATGAACGGACTCGCCCTCGTGATCATCGTCGGCCAGCTTCCCAAGCTCTTCGGCTTCTCGACCGACGCCGAAGGCTTCGGTGAGGAGATCAAGGCGTTCGTTCTCGCTCTCGGCTCCACCGTCGGGTGGTCGCTTGCGATCGGCCTCGTGGTCCTGGCCATCCTGCTGGTGCTGCCGAGGTTCACGCGCACGCTGCCAGCGGTGCTCGTCGGCATCGTGTTGGCGACCGTCGTCTCCGCCGTGCTCGATCTCCACTCGCACGGAGTGACGACCGTTGGCTCGCTCCCGCGGGGCATCCCCCGCCCCTCGGTCCCCTGGACGAAGTTCTCCGACGTCGGGCCCCTCATGATCGCCGCGGTGGGCATCACGCTGGTGTCGTTGGCCGACACGATCGCCACCTCGTCGAGCTTCGGGGCGCGCCGCGGCGAGGAGGTCGACCCGAACCAGGAGATGATCGGGATCGGCGCGGCCAACATCGCCGCCGGGTGCCTGCAGGGCTTTGCCATCTCCACGAGCGGGTCCCGCACGGCGGTCGTCGAACAGGCCGGGGCGAAGAGCCAGCTGTCCTCCGTGGTCGGCAGTGGTCTCGTGGCCGCCCTCTTGCTGTTCTTCAATTCACTGGTGTCGGACCTGCCCCAGTCGGCGCTGGCCGCCGTCTTGATCGGAGCCGCCCTGTCGCTGCTCGACCTGAGGGCCCTGGCGCGCTATTGGCAGGTCCGCAAGAGCGCGTTCGTGCTCTCGGTGATCGCCAGCCTCGGCGTCGTCGTGCTCGGGGTGCTCCAGGGCATCGTGATCGCCATCGCCCTGGCGGTGGCCCTGTATTTCCGCCGCGGTTGGCAGCCCCACGGCGCCGTCCTGGGTCGGACGGGCCCGCGAGGCGAATGGCACAACATCGAGCGCGATCCGCAGGCGAGCGAGGTGCCCGGAGTCGTGGTGTACCGGTGGGAGGCACCGCTCTTCTTCGCCAACTGCTCCTCGTTCCGGACGCAGGTACGGGAGGCGGTGGCGTCCCGGGAGGTGGCGTGGGTCATCGTCCAGTGCGAGGCCATCAGCGACATCGACGTGTCCGCGGCACAGATGCTCGAGCAGCTCGACAAGGAGCTCAACGCGCGCGCGATCCATCTGGCCTTCGTGGAGCTGCGGAGCCGGCTCCAGACGCTGCTCCACCGTTACGAGTTGTTCGATCAGATCGACCGCCAGCACGTCTATCCCGACCTCGAGTCAGCCTTGGCCGCTATACAGGAAGAAGGCACGGACCGATGAGCGCGCCCACGAGAGGAGACACGATGGACCAGGAGCAGCATGCCCCGGCGACAGCCGAGGCTGACGGGAGCGCGACCGTCGTCAACATCGACGATTCGTCTGAGGGCGACGAGGTCCGGCGTGCCACCGGTTGGGCGGTGGCCGCGGCCGGGGCATCCGTCATGGGTTTTATCTCGCTGTTCCGGCTTCGCACCGGGTGGGACCACACCCGAGCCCGGGCGTTCCGCCGTCTGCTCGGGGTGCAGGTGGAGTCGGTGACCGGGGTCGCACTCGGGTTCTGGTCCCTGAACCGTTTGCGGAACGCGTCGAACGACCAACGGGGCGTCCCGATCGCCGCCGCGGCGGTGATCCTGGGGGCGTCGAACTTGGCGCGGGTGTTCTTCTGGCTGCGTCAGGACCGGCCCACGCTGTGAGGCAGGCCTAACTCTCCAGCTTCGGGATCGACGACGTGAGGTGCTCGGGCACCGCGTCGTAGCGGTCGTGTGTCGCCGAGAACGAGCCGCGGCCGCCGGTCAGGGCGCGGAGGTCCACCGCGTAGCGGGTGATCTCCGCCGTGGGCACCGTGGCCGTCACGGTCTGATAGCCCTCGTGGTCCGCCTGGTCGGTCCCCACGATCCTGGCCCGGCGTGAGCTCAGGTCGCCCAGCACGTCACCCTGGCAGTCGTCGGGAATGGTGACCACGAGCTTGCTGACCGGCTCGAGCACGATCGGTCCCGCCTCCGCCATCGCCGCCTTGATGGCCTGCGCCGCCGCCATCTTGAAGCTGACCTCGTTCGAGTCGACCGAGTGGGCCTTGCCGTCGTCCACCGTCACCAAGACGTCGACGACCGGGTACCCCAACAGGCCGCCGAGCGCGAACGTCTCGAGCACGCCCTTCTCCACGGCCGGGATGTACTGGCGCGGGATGGCGCCGCCCACGACCTCGTCGTGGAACGCGAACCCCTCGCCGCGCCCCAGCGGCTCGAGACGGAGGTGGCACACGCCGAACTGCCCGTGCCCTCCCGACTGCTTCTTGTGCTTGCCCTCCGCCGCCGCGGCCCGCGTGATGGTCTCGCGGTAGGGGATGCGCAGCTCCTCGCGCTCCACGTGGACGTTGCACTTGCGGTCGAGCCGCTCGAGCGTGACGCCGAGGTGCACCTCGCCGCTCACTCCGAGGATCGTCTGGTGCGTCTCGTCGTCGCGGCTCACCGTCAGCGCCGGGTCCTCGTCGCAGAGGCGCTGCAGCGCCGACATCAGCTTGTCGTCGTCGGCCCGCGTCGCGGGTTTGACCGCGACCTGTAGCGCCGGCGCCGCCAACTCGGGCGCCGGGACCGAGATCGGCTGGCCCTTCGGGGCCAGGGTGTCTCCCGTCCGGGTGCCGTTCAGGCGCGGCACCGCCACGAAGTCGCCGGCCGCCGCCGCCGTGGCCGGCGCGGTGGCATGCCCCGTGATGCTCTGCAGCGCGTGCAGGCGCTCCTCCTCGCGGCTGCGCGAGTTGACCAGCACCGCGTCGGGCTGCAGCGTGCCCGACACCACCTTGCACAGCGACACCTTTCCGGTGTGGCCGTCGTTGAAGGTCTTGGTGACCGTGAGGACGGTCTGCCCGCTCGGGTCCGAGGGGACCTCGACGGTCTCGGTGCCCGCCGTGGCCAGGACCGCGGGCCTCGAGGCAGGGCTCGGGCACAGCTCCTCGATCAGCCGGGCCAGCCGGTCCACCCCCACGCCGCTGGCGGCCGAGCAGCAGAGGACCGGGAAGACGCTGGCCGAGGCCACGCCGCCGGCCAGGCTCTTCTCGAGCTCCGCGTAGTCGAGCGTCTCGCCGTTGAGGTAGCGCTCCATCAGATCGTCGTCGCCGACCACGATCCCTTCGACGAGCTGCTCGTGGACGGCGTGCTCCTCGTCCACCAGGTCGTCGGGGATGGGGCCCTCGTGCCCCGCCGGCGGGACCGTTCCGTCCACCGCGCCCGCGGCGGCGGCGTTGTCGTAGTGCGTCGCGGTGTCGTCGAGCAGGTCGATCACGCCGTGGAATTCGGCCTCGTGGCCGATGGGCAGCTCGACGGGCGCCACGCCGGCCCCGAAGGTGTCCCGGATCTGTGCCAGTGTCCGGTCGAAGTCCGCCCGCTCCCGGTCCAGCTTGTTGACGACGACGACCCGGGGCACGCCGAGGCGGGCGGCCGCCCGCCACGCGTCCTCGGTCTGGGCCTGGACGCCGTCGGTCGCGCTCACCACCACCACGGCCAGGTCGACGTTCGCCAGGGCGGTGATCATCTCGCCGGCGAAGTCGGCGTAGCCCGGCGTGTCCAAGAGGTTCACCTTGACGCCGTTCACCGTGAACGGGGCGAGGCTGGTCGAGATCGAGAGCTGGCGCGCCACCTCTTCGGGCTCGAAGTCCATGACTGTGGTGCCCTTCTCCACCGATCCCCGCCGTGGGATGGCCCCGGTGACCGCAAGCAGCGCCTCGGCCAGGGTCGTCTTGCCCGCACCGTGATGCCCGACGAGGGCAACGTTGCGGATGGCGGTCGGGTCGTGTGGCACCTGGTCCCTCCCCTGAACTGCTCCCGGAGACCCAAAGTGTACGACCGCCCGGCCAGGCTCGCTACGGCTGCGGACCCCTCAACGGGCGACCCGGGCGCAGGTGGACGGGTTGGCGGCGTCGTTGGCGGCGTCGTAGGTGGGGGAGAAGGTGCCGGGCGGCTCGACCCAGACGTTGCCCGAGGCGTCCCACAGGATCACGTAGCGGTTGTCGCCCG
>DATHPK010000169.1:0-16569 GCA_035483935.1 Acidimicrobiales bacterium
ACGCCGCGATCGACATCGAGGCCATGCGCGTCACGTGGCAGAACGCGGCCTGGCTCTACGACACCGGCCGCGACGCCGCCGAGTCGGCGCGCGTCGCCAAATGGCAGGCCTCCGAACGCGGCCAGCGTGCCGTGCACGCGACGCAGCACCTCCACGGCGGCATGGGCGCGGACATCACCTACCCGATCCACCGCTACTTCCTCTGGGGGAAGCAGATCGAGCTGGTGCTCGGCGGTCCGAGCGCCCAGCTGTCCAAGTTGGGCGCCGCCATCGCCGAACAGGCCCTGGCGGCGGCGGTGGCGGTCGGAGCGGAGGGGGACAGATGACGACCGTCGGCTCCGGACCCACCTACGCCGAGGTCGAGGTCGGCGACGAGCTCCCCACGCTCGTGCTCCCCATCACCCGCACGCTCATCACCTCGGGCGCAATCGCGAGCCGCGACTACCAGGACGTGCATCACGACCAGGTGCTGGCCAAGGAACGCGGCTCACCGGACATCTTCATGAACATCCTCACGACGAACGGCCTCGTGGGCCGCTACGTGACCGACTGGTCCGGGCCCCGCAGCCGCATTCTCGATGTGAGCATCCGCCTCGGCGCGCCGAACTATCCGGACTGCACGATGACGCTGACCGGATCCGTGAAGGAGAAGGGGCCGCTTGCCGACGACGGCAAGAGCGGATCGGTGACCGTCGCCATCCGCGGGGCCAACCACCTCGGCGACCATGTCACCGGCACGGTGCAGTTGCTCCTCCCCGCTCCCGAGAACGGCGCCACCTGATGCCGCACACCTTCTCCGGGACCACCGCGATCGCGGGCATCGGCGCCACCGAGTTCTCCAAGGACTCGGGCCGGTCCGAGCTCCGTCTCGCCGTCGAGGCTGTGGCCGCGGCGCTCGATGACGCCGGCATCGCCCCCGCCGAGGTGCAGGGCATGGTCACGTTCAGCTCGGACACCAACCCCGACATCGACATCGCCCGCAGCCTCGGCATCGGCGACCTCACGTTCTTCAGCCGCATCCACTACGGCGGCGGGGCGGCGTGCGCGACCATCCAACAAGCGGCGCTCGCCGTGTCCTCGGGCGTAGCCGACGTCGTCGTCTGTTACCGGGCCTTCAACGAGCGCTCCGGCAACCGCTTCGGCGCCGGCATCCAGGGACGTCCCCCGACGGCGAACGCCGAGATGGCGCACATGGCCTCCTACCTCCCGGTCGGCCTCCTCACCCCGGCTTCGTGGGTCGCCATGGCGGCGCAGCGCTACCTGCACGTGAACGGGGCCACCAGCGAGGACCTCGGCCGCGTCGCCGTGGCCGACCGCAAGCACGCGGCGACGAACCCGAAGGCATGGTTCTACGAGAAGCCGATCACCCTCGAAGAGCACCAAGCCAGCCGCTGGATCGTCGAGCCGCTCCACCTGCTCGACTGCTGCCAGGAGACAGACGGCGGCCAGGCGCTGGTGGTCACGAGCCTCGAACGGGCGCGTGATCTCAGGACGGCCCCGACGGTGATCCGGGCCGCCGCGCAGGGGTCTGGCGCCGGTCAGGACATGATGACGAGCTACTACCGCGACGACCTGCTCGGGCTCCCCGAGATGAGTGTGGTGGCGCGACAGCTCTGGGAGACCTCCGGACTCGGGCCGGCCGACATGCAGGCGGCCATCCTCTACGACCACTTCACGCCCTACGTGCTGTACCAACTCGAGGAGCTCGGCTTCTGCAAGAAGGGCGAGGCCAAGGACTTCGTCCGTGACGGCCGCATCGAACTGGGCGGCGCGCTGCCGATCAACACGCACGGCGGCCAGCTCGGCGAGGCCTACCTGCACGGCATGAACGGCATCGCGGAAGGGGTCCGTCTCGTGCGAGGCACCTCGGTGAACCAGGTGCACGGGCTCGAGCACGTCGTCGTCACCGCCGGGACCGGTGTGCCGACCAGCGGCCTGGTCCTCGGCGTCGACCGCTGAGCCCGATCGGCGATCGCTTCTGGCGATAGGTCCGGCTGGGGACCTTCACGCACTCGGGGGTTTCGCGTGCGGCTGTATATGCGCCAGAACGGGGATTGCCGGTGGCGCGTATGCACCCGCGCGAGGGCTCGCTTCCGCAACATATACAGGCCGACGTGAGGCCCCCGCTCCCGATGCGTGGCGGCAACGCGGGGCGGCCAGACCCTGTCGTCCATCGCTTTGAGCGATGGGACCCTGACGGGGAGTCTGCCCGGCTGCGGCCAGGGCCAAACCGCTCTGAACAGGGCATGAAGGCCCAATATTGGAACACGTTGCATTTTCTGGCCTCAGCTGTTACCGTCCAAGGGCGCCGGCGGAACGGACCGCGGCACCGGAAGCGAGGACGTGCAACCCATGGAATTCGGGATCTTCAACGCCGCCTGCGTGCTGCCGAGATACGTGGAGCGCCACGGCGCATCGGCGGAGCACGACCGCATCATGGACGAGGTCGCCTTCATCGTCGCCGCCGACAAGGCCGGCTTCAAGTACACCTGGGCGAGCGAGCACCACTTCCTGACCGAGTACTCGCACCTGTCGGCCTCCGAGTCGTTCCTCGCCTTCGTCGCCGCCCGCACGAACAACATCCACATCGGCTCGGGCATCTTCAACATCACGCCGCCGGTCAACCACCCCGCGCGTATCGCCGAGCGGGTGGCCATGCTCGACCACCTCTCCGAGGGGCGCTTCGAGTTCGGCACCGGCCGGGGCTCGTCGACGACCGAGCAGCGTGGCTTCGGCATCGAAGACCCTGAGCTGACCCGGGAGATGGTGGCGGAGACGCTGCCGCAGATCGTGCGCATGTGGCGCGACGAGGACTACAGCTACGACGGCAAGTTCTTCTCGATGCCGACCCGCAATGTGCTCCCGAAGCCCTATTCCAAGCCGCACCCGCCGATCTGGATGGCGGCGGGCAGCCCGGGGACGTTCGACCTCGCCGCCGAGCTCGGTGTGGGCGTGCTGTGCTTCGGCTTCTCCACGCCCGACCAGCTGACCCCGCTCGTCACTCGCTACAAGGAGAAGATCCAGGACTGCAAGAACCCGGTGGGCGAGTTCGTGAACAACAACGTCATGATCACGACGCAGATGATCTGCATGGAGGACGGCGCCAAGGCCCGCAAGACGTTCCTCGACGCCGACTCGAACTACCACCTGAGTCTGGTGTTCCGGTATCTCGACACCTTCCCCAAGCCCCCCGGCATCCCCGAGTGGCCCGCCATCATCCCGGGGATGGATGCCGCCACGCTCGACGCCGCCATCGCGGCCGGTGTGACCGCCGTGGGCACGCCGGACGAGGTGGGCAAGGCCATCGAGAGCTTCGCCGCCACCGGGGCCGACCAGCTCTCCTTCGGCATGCTGTCGACGTCCATGGAGATCGAGTTGTGCCTCGAGGCGGTCGAGACCTTCGGCAAGCAGGTGCTGCCGAGCTACGACAGCGACCCCGAGCACCTGACGACGAAGCAGCGGCGGGCGGCGGTCAAGTAACTCAGGTACCACTCGCACGCCGTCGCGCTCCCGGCGCGAGGCACCCGGAGGCGTCGGCCTCAGCTCATGGAGACGTGCGGTCGACCCTCCAGACCCAACTGTCCCCTCCCAGCTTGGACGTCTGGGACCACACGACCTTGGCACCGGGGGGAGCGAAAGGTTGGCTGAGGGCGGGGAAGTCGGCATCGGTTCCCCACGTGGGCGGGCCAACGGGGCGGCGGGTGGAGAGCGGGCAGGTCTCCTTGATGACGGCCTTCTCGTCGAGGAACGCCGGCCAGCCGAAACACGTCTCCACGACCTGGCCCGGTCGAGTCACGCGATTCAGGTAGTACCCGCTGTCTCGCCGGGTTCCCTCGAAGGCCTCATAGCCGTCCACCGTGTGGCCGTGCACGACTACGTGCGCCGTCGAGCGCAGCCCACTCGAGGTCGTGTACACGAGGGCGAGCCCGACAACGCCGGCGAGCGCGACGCCGACGTAACTCGCCGGCACGGACCTCTTCACATGGCGCCGAGAGATGTCGACCAGCCAACCGACCGACAGGCCCGCCGCGCATGCGATGGGCGGGTACAACACCGTCATGTACCACGGGTAGGGAGCACCGAGGTTTATGGACGAGAACGCCAACAACTCCAGGGCGAAGTACCCCAACAACGAGACGGTGACGATCATCTCGGTCCTGTTGCGTCGGTACAGGGCGATGGGCAACGACGCGACGGCGAACGCCAGTATCCAGAGCCCGTGGTCGGCCCGGATCGAGTCGAGCATCCAGGCGTGGTTGAGCGTGGTGCCCTTCGAGAGGACCGATGCCTTGACGCGGGCGCTGTTCGGGACCACGGACCCGAAGTAGACCTGGGCGAAGATCAGCCAGGGGACGATGCCCGCGGCGCACCAGGCGAGCAGGCGCCAGGGGATCCGGCGGGTGAACAGCAGGTAGGCGACGCACACGGCCACGACGAGCGTCCCCGCGTCCAGCTTGTTGAAGAGATCGAGTCCCAGGAGCAATCCGCACAGCGGGATGCGCTCTTCGTAGAGCGCGACCAGAGCGGCGATGCTGAGCGCGGCGGCCAGGGCCGACTCCATCCCGCTCAGTGCGTTGAGGCGGAAGTCGAGACTGCCCAAGAGGAGGATCGGCGCGACGATCCCGGCGACGACGCCCGCCATCCTGCCGGCGAGATAGGACACGAGTGCAGTCGTGACGGTGAAGGAGGCGATGCAGATGACCTTCGCGGCACCGATCAGTCCGCCGCCCAGGTAGCTGATCAGGGCCAGGACGAGCGTGTAGAGCGGGGCACTCGCACCGTCCGTCCGATCGCCGGGGTTGTAGGTGAAGCCACCGCCATGAGCGATCCGCCAGGCGTAGCGAAGCGTGATGGCGGCGTCGTCGTAGAGCACGACCCTGACGTCGCGCACGGCGACGACGAGCGCCACAGCGGCGACGACTGCTGCGATCAGGAGGGCTGGACGTCTATCCAGTCCACCCGAGCCGCTGCCCGGCAGGGTCACCCGGCCGGTCCGGTCCTCGTCGAGGAGGGAATGGCGAGCCTGGCTCAAACAGCCTGTTTCGCGTGTTCCACGTAGTCGCGGTGGGCCGGGCGGATCATGGCCCAGATCATCGCCTACCGACAGCGCCCTGGTCGAACATCTTGCGGCCCGTTTTCCCCGTCCCGGGCTCCTGGCCGTCGGGCGGAAAATCGGGTTCCCGAGTGGGCGCTCCGTTCCCGGACCCCCGCGTGAGGGCCAGATAACCTCCGGTGCGAGGCAAAAGGGGCAGCGATTTGAGAGATGTGGTCAGGCGGTTGGCATCACGGCAGCCGCGTTGCTCGTCGCCGGCGTCCTCGCCCGAGCGGGACGGTCGCCCCAGATGACCGAAAAGCGCCGCCCGCTGCTCCGCGTGCACCACGTTTGGATCCGCTTCTGGGCGAGACGCCGCGAGCGGCATCGCACGGCATCGGAAGCCGCGGCGCGGCGCCGGGCCCATCAACTCAGGGGTCACGTCGACGAGCCGATCCGGGGCCAACGCGTCGAGGAGCTCGGGTTCACCGTCCGGGGTTGGTGTGCGTGGGGTGACCGCCCGGCCCTCGCCGTTGCGGTCTGCGTCGATGGCGTCGTCGTCGGCCACTCGGCCGTGGGTTCCGTGCCACGGCACGACGTCGCCCAGGCCGCACGCAGCGAGAACCTGGGTGGAACCGGGTGGCAGGTCCACGTCGGGGCCGGTTCATGGAGCAGCGAAGACTCGGTCGAGCTCTCGGTCCTGGTGTGGGCTGACGCGGGCGCTCAACCCATCGTCCTCGACCGGTTCCCCGTCATCGTCGACAGGGAAACCGGCGGCGGCAGCGAAGGCACGGCATACGAAGGAGACCTCTACGAGCCCCGAGCGGGGGAGCAGGTTGACGAGGCCTTCTTGGTTCGGGGATGGGTCATGCGCAACCGCCAGGCCGTAGGGCGGCTGGACGTCCTGGTGAACGGCAAGCACGTTGGGCGCGCACGCCTGGGTCTGCCCCGCTTCGACCCGGGTGGCGAGGGACCGGCGGGCGCCATCATCAGCGGGTTCGAGCACTGGGTCGACCTGTCGTCCGCCCCGCCCGCGACCACCGTGACACTGCAGCTCGTGGCTGGGTCCTCGGATGACCCTCCGGAGCCGCTCTTCGATCGCGTCCTCCGGGTGCGCACGCCGCCACCAGCGACGGACCGCAGCGACCGGGCGACGGTGCAGGCCCAGCGCCGGGAGCGCCTTCTCTCCGCGATCGTCGCACCACGGTCGCCCGACCTGGACCTCGTCGCCTTCACGCACCAGTTGGGCTACGGCGGCGGGCAGCTCTGGCTCGACGAATTCCTGAAGAGGGCCGGAGCGGGCGACCGGTTCGCGTGCACGGTGATCTCGTACAAGGACGGTCCCCTGCGTGCGCCGTTGGAGCAGCGGGGTATCGCCGTCCATGTGACGGACATGCCGCCGGTCCATGACGCGGAGGCGTACGAAGGCAGAATCACCGAATTGGCCGCGCTGGTCGCCGCCGGGGGACACAACGTGGCCCTGGTCAACACCGCGCCTCTCTTCAGCGGGGCAGACGTCGCGCTTCGACTCTCGCTGCCGGTGGTCTGGGCCGTCCACGAGAGCTTCACGCCGCGGGTCCTGATGCGCGTCGCCTTCGGCTCCCGGGTCGATCCCGGCCTGTTCGAGACGGCGAAGCGATCGATGGAAGCCGCGGACGCGGTTGTGTTCGAGGCTGAGGCGACACGCGAGTTGTACGGCGAATGGGCGCGACCCGGCAGTTCGGTTGTCGTTCCCTACGGTGTCGACACGAGCGAGATCCTGAACTACGAGCGGTTGGTTCCCCGCCACGAGGCGCGGGCCAAACTGGGAATCGCGCCCGAGAGCCGGATGATCCTTGTCATGGCCACGATCGAGCAGCGCAAGGCGCAGACGCGGATCGCGCAGGCGTTCCGGGCGATCGCCGCCGCCCATCCCGATTGGGAGCTCGTCTTCGTCGGTGACACGAAGTCCGACTACTCCCGCGCGCTCAAACAGTACGTCCGGAAGATGGGGCTTTCCGATCGGTGCACGATCGTGCCGGTAGATGATGACGTCTATCAGTGGTACCGCGCGGCCGACCTCTTGTTGTCGGCCTCCGACGTTGAGTCGCTTCCCCGCTCCATGCTCGAGGTGATGTGCTTCGGTGTCCCCGTTGTGGCCGCCTCGGTGTTCGGTGTGCCCGAGCTGGTGACGGACGGAGAGACCGGGTTCCTCTTCGAGCCCAACGACCTCGACGCCCTCGTGGGTGGCCTCGACCGCGTGCTCTCCCTCGAACCGGCCGCCTTGGCCCGGGTGGGTGCTGCCGGCCGGCACGAGGTGATCGAGCACTACGACTCCTCTGGCTATTCCGGTGACCTGCTCCGACTCTGTGAGGGCCTCCTCCGGCGCCCGGGGGCGAATCCTCGGGAGATCCTTTCCGAGCGCGGCCGGCGCGCCAACGAGCTCGACCTCGACGCCGCCCTATGAGCATCGAGGCGCACGCGGACAACCTCGTCACGGTGTTCGAACGCTGGGCGCACTCCACGCCCGACCAGACTGCGGTCGAGTCGGAAACCGCGTCGCTCACCTACCGTCAATTGGACGACGCCGCGGGCAGGCTGGCCTGTCGGCTCGAGGCGGAGGGGGTGGCCCCGGCAGACCTCGTGGTCCTCGCGATCCAGCGTTCGGTCGAAGGGCTCGTCGCGCTTCTCGCCGCGTTGAAGGCGGGAGCGGCCTATGTGATGGTGGACCCGTCCGATCCCCCGGCGCACGTGGGGTTCATCCTCTCCGACACCCGAGCGCGGCTGGTCGTCACCCTGGCCCCCTTCGTCGAGGCGCTCGAACCGCACGGGGTGCCCGTCGTCGCGTTCGACCCCGATGCCGACGGGAGAACGAACGAGCCGCACGCGGACATCGTCCTGGCGGGTCGTTCTCTGCCACCGGAGGCGCTCGCCTACGTCATGTACACATCGGGCTCGACCGGCCGCCCCAAGGGCGTGATGATCGAGCACCGGCACGTCCTGCGCCGCGTCGAAGGGGCGGCACCCGTGATGCCGCGCCAGGGCGAGGTGATGCTGCAGGTCAGCCGGCTCGACTTCGACGCCCAGACCTGGGAGATCTGGGGCGCGTTGGCGAACGGTGCCGGTTTGGTGATTGCGCCGCCGGAGCCCGAACCCGGACGGATTGCCGCACTCCTCGATCAGAAGGGCGTCGACGTCGCGTTGCTCTCGCCCGGGTTGTTCCGCCAACTCGTCGAGACCCACCTCAAGGAGCTCGGGCTGCCGCGAATGTTGCTCGTGGGTGGCGACGTCCTCTCGCCGGCCCACGCACAACGTTTCGTCGAGACGCATGCGAACACACCGCTCGTCAACCTCTACGGGCCGACGGAGGTCACGGTCTGCGGCTCGTTCCACCGGGTCAGGGCGAGTCTCGCCCACGAGTCCGTGCCCATCGGGCGGGCGCTCGGGAACACCGCGCTCTACCTGCTGGACGATGAGGGCGCGCCCGTCTCGGACGGTGAGCCCGGAGAGCTGTTCATCGGCGGGTCCTGTGTGGGCCGCGGCTACCTGAACAGGCCCGAAGACACGGCACACCGCTTCCTGCCCGATGCGTTCGACCCGACCCCGGGTGCCCGGATGTACCGGACGGGTGACCGGGCGAGGGTGGGGCCCGACGGGGCGTTGGAGTTCCTCGGGCGCAGCGACGACCAGGTCAAGATCCGCGGGTTCCGGATCGAACCCGCGGAGGTGGAAGCGTGTATTCGATCCGCTCCTTCTGTCGCCGAGGCCGTCGTCGTGCCGCGGGAAGACCTTCCGGGCCATCGGCGCCTGGTCGCCTACGTGGTCTTCGAACGAGGGACGACGGGGGACACCGACACCCGGGAAGTCAGGGACCACGTGGCCGGCCGTTTGCCGTCGCACATGGTCCCCTCTGCCTTCGTCGAGCTCGACGAGTTCCCGCGGACGTCACGCGGGAAGATCGACCGCGGCGCGCTGCCTCAGCCGACGGAAACCCGCACGTCGTCGGAGCGGCGCCCGCCCCAGACCGCCACCGAGCGGGTGGTCGCCGGGATCTGGAAGCGGGTGCTGCACCTCGACGAACTCGGCATCGACGAGCAGTTCCTCGAGATCGGGGGCGACTCGTTGCTCGCCGTCCGCGTCGTGGTCGCGGTACACGAGGAGCTCCGCGTGGAGCTGCGACTGCGTGACGTGTTCGACGAAGGGACCGTTGCCCGGCTCTCGGCCCGCATCGACGGGGGAGTCGGGACGGAGGAGATTGCGGTCCTGCCCGACCCGGAGCCGGCGCCACGACGTGGTGCCGTCCCGGTGACGATGACGCAGGCTCAGACGTGCCTGATCTCTGAGATGGCCGACGAGGCGCTGCCGTACCAATTCCAGGCGTTGATCGGGTTCCACGGTGACCTCGACGTCGAGGCGCTTGCGCACGCGTTGAACGGCGTCGTCGCCCGGCACGAGATCCTCCGCACCCGCTTCGTGCCGCGCAAGGGCACCTGGTACCAGATCGTCGAGCCCGAATTGGACGTGCCCGTCCCTGTCGTCGACGTCGGTGCCGCCCCCGAGCCTTTGCAGGCGCTCCAGCAGATCGCGGACGAACTCGTCGGCACCCGGATCGCCGTCGACGAGCTCCCGCTCGTCCGATGGAAACTCGTACGGGTGGCCCACGACCATCACGTCCTGGTCCACGTCGAGCACCATCTGGTGCACGACGGATGGTCCTGGAGCATCTTCCTGCGCGAACTTGCCGCGAATTATCGTGACGCGGTCGAGGGAGCAGAACCAACGCTGCCCCCGCTCGAGTACCAGTTCCGCGACTTCGCGGCATGGCAGGAGCGCCTCAGGCATGGCCCAGCGCAGCCGGCCCAGATCGCGTACTGGAGACACAGGCTGGAGGATCCGCCGCCACCGTTGGCCCTTCCCTCGGACCGTCCACGACCGAACCGCTCTACCTACCGCGGGTCGCGGATCGTCGTGACGCTGCCGGACGAGCTGGCCTCGCGGGTGCGCGCCTACAGCCAGTCCTCGGGCGTGACCTTGTTCATGGCGATGCTGGCCGCCTTCTACGCGCTGCTCCATCGCTACTCCGGGCAGGACGACATCATTGTGGGGAGCGGCGTGGCGAACCGCCGCTTCGCGAGCTTCGAGAACATCATCGGCATGGTCTTGAACACGGTCGCACTGCGGGCGGACATGAGCGGTGACCCCACCGTCGACGATCTACTCCATCAGGTGCGACAGCTCACGCTCGATGCGTTCGCCAATCAGGACGTGCCGTTCGAAGACGTCCTGCGCGCCGTCCAGCCGGAGCGCCGCTCGGGTGTGGCGCCGCTCTACCAGGTCCTGTTCTCCTTTCAAGATCCACCCGCGATCGACCTGGACCTTCCCGGCGTCACGGTCGTCCCCGACGACACCGTTGGCAACGGCTCAGCGAAGGCGGACGTGAACGTCGTCGTCGTGAACCGGCGGACCGGGCCCGGGTCGCTGAGCATCGTCTGGGAATACAGCACCGATCTCTTCGACGAGGCCTCGGCGCGTTCGATGCTCGACGCCTACGTCGCATTGCTCGACGGCCTGTGCACCGACGGCGCCGCCCGGGTCTCCCAGCTGCCGTGGACGACTGCGGAACAACGCGACGCCATCGCGGCATTGGCGGGTTCGGCCTCGGACTACGAGCGCGACGCCACGATCGCCGCTCTCTTCGAGGCCCGGGTCGCGGAAGACCCCGGTGCGGTCGCGTTGAGCTGGGACGACGGAACGACGACCTACGAACAGCTCAACCGGGCCGCCAACCGCCTCGCCCACCGCCTGGCCGGCCTGGGCGCCGGCCCCGGGACCTACGTGGTCGCGGCCACGGAACGGTCCCCGGCGACGGTCGAGGTCCTTCTCGGCATCCTCAAGGCTGGGGCCGCCTACGTCGCACTCGACGCCGGGCTGCCCCCGTCTCGCGTCGCGGCCCTGCTGGAGGACACCCGGCCGGTGGCGATCTGCGCCTCGTCGGCGTCCCGGGACCGCATCCCGACGACCGACACGCCCGTCGTCGTCGTGGACGAGGAGGCTCTCGACGCCGAACCGGCGTCGAACCCTCTGCGCCGGACCGCCCCACTCGATCCGGCCTACGTCGCGTATACCTCAGGCACCAGCGGAACGCCGAAGGGTGTGGTCGTGCCCAATCGCGCCGTGGTCCGGCTCGTGCGCGGCACCGGGTACGCCCGCTTTGCAAGGTCGGAAACCTTCCTCCTCATGGCACCGATCGCCTTCGATGCCTCGACGTTCGAGATCTGGGGCCCCTTGCTCAACGGCGCCCGCCTCGCCATCGCGCCCCCGGGCACCATCGGGCCCGTCGAGCTGGCGGAGGTGGTGGCGCGGTCGGGCGTCACGACGCTCTGGTTGACCGCAGGGCTCTTTCACCAGGTGGTCGAGCTCGCCCCCTCGGCACTCGGCCACCTGCACCAGTTGCTGGCGGGAGGAGACGTCCTCGCGCCGGAGGCTGTTGCGCGCGCCCTGTCGCTGCTTCCCGCCGGCGCCACGCTCATCAACGGGTACGGCCCGACCGAAGGCACCACCTTCACGTGTTGCCACCGCATGCCGGCCGGGTCGACGCTCGAGGGGGCGGTTCCGCTCGGCAGACCGATCGCCAACACACGCGTCTACATCGTCGATCAGGACGGCGCCCTCGTGCCGCCGGGCGCGGCGGGGGAGCTCGTCGTCGGCGGTGACGGGCTGGCGCTCGGATATCTCGGCGACCCGGAGCTGACGGCGTCCCGCTTCGTGGAGGACCTCCATGGACCGGATCCCGGTGGTTCGTTGTACCGCACGGGCGACCGGGTCCGGTGGCGGCCGGAGGGGACGCTCGAGTTCCTCGGAAGGATCGATCGGCAGACAAAGGTACGCGGCTTCCGCGTCGAGCCCGAGGCGGTCGAACGCGCGCTGCTCGAGGAGGGGAGCATCCGGGAGGCCTTCGTGCTTGCTCAGGATCGCGCCGACGGCGGACGATTGGTCGCCTACGTGGCACCGTCGATCGACGAGGCCACGATGGGACGCCTGCGCGAGGCCCTTCGGCGACGTCTCGCACCCTACGAAGTCCCCTCTCTCATCGTTTCGATCGATGCCCTTCCGTTGAACGTCAACGGGAAGGTGGACCAACGTGCGCTCCCGCAGCCGTCCGAGCACGCAGAGCCGGGTGGCGGAGCTTCGGAACCTGACGACCGCCTGGAGCGCCAACTGCTCGCGATCTGGCGCGAGGTGCTCGGCATCCCCGCGCTCGGGCCCGAGGACGACTTCTTCGATTCCGGTGGACACTCGCTCCTCGCCGTGAGCCTCTTCGCCCGGATCGAACAAGAGACCGGCGTGCGCCTCCCCCTCTCCACCATCTTCGAGGCGCCGACGGTGCGCGAACTCGTCGAGGTCCTGAGGACGAACGGCTGGAACGAACCTTGGCGTTCGATCTCCTGCCTGACCCCCACCGGCACGCGGCCCCCGGTCTTCTTCGTCACGGCGGGAGACGGGAACAACGTCGGGTTCGGTGCGCTGGCCCGACGCCTCGGCCCGGACCAGCCGTTCTATGCCCTGCAGCCGCGTGGGATGGACGGCAGGCGCCTGCTCGAAGTCGGGGTCGAGAGGATCGCACGGCACTACGTGAGGGAAATTCGCGCCGTGCAGCGAACGGGCCCCTTCATTCTCGGCGGTCGTTGTTTCGGGACGCTCGTCGCGTTCGAGATGACCCGCATCCTCGAGTCGGAAGGCGACCAGGTTTCGCTGCTCATCGCCCTGGACTCGGTCGGTCCGCTCTGGAAGGTGCGCACCCTCGCCAACGGTGTCACCTTCGACGAAGTCATGAACCTGGCCCGCCGCTTCAACCCGGACGCGACCGCAGCACGCGCGGACATCTTCACGGACCCGACCGCGGCCGATGCGTTCATGGCCTGGCTCCGAGAGCCGGTCGAGGTGTCGGGGGACTTCGTTGTGAACCGGTACGTGCACACCGCCTACCGCGCCCGTCCGGATCTCCAAGCCTCCTATCCCTTGACCGGCGGCGAGCATGCCGGACTCCTTCACTGGGCCTGGGTGGGCGGGAGATCCGAGTTGGGAATGAATCCGGATCTTCTGCCGGATCCGAATTCGGCGGCCCGTTGGGCGCCCCAGAGCCGGGATCCGAGGTATCGGTCTCCGGCCGAGCGTCTCCGGGCCCGGAGCGCCGACTGGGTCGATGTTGCGACCCGCGGCCGTGTCCGGGCGCTGGCCGCGCGTCGCACGGGGCGGATGCTCGAACTGGCCGCCCGGATGGTCCTCGAGTACAGGGCCGGGCCCTGTGCCGCCCCCATCGCCCTGCTCCGTTCGGAGGAGTACCGCAACGACGCGCAGTTGGCCCGCTGGTACGGCGTAGAAACGGGTGGGATCGAAGAGCACTACGTCCGCGGCTCTCACCAGTCGATGATGCGTGAGCCGGACGTATCCTCCCTTGCCGCGTGCATTGCCTCGTTGGTTGCCGATGAGTGAAGCCGAGACGGGTATCTGGGAGCAGGATGCGCTCGGTCCGGACCTCCCGCGCGGTGAGGTCCACATCTGGCGCGCCGAGGTTGACACGTGGGAGGGGAGCGACGACGACCTCTCGGACGAGGAACGAGCCCGCGCCGCACGTTTCCGGTTCGACCGGGACCGGCGCCGTTGGACCGCCGCCCACCTCCTGGTGCGGCGGGTCCTGGCTCGCTATCTGAGCGCGGCGCCGGCGGAGATCGCGCTCGGGGCGGACGAGAACGGCCGGCCCCTCGTCCTGTGGCCGTCGGAGGCCACATGGCTCTGCTTCAGTCTTTCGCACGCCGGAAACGTTGCGCTCGTGGCGGTCACGCGGGAGCAGGGGGTCGGGGTGGACGTCGAGGAGCTCCGTTCCGACGTCGACGCCGTGGCGGTGGCGGAGCGCGCCTTCGGCGACGCCGTCGCGAGCGCATTGGCCGGCGAGCCCGAGCCAGTACGCACCCAGAGGTTCTTCGAGGTGTGGACCCGCGAAGAGGCTCGCGGCAAGTGCCGTGGCACGGGCTTGCTGGAACCCGACGATGCGCGACGGCTCGAAGCAGCCGAAGTGACCGACCTGGAGATGGGGCACCGGTACGTGGCGGCGGTGGCCGGCTCCCACCGGCCCGGGGGTGTTCGCACGTGCCTCGTGGCGCTGTGAGGATGTCGACGTGAGCGTCCTCGGCTTCAGCCACCTGGAGCTGTGGGTGCGCGACGCGGGTGCGACCGCGGCCTTGTTCCACGAGCGGTTCGGGTTCTCCATCGATGGCTGCGCCGAGCAGCTCGGTCCGGACGGACGACCGGTGGCCTACGAGCTGCGCCAGGGTGACATCGTGGTCTTCGTGACGGCGGCGTCCGCGGGCTCCGAGATCGCCGACTACGTCGGGCGCCACGGAGACGGTGTGCGGGACATCGGTTTTCTCGACGACGATCCGGAAGCCACTTTTCGGCGGGCGCTGGCCGCCGGGGCCGAGCCGATCGGCACCAGCGGAGAGGGGTCACGTGCACGGGCGGTCAAGGGTTTTGGCGACACGGTGCACGGCCTCGTAGAAAGAGGAAGCGCTCCCACCCCCGCCGTCACCGCAGACATGCGCCCGGCCGGCGAACCGCCGGACGACGACGGCCCCGAGGTGCACCTGCGCTCCATCGACCATTGTGCGGTGAGCGTGGAGGCGGGAACACGTGAGGAGTGGGCCCGCTTCTACGGCGAGGCGCTGGGTCTGGCGCACGTCCCCGGTGAGCGGAAGGTCGAGGTCGAGGGGTCTGCGTTCACGATGAGCACCGTGCAGGTGCCCGGGGGAGACGCCGCCCTCGTCCTGGCCGAGCCCTCGAACTCGGCGCGCAAGAGCCAGATCGCCGACTACCTCGAGCATTTCCAGGGAGCAGGCGTGCACCATATTGCGCTCGCGACGAGCGACATCGCGCGGACGGTCGCCGCGCTGAACGCGCGGGGCGTCGAGATGCTCGAGGCGCCGGCGACGTACGTCGAGACCTCGGACGCCCGACTGGACGGGCTCGACCTCGGGGCCGACTGGCGCGAGCTGGCCCGGCTCGGTGTCCTGGTCGACCTCGACGAGGACGGATACCTGTTGCAGGCGTTCACGCCGCCGATAGGTGATCGTCCCACCACGTGCCTGGAGATCATCCAGCGCGAGGGCACGCGGGGGTTCGGGGCGCACAACGTCCGCGACCTCTACTCGCAGGTCGTCCGGGAGCAGCGCCGCCGAGAGGTCAGTCAGGCCTGAGACCCCTGGGCCGGCCGCGCCTCAGGTGCGGAAATCACCGGATCCGAGCCGGCCGTCGATCTCCTCGGCGATCGCGTCGGGCGTGCGTTCGCCGGAATCCACCCGGTGACGCTCCTCGACCCCCTGGCTCTCGAACAGCGACCACAGGTCGTCGACCACCGCCGCGTCGGCGAGCGCGCCGAAGTGCTCAGGCTCGCTGCGCCGGTCCTGGACCCGTTGCTGGACGACGCCGATGGGTGCCCGCAGGACGGCGTAGTTGAGCGAGATCCCGTGCGGTGCGCTGGCCTCGGCGAAGAGATCCAGCATGAAGGGGTACAGGATCCCCTCCGCCACCGTGAAATAGCCACCCGCGGCGAAGGTCGCGAGCGCCTCGGCGGCGGCGCGGAGGATGACGCGGTTCTGCGCGTGCGCCTCGGCGCGCCACGGTTCGATGAAGCCCGTGCGCACCTTGGCGAAGAACCAGTCGAGGTCCAGGCAGACCGAGGGCTCGTGGCGGTCGGCCACGAGCGGGGCGACGGTGGTCTTGCCGCACCCGGGCGAGCCCGTCAGGAGCAGAAGGTCGGCCGCAGGCATGCGTGCATCATCGCGTGGGGGTTTCGTTCGGTCCCGCTCCGGTCAGGATCGACGGTCAGGTGCCGGCGGCCGCCATCCCCACGACCGGCCGGTTGAGCGGCAGCCCACCCGTGGAGCCGCTGAACCCGGCGTCGCCGTAGGCGAAGATGCCGCCGTCGGACGCCACCAGCCAGTAGCCACCGCCACTCCTGGTGGTCGTCATGCCGACGACGGGCTTGCTGAGCGCGAGGGCACCCGTGGAGCCGTGGAACGCCGCGTCGCCGTAACTGAAGATCCCGCCGTCGGACGCGACGAGCCAGTACCCGAGCCCGTCCTGGGTCGGGGCCATGCCCACCACCGGCCTGTTGAGCGGGGTGCCGCCCGTGGAGCCGTGGAACGCGGCGTCGCCGAAGCTGAAGATGCCGCCGTCGGATGCGACCTCCCAGTAGCCGCCGCCGTCGTGCGTGCTCGCCATGCCGACGATCGGTTTGTTGAGAGGCTTACCCCCCTCGGAGCCGTAGAACTTGGCGTCGCCGAAGCTGAAGATGCCGCCGTCGGAGGCGACCTCCCAGTAGCCACCGCCGTCGGGCGTCGCCGCCAGGCCGACGATGGGCGCATTGAGCGGCTTCCCGCCCTCGGAGCCGAAGAACGGAGCGCCCCCGTAGTCGAAGATCCCGCCGTCCGACGCCACGAACCAGTAGCCGTTGCCCGACGACGTGGAGGCCATCCCCACCACCGGCTTGTTGAGCGCGATGC
>DATHPK010000170.1:0-2019 GCA_035483935.1 Acidimicrobiales bacterium
GGTGACGAGCCAGGCGCAGCTGGTGGCGCTGCTGGCCGAGCAAGGCGTGGAGGCGACGCAGACGACGGTGTCGCGCGACCTCGAGGATCTCGGCGCGGTGAAGGTGCGGTTGCCCGGCGGCGAGACGGCGTACGCCTTGCCGGAGTTGCCGGTGCACCAGATCGCGCCGGAGGACCATTTGCGGCGTGTGCTGGGGGAGTGGGTGGTCGAGGTCGCGCACTCGGCGAATCTCGTCGTGCTGCGCACCCCGCCCGGCTCCGCGCACGTCGTGGGTTCAGCGCTCGACCGGAGCGGGGTCGAAGAGGTCGTCGGCACGGTGGCGGGTGACGACACGGTGCTCGTCGTCGCTGCTGAGGACGTCGGCGGAGAGGCCATGGCGGAGAGGCTGCGCGACATCGCCGGCATAGGCGGCACGCACAAGATCACACTGAACGGGAAGGACGAGGACTGAACATGGCTGATCGGGTTGTGCTCGCCTACAGCGGCGGGCTCGATACATCGGTGGCGGTGCGCTGGCTCATCGAGCACGAGGGCGTCGAGGTCGTCGCCGTCGCGGTGGACGTCGGCCAGGCGGCGGACAAGGGCGGCGAGGACTGGGACGCCGTGCGCGAGCGCGCCCTGGCGGCGGGGGCGGTCGAGGCCGTCGTGATCGACGCCCGCCACGAGATGGCGGAACACTTCTGCATGCCGGCTCTCGCCGCCAACGCCCGGTACGAGGGCAAGTACCCGCTGGTGTCCGCGTTGTCGCGTCCTGTCATCGTGCGGCACCTGGTCGCCGAGGCGCGCCGGCACGGCGCGACGGCGGTCGCGCACGGCTGCACGGGCAAGGGCAACGACCAGGTGCGTTTCGAGGTGGGCGTGCGGGCGCTGGCGCCGGATCTCGGGATCCATGCGCCGGCGCGGGTGTGGGGACTGACACGCGAGGACTGCATCGAGCTTGCCGCCAAATGGGAGATCCCCATCACGGTGACCAAGGAGAAGCTCTACTCGATCGACGACAACCTGTGGGGCAAGGCGATCGAGTGCGGCGAGATCGAGGATCCGTGGGCGCCGCCGCCCGACGATGTGTACACGCTCACCCGGGTCACCGAGACGTCGACGATCGAGGTCGTCGTCGGCTTCGAGTCCGGTGTGCCGGTGTCGTTGGACGGCGCGGCGTTGTCTCCGTACGAGATGATTTCGCGGTTGGGCGCGCTCGCGGGGAGCCGCGGCTTCGGCCGCCTCGACATGGTCGAGAACCGCCGCGTCGGCATCAAGAGCCGGGAGATCTATGAGTGCCCGGCTGCGTTGTCACTGATCCTTGCGCACGCGGACTTGGAGGACCTGACGCTGGAGCGCGATCTCCATCACGAGAAGGCGCGCCTCGAGCCGCGCTGGGCCGAGCTGGTCTACGACGGGCTCTGGTACTCGCCGTTGCGCGGCGCCCTGCAGGCGTTCATCGCAGAGAGCCAGCGCCACGTGACCGGCGAGGTGCGGCTGCGTTTCGCGGCGCCCGGCACCTGCACCGTCGTGGGCCGGCGCAGCCCGGTGGCGCTCTACGACCACGACCTGGCCACCTATGACGCGTCGGACACGTTCCGGCACCAGGACGCCGAGGGCTTCGTGCGGTTATGGGGACTGGGGGTGGCGACATGGTCGTCCCGCCAGGGCCCGGGCGCGGACGGCGGGACCGGTGCCGAGGGGTAGGGTCCGGAGCGCCATCTTCGGAGTCGGGAAGGGGGCCGGGATATGACGCTCTGGGAAGGACGGATCGCCGCGGGGATGGCGGACAGCGTGGCGGAGTTCACGGTGAGCCTCGGGTTCGACCAGGAGCTCGCGCTGGACGACCTGACCGGCTCGCGCGCACACGTCAAGGGGCTCGGGAAGGCCGGGATCCTGACCGACAGCGAGGTGAGTTCACTCATCGACGCGCTCGACATCGTCGAGGAGGAGTTGGCCGACGGCCAGTTCAAGTTCGGACCCGGCGACGAGGACATCCACACCGCGGTCGAGCGGCGCGTGACCGAGGTGGCGGGCGAG
>DATHPK010000171.1:0-15440 GCA_035483935.1 Acidimicrobiales bacterium
CATCCCGACGTTGGCCAGCACCCCGAGCGCAAAGGAGGTCTTCCCCATGCCGGGACGGGCCCCGACGATGTTCAGCGTCGACGGCTGGAGCCCGAGCAGCAGCTTGTCCAGCTCGTGGTAGCCCGTCGCCACACCGGTGATGTCGGATCCCCGTTGGCCCAGCTCTTCAATCCGGTCGAGCCCCTGCCCCAGCAACTCGTGCAGCGGATGCATCGTGTCGGCACCCCGCCGCTCGGCCACGTTGAAGACGAGCTGCTCGGCGTCGTCCACCGCCGCCTTGACGTCCTCGGGCACCGAGTAGCCGATGTCCGCGATCTCCCCGGCCACGCCGATCAGCTTCCGCAGAAGTGAGTGCTCCTCGACGATCTCGGCGTAGTGCCGGGCGTTCGCAATCGACGGCGTGTTCGCTTGCAGCGATATGAAGATGGAAGGGTCCCCGACCTGCTCCAACACCCCCGAACGCTTGAGCTCGTCGGTCACGGTTACGGCGTCGATCGCCTCACCGCGTTCCAGCAACGCCACGATCGCGCCGAAGATGTGCCCGTGCGCCGGTTTGTAGAAGTCGCCCGAACCGCACCGCTCGATGCCAGCGACCGCCGCGTCATTGGACAGCAACATCGCCCCGAGCAAGGACTCCTCGGCCTCGATGTCGTGCGGCGGCACCCGCGCCCCCCCGGCAGGAGCGGGGCGGAGCATCTGAGGGCGGATGTCGTCAAAGGCTTGAACCACGGCTTACCTACTCTGACGGTCCGGCACTGGGGACAGTAAGTCCCGAATTCGTGTGGATAAGCCGTGAACGAACGGTCCGGGACTGTGGAACGCCGGGTCGCGCGATAGTCCGCGTCAGCTGCACCGCAGCATGATGCCTTGAGGTCGCTACAGGGGGTGTGGATATCCCCTCTGGCCGGGACCTAAGTCCCTACTTCGCGGCTGTCACCTCGACCGTGACAATGGTCGCCACGTCACGGAACAGCTCGACCGTCACCTCGAACGACCCCGTCTCTTTGATGTGGTCCGGCAGCACGACGTTCTTGCGGTCCACCTCGACCCCCTTGGCCGCCTTGATCGCGTCGACGACGTCCGCCGGCCCGATCGAACCGAAGAGCCGGCCACCGGACGAGGCGCGGGCGCTGATCGGGATCACGGCGCCTGCCAGGAGGCTCGCCTGCCCCTCAGCGGCACCCCGGTCCTGCGCCTCGCGCAGGTCACGGCCACGCCGCATCTGCTGCGCCTGCCCCTCGATCCCCTCACTGGCCACAATGGCCCGCCCCTCGGGCAGCAGGAAGTTCCGGGCGAAACCGCCCGCGACCTTGACGATGTCGCCGCGCCTCCCGACGCCGGCTACGTCGTCTCGCAAGAGGACCTTCACTCGTCCCCACCCCCGCCGGCACTCGCCTCGGCCTTGGCCTCGTCCGCCACCGCGTCCTCGACCATCTCCTCGACCAGCTCTTCGACCTCGGCCCGCTCCGCCAACTCTGTCTCGGGGTCTCCGAGGTTGTCGGTCTCGTCGGTCACCTCGACCGACACGGGAGCCGGAGGAGGCGGCGTGTCGCTCAAAGGCCGGTCCCGGTCGCCTCGGCGCCCTCCCGGACGCTCGGTGACCGTCCGCTGTGTGTAGGGCAGCAGCACCAACTCACGGGCGGTCTTGATTGCCTGGGCCAGAGCCCGCTGGTGTTGGGCGCAGTTCCCCGTCACCCGCCGCGACCGGATCTTGCCCCGGTCGCTCATGTACTTGCGGAGCATGGGGACGTCCTTGTAGTCGACCCAGGTCACCTTGTCCCGGCACAGCGCGCAGGGCTTCTTCTTGACCCTGCGACCGAGATCTTTGGGGGCCCGTCGGGCCGACCCACCACGTTGGTTGTTCCGTGCCATCAGAAGGGCTCCTCGTCGAATCCGTATCCCGCGCCGCCCTCGGCCGCAGGCTGCGGCTGCTGTGCGCCACCACTGCCACCGCCGGCCGCGCCGCCGCCACCACCACCGCCGCCGCCGCCGCCGGAACGGGGCGCGCCTCCACGTCCTCCGTCGCCGGCACCCCGCCGTTCGTTCTTGGTGATCTGGGCGGTCGCCCACCGCAGCGAAGGCCCGATCTCGTCGGCCACGACCTCGACCTTCGAACGGCGATCGCCTTCCTGGGTCTCCCAGCTCCGCTGCTCGAGACGGCCGGCCACCATGACCCGGGCGCCCCGCGTGATGGTCTCGCTGACGTTCTCGGCCATCTCGCGCCAGCACACGACGTCGAAGAAGGACGTTGCCTCCTCCCACTCCTGTGTCTGCCGGTTCTGCCACCGCCGGTTCACCGCCAACCCGAATGTCACGTTGGCCTGTCCCGTGTTGGTGAAGCGCAGCTCGGGGTCACGGGTCACGTTGCCCACGAGCGTCACGCTGTTGTCACTCGCCATCTCTGCTCCTCTTGTCTGTCAGCTCGTCAGCTCGTCAGCTCGCCGCCGAGGCGGTCTCGCCACCGGCCGCAACGCCGGCCTTGTCCGGCATGCGCACCACTTTGTGACGCACCACGTCGTCGGCCAGGCCGAGCATGCGGTCCAGGGCGGCCACGGTCTCGGGCTCGCCGGTGAATTCGACCACGACGTAGTAACCCTCGCGCTTGTGGTTGACCTCGTAGGCGAAGGTGCGCTTCCCCCAGCGGTCGATCGCCCCAGGGTTCCCACCGTTCGTCCGGATGACCTCGAGGGCGCGGTCGAGCTCGCCCTGGATCGCACTGGGTTCCGTACTGGCCTCGAAGATGGCCATAACTTCGTAAGGCCGCATATGCGGCGTACCTCCCTCTGGACCGGTGTCCCGGGCCCCTGGCGGTCAGGAGCAGGGTGTGTTGTGGCGGATCATGCTAGCCGAGCCGTCCCCGTGCCCCAGCTCGCACCCCGGTCCGTCCGACAGAACGTCAGGTCGTCAGGGCGTCGCCCAGGCCCTCGGGCCCGTGATACGTCTCCGCGTCCCCCGGGAAAGCGCCGCTCCGCACGTCGTCAGCGAAAGAAGCCACCGCCTCGGTCGCCAACTGCCCCAAGGACGCGTATTGACGAACGAATTTCGGCAGCGGCCGCCCCGGGTCGCCCAGCCCCAACAGGTCGTGGAAGACCAGGACCTGCCCGTCGCACGCTGGCCCCGCCCCGATGCCGATGGTCGGCACGTCGAGCGCCTCGGTCGCCGCCGCCCCCACGACATCGGGCACGCCTTCGAGGACGAAGCCGAAGCACCCCGCGGCCTCCAGCGCCTTCGCCGCGTCCAACAATGCCGTCGCGGCGTCGACTGACTTGCCCTGGACCCGGTAGCCCATCGCCAGCACGGACTGCGGCGTCAGACCTAGATGCCCCATCACCGGGATCTCGGCCCGGATGATCGCCTCCACGACACCGAGACGAGCGCGCCCACCCTCGAGCTTCACGGCCTGTGCGCCCGCCCGCACGAGCTTCGCCGCGTTGCGCACCGCCTCCTCGGTCGACACGTGGTAGCTCATCCAGGGCATGTCGCCGAGGATCAACGACCGGGGCTTGGCCCGGGCCACCGCCGCCGTGTGGTGCGCCATCACGTCGATGTCGACGTGCAGCGTGTCCTCGTAGCCGAGCACGGCGTTCGCGACCGAGTCCCCGACCAAGATGATGTCGGCGCCCGCCTCGCTGACGATCCGCGCCCCCGGCTCGTCGTACGCGGTCACCATCACGATCGGCACGCCGCCGTCACGCCGCTTGCGCGCCCGCAGGTTCGGCACCGTCGGCTTCGGCCGGTCGCTCACGTCGTCCCCGCCTACTTCGGCTTCGTCGTCGGCGTCGCTTTTGGCTGTGTCCGCCGCGCCCTTCCGCCGGACTCTCCGCCGGCGGGGTACTTCTTCATGAGGTGATGCCACGAGCACGCCGGGCAGACCTCGACCTCGTAACAGAGGACCGGCTCGGGCCGACGGCACAGTGCCTTGAGCTCGGCGACCGTTCCCGGACACCGACCGCCGGGAGGAAGCTTGGCCCCGAAGACGAACGTCACCGTCACCAGTCGCCCGTCGTCGCAGATCGGGCAGACCTCCTTCGTCGGCCGGCCGACGTTGCGGGCCGCCCGCAGGAGCTCGGGATGGGCGTCGCAGACGTCGATCTTCTGGACCTTGCCCCGCTCCACCTCCCGGACGAGGCCGTTGCGGACGATGCGGTACTCGACCTGGGCCGTGACGTCAGGGCTCACTGCCCGCGAGGACGACCTCGGCTCCGAGGTGACTGACACGGCGGCCAGGCTACCCCTCGGACCTTCCGATGAGGACCATCTCAGGCACAAATCCGAGCCTCCATAGGCACGTTCGTGTTCGCAACGTGACGCTTCTGCGACGCATTCGCGTGCGTCGCTATATCGAACCGATATAATGATTCGCAATGTTGGACATGGCCATCCTGGGCCTCCTCGAAGAGCGTGATCTCCACGGGTACGAGATCCGCCGGCTGCTCCGGGACCACCTGGGCCTGCTGGCCAACGTCTCCTTCGGATCGATCTACCCCGCCCTGACCCGGCTCGAGAAGTCCGGCGCCGTCGTCGCCACGGACGGCGGGACGGGGCCAGTCCCCCGCACGACGGCTGCGGCGCCACCGACGGGGTCGCTGTCCGGAGAGCTCGCCGTGCTGCGCGCCCGCCGGTCACCGGGCACCCGCTCGAGGCGGGGAAAGAAGGTGTACCGCATCACCGACGCCGGCCGGCAGCTCTTCACCGAGCTCCTCGCCGACGGCGGCGCGGCGGACGACGCCCGCAGCTTCTCGCTGCGCCTCGCCTTCGCCCGGCACCTGGCGCCGTCGGCCCGGCTGGCATTGCTGGAGCGGCGGCGGGCGGTCCTGATGCAGCGACTCGGGGAGACCGAGTCGGGGGCCCGGCCCGATCTGGACCCGTACGCCCGCTCTGTCGTCGAGCACACCGCCGACGGCGTGACCCGGGACATCAACTGGCTCGACTCACTCATCGCCTCGGAACGTGCGGCCGTCGCCGACGCGCGGGCCGAGCCGGTGGCCTGACCGAAACGAACAAGGAACGAAGGAACAAGGAGACATATCGATGCGCACCCCCATCCGTCTTGCGATCGCCGGTGTCGGCAACTGCGCCAGCTCACTCGTACAGGGCCTCGCGTACTACAAGGACGCGGACCCGACCGAGATCGTGCCGGGACTGATGCACGTCGATCTCGGCGGCTATCACATCCGTGACATCGTGCCGGTGGTGGCGTTCGACGTCGACCAGGCCAAGGTCGGGACCGACCTCGGTAAGGCGATCCATGCCGGGCACAACAACACCGTGCGCTTCGCCGAGGTGGGCGAGCTGGGCGTGACGGTACTGCGGGGCCCGACGCTCGACGGCCTGGGCAAGTACTACAAGGAGGTCGTCGAGGAGTCCCCGGCCGAGCCGGTCGACGTGGCGGCGGCGCTGCGGGAGGCCCGGGCGGACGTGCTCGTGTCGTACCTGCCGGTCGGCTCGGAGCAGGCCCAGCGCCAGTACGCGCAGGCGTGCCTGGACGCTGGGGTGGCATTCGTCAACGCGATCCCCGTGTTCATCGCGTCGGACCCCGAGTGGGCGGCGAAGTTCGCCAACGCGGGGGTGCCGATCGTGGGCGACGACATCAAGTCGCAGGTGGGATCGACGATCGTGCACCGGATCCTGACCCGCCTGTTCGAGGACCGGGGCCTGGCCCTCGACCACACGTACCAGCTCAACTTCGGCGGCAACATGGACTTCAAGAACATGCTCGAGCGCGAGCGGCTGGAGTCGAAGAAGGTCTCGAAGACCCAGGCGGTGACCAGCCAGATCGAGGACAACGTCCTGGACGCCGACGACGTGCACGTAGGACCGTCCGACCACGTCCCGTGGCTCAAGGACCGCAAGTGGGCCTACATCCGGATGGAGGGCCGGAACTTCGGGGACGTGCCGTTGAACCTGGAGCTCAAGCTCGAGGTGTGGGACTCACCGAACTCGGCGGGGGTCATTATCGATGCGGTGCGGTGCGCCAAGTTGGCTCTGGACCGCGGCATCGGCGGTCCTCTGCTCGGCCCGTCGGCCTACTTCATGAAGTCGCCGCCCGTGCAGTACCACGACGACGTGGCGCACGCGATGGTCGAGGCGTTCGCCGCCGGCGACGAGACGACCGAGGCCTGACAGCCCCCGGACTGTCCCGCCCGGGACGGCCCTACCTCGTCAGACCAGGATGCGCTCGTCGGGGGCGCGGACGCCGACGACGGCCAGGGTGCGGCCCATGCCGAGGAAGCAGCCGCAGCAGATGGTGAGGTCGGCCAGCTCCTCCTCCGAGTACGCGGCGTGCAGCCGTGACCACAGGTCGTCGTCCATCGCCAGATGGTCGATGGCGAAGCGCTCGGCGAACTCGGCGGCGAGACGCTCGCGGTCACTGAGGCCGGTGGCGCTGCGCCAGTCCGACACCTCCGCGTAGAACGGCTCGGAGGCGCCCGCGCTCGGACCGTCCTTGGCCCTGGTGTCCCGACACACGGCGCAGTCGTTGATCAGCGCGATCGTCCAGCGCGCCGCCTCGCGCTCACGGACGGAGAGTTGCGAGTTGCCGTAGACGGCCGCCGAGAGCTTGCCCATCCCGGCCGCCATCTCGGGCCGCAGCAGCGCCCAGTCGATGTGCTCGCCGAGCCCGCTGTCCGGTGCCTGGATCCTGGTCATGACGACGACGGTACCTCGCCGGCCGTCGCCAGTCAGGCGTGGCCGTTGCGGTCGGCCCACCACGCCCGGAGCCGCTTCGCCGCCCCCTCCTCGCCGAGCGGGCCCTCGTCAATACGAAGGTCCATGAGGAAGTCCCTCGCCTCGCCGACCGCCCGGCCCGGCTTGAGGTCGAGGATCTCCATGATCTGGTTGCCGTCGAGGTCGGGACGCATGGCATCGAGCTCCTCCTGCGCCCGCAGCTCGGCGATGCGGGCCTCGAGCTCGTCCATACGACGTGCCAGGGCCCGGGCCTTCGCCGCGTTCCTGGTCGTGCAGTCGCAGCGGGTGAGCTCGTTGAGGGTGTCGAGGAGCGGGCCGGCGTCGCGGACGTAACGGCGCACGGCCTTGTCGGTCCAGCCGAGGCGGTAGGTGTGGAAGCGCAGGTGCAACTCCACCAACCGGACGACCGTGTCGACGTCGCTGCCCGGGTACCGGAGGGCCTCCATGCGGGTCCTCGTCATACGGGCCCCCACGACCTCGTGGTGGTGAAAGCTCACGCCCCCGTCGGTGATCGCCCGCGTCCGCGGCTTGCCGATGTCGTGGAACAGGGCGGCGAGGCGCAGGAGGCGGTTCTTCGACGTCTTGTCCACCACGGCGAGGGTGTGCGCGAGCACGTCCTTGTGGCGGTGGATCGGGTCCTGCTCGAGCGCCATCGCCGGAAGCTCGGGGAGGAACTCGTCGGCCAGCCCGTTGCGAACGACGAACCACAACGCCCGCGACGGGACGTCGACCATCACCATCTTGTCGAGCTCGTCGCGGATGCGCTCCGCCGACACGATCGACAGGCGGCCGTGCATGCGCCGCACCGCCTCGACCAGCGCGGGGTCCGGTTCGAGCGAGAAGCGGGCGGCGAAACGGGCGGCCCGCAACATCCGCAACGGGTCGTCGCCGAACGACACCTCGGGGTCGAGCGGCGTGCGCAGCCGCCCGGCGGCGAGGTCCCCGAGGCCGTCGAACGGGTCGATCAACTCCATGTCCGGAAGCCGCAACGCGAGCGCGTTGACGGTGAAATCGCGCCGGGACAAGTCGACCGTGATGTCGTCCCCGAACGTCACGTCGGGCTTGCGCGAATCGGGGACGTAGGCCTCGGCCCGGTGCGTCGTGATCTCGTAGACGCGGGTCCCCTTCCGGCACCCGATGGTGCCGAATCGTGCCCCCTGGGTCCAGATGTCGTCGGCCCAGCCCCGCACGAGGCCCTCGATCTCATCGGGGCGGGCGTCGGTCGTGAGGTCGAAATCCGACCCCTCGCCATCCGTCCCCAGGAACAGCGCATCGCGCACCGATCCGCCAACCAAATAGAGCGATTTGCCGGCCGCGGCGAAGCGCCGCGCCAGCTCTTCGGTGGCTTCGAGATACGGGCGGAACCGTTCGGGCACCGACGTGGGCTGCACCCGCCCACGGTAGTGCGCCCTCTAGCCTCTCCCTGTGTCGATGCGCTGGGGCAGGACCGCCCTCTGCACGCTCGCCGCGGTTGCCGCCGTACTCCTCGGCACCGCTCCCGCCGCCTCCGGAGCTACTCCGGAGGCTGTCGCGCGTGCGGCCGCGGACGCTCCCCTGCTCTCACTGGTGACGCAGACCAATTGGGTCACGCCAGACCAGCCCTGGTTCAACGCGACCGTGGCCGTGCGCACGTCCGGGGCATCGGCATCCGGACTCCGCGTCAGCATCACGTATTACTCACGTCTCGACAGCAGATCGCAGCTTCAACAGGCGATCGACGGGACGCCGAGCGGCAACGTGCTCGGCCGCCAGCCCGACATCGCCGTGACTAGCGGGGGCCAGGGCGAGGAGTCCACTGCGTCCACGTGCGTCACCGTGCTGCGCGACGAGCGTGACACCCCTCCGACGAGTGGCCCAGGCGCCTGCGCGCCCGACACGCTGTCCATCGACATGGGGTGCACGCCGAACAGCGGCACGTGCGGCGACGTGTACCCGGTTGAGATCGCGCTCTACCGGGGCAATTCGACGACGTCGTTGGCACGCCTCACGACGTTCCTCACCTATCAGGAGGCGGGCGCGCCGGGATCCATCGGTCGCGGCGGTCCGCTCAACGTGGGTCTTGTGCTCCCGGACTCATCCCTCGGGGACACGAAGACGCTCACGACAGCGCTCACGGACCACCCCGACGTGCCGACGACGCTCGATATCAGCCCCGCCGGCGTCGAGAGGTCCGAAATCGCAGCACCGAAGGCGACGTCCCGAGCCCTGGCGCAGCTGGGTTCGTTGGACAACGAGCAGGTTCTGGACCAGACCTACGAGCCGATCGATCTCGCCGCCCTGTCCGAGGCAGGGATCTCCGGTGAGATCAAGGTGCAGGCGGCAAGAGGTAACGAGATCCTCCATGCCGCCGGCCTTCGGCCCACGGCGGGCCTCTGGGTCGACACCACATCCTCGTTCTCGCAGGGCGACAGCGCCGACCTCGCCGCCGGTCTAGAGCAGGCGGGCGCGTCGCAGCTGGTCCTGAACGAGGGGGACCTCGCCAGCGCCGGCCTCACCAACTACACCTTTGCCCAGCCGTTCAACCTGGACCTGGGGCACGGGTCGACCGTCCAGGCCGTCGCCGCCGACTCGTCGCTGAGCGCCCGCTTCACCGCGGACCCCAACGACCCCGTCCTGGGCGCCGAACAATTGCTCGCCGGGCTTTTCTTCGTCCACTTCGAGAACGCGTCCCTGGCGCAAGCTCGAGGAGTCGTCATCGTGCCGCCGGCCAACTGGAACGACTCCAAGACGTTCCTCGAAACCCTCCTCGGCGGGTTGAGCGGGAACGATGCCTTGAAGCCGGTCGCCGTCAGCCAGTTGTTGACGCAGGTACCGGCCGGCGGCAACCGGGAGCCGGCGGTCCGCCATCTGCAGGCAGGGCCGGCGACACACGGCATCTCAAACGCGGCGGCCGACAAGATCGGCCTCGCCCGACAACAACTCTCGTCCTACGCCGGCGCCATCGTGGGGCCCGTCCCGACGCAGCTGGTCGCCCTCTCCGACGCCCTGCTGGGGACGGAAGCCCAGGGCCTCGGTGTCAGCCGCCGCTCCGCCGTCCTCGCCTCGTACCAACGGTCCTTCGCCGCCGAGACCGGGAAGATCACCCTCGCCGGCCAGGAGACGGTGACGTTCACCGCCCAACAGGCGTCGATCCCGATCACTGTCCTGTCGTCCGCGCCCTATCCGGTGAACGTCGTCGTGACGCTGGCGAGCGACAAGTTCACCTTCCCCGGCGGCAACACCCGACGGCTCACGCTCGACCGTCCGACCACGTCGGTGCGCGTGACCGCCCAGGCGCGCACCTCAGGTGACCGGTTGCCGATCGACGTCACGTTGCACACGCCGAACGGACAGCTCATGCTCGCTCACACCGTGCTGACTGTTCACTCGACCGCCATCTCGTTCGTGGGCGTGGCCTTGACCGTGTTGGCGGGCGCCGTCCTTCTCGTGTGGTGGGCGCGAACCTGGCGGAAGGCCCGCCGCCAGCGCCTCCGGGCCCACTGACGTGCCCGCCGCGCGCCGGGCCCGGGCGCTCCCGCTGCGCACGGCCGCCGTCTACGTCGCGATCGGCACCGGCGTCTCGCGGGTCACCGGCCTCCTCCGCTTCGTCGCGCTGGCCTGGGCCCCCGGTCCCACGCTGCTCGCCGATTCCTACAACCTGGCCAACACGACACCCAACATGCTCTACGACATCGTCCTGGGCGGTGTCCTGGCGGCCACGTTCATCCCCGTCTTCGTCGACCGGCTCGCCAATCGCACCGAAGAGGAGGCGTTCGAGTCGATCTCCGCCGTCATCTCGGTCTCGGTCGTCGTCCTCGTGTCGACGACGATCGTCGCCCTCGTTGCGGCGCCGTACCTCATCCACGCCCTGACGGCGCTCGACACCCATGCCCATCCCGCCCAATTGCACCGCGTGGAGCAGGAACGGCAGGTCGCGACCACGTTCCTGCGGTGGTTCGTCATCCAGATCGCTGCGTACGGGCTCTTCGCTCTCGGTGCCGCTCTGCTCAACACGCGCCGCCGCTTCGTCGCGGTCGCCTGGGCGCCCATCGTCAACAACGTCGTGTGCATCGCCATCCTGGTGTGGTTCGGCCTCTGGGCCGGCCACGGAGCGTCGCTCACCTCCGTCGAGCAGCACCGCACCCAGCTCATCCTCCTCGGCCTCGGGACGTCGCTCGGCGTCGTGCTCCAAGGCGTCGCCCTCGTCCCGAGCCTGCTGCAGGCGAATCTCGGGCGCTTGCGCTGGCGCTGGAACCCACGCGACGAAGCCCTGCGCGCCGTCGCCCGCCTGGGCGCCTGGACGTTCGGCTTCGTCGTCGCCAACCAGGTCGCGCTGTTCATTGTGACGGTGCTGGCCGGCTCCGTCCCTGGACCCGACCCGGTTTCCTCGTATACGTACGCCTACGCCTTCTTCCAGCTGCCGTACGGCATCATCGCCGTCACGGTCATGTCCGTGGTCGCCCCGGACCTGGCCGAGAAGTGGTCGACCGACCAGACCGAGGCCTTCCTGCACCGCATGAGCGGCGGCCTCCGCGCCGTCATGGCTCTCGTCATCCCTTCCGCCGTCGGCATGCTCCTTCTGGCCAGGCCAGGAATCGCGCTCCTGCTCGGGTTCGGTCACACCACGCCCGCCGGGACGGCGACCGCCGGTGCCGCCCTCGCGATGTTTTCCCTCGGCCTTCCCGGCTTCTGTGCCTACCTGTACTTCGTCCGCGTCCTCCAGTCCATGCAAAGAACGAAGGTCGCCTTCTTCTTGTACCTGGTCGAGAACGGCCTCAACATCGTGTTGGCCCTCGTGCTCGTCCATCCGCTCGGTGTCCGCGGCCTCGCACTCTCGCTCTCCATCTCGTACACCGTCGCCGCGCTGCTCGCCCTCGCCGTCTTCCACCAATGGTTCGGTCGCCTCGCGCCGGCCGCATCATGGGCGCCGCTGACCCGCGTGGTCATCGCCACCGTCCCGATGGCGTTCGTCGTCCTGCTCGTCTCCAACCTGTCGGGTTCCACGAGCACTGCCGGCCTGTTCGCCCGCGTCGTGGGCGCCACCATCGCGGGCGGCGCCACCTTCGCGGCGGTCGTCATCTGGCTGGGCCGCCGGCACGATTCGGCCCGCCGCCGCCCGCCGCCGCCGGACCCCCCGCAGCCGCCGCCCCGGCCGGCCCGGCCGCTCGACACCCCTCGCATCGTCCCCTATCGCCCCTGATCACGACGTCCGCGACGCCCGTTGGGCCATCTCGAGCGCGGTGGGGCGTGGCAGAATCCCTGCCATGCCCGGCGTCCACATCGTGACCGACAGTGCCTGCGACCTGACCGACCAGCTCACCAAGGAGCACGGCATCGTCGTGGTCCCGCTCACCATCCGCTTCGGGACCGAGGAGTTCGAGGACCGGCGCCAACTCACCCCCGCCGAGTTCTGGGACCGGTGCCGCGGCAAGGGCGCGCTGCCCGAGACATCCGCCCCGTCCCCGGGCGCCTTCCAGGCCGCCTTCCAACAGGCCGTCGACGAAGGCGCCGAGTCCGTCCTCTGTCTGACGATCTCGTCCAAGGTCTCCGGCACCTACGGCTCGGCGGTGACGGCCGCCGAATCCTTCTCGGCGGCGCCCGTTCGCGTCGTCGACACGTTCTCACTGACCATGGGCCAGGGCCTGCTCGCCATTGCCGCCGCCGAGGATGCCGCAGCGGGCAAGAGCATCGACGACATCGTCGCCGCAACCGAGGACCGCATCCCCCGGACCCACATCTACGGCGTGCTCGGCGGGCTCGAGCACCTCCAGCGCCTCGGCCGTATCGGCAGCGCCCGGGCGCTGCTGGGATCCGTCCTGAACATCAAGCCGGTCATCCAGCTGAAGGACGGCGCGGTCGCCGAGGAGTCCAAGCAGCGGACGCGCACGAAGGCGGTCGCCTACCTCGTAGACAAGGTCAGGGCCGACGCCCCGGTCGAGCGGATCGCCGTCGCCGACGGCGCCTGTGACGACATCGTGGGAGTGAAGGCGAAGCTCCAGGAGGTCGCCACCGAGCACCCCCTCCTGCACGTCGAGCTCGGCCCCGTCGTCGGCACGCACGCCGGGCCGAACACGGTCGGCGTCTGTTACATCGTCCCAGCCAGGAGCGCCCGAACCGACGGGTAGCCCCGACCCCGACGGGTAGTCTCACCCCGTGGCTGAGAACGATATTTCTGACGCGCTGTCCGCACGTGCCCTCGACACGATCGACTCGGTCGTCGCGACCGTCAACGACAAGGCCGTCCGGCCGGCCGTCGTCGCCGCCCGGGGCATCGTCTTCGGCGTCGTGATCGCCGTGGTCGGCATCACCGTCGTCATCATGTTCTGCATCGGTTTCATCCGGGTGACCACCATCTTGGGGCACCGGATCTGGGCCTCGTACATGGTCCTCGGCCTCCTGTTCAGCCTCGTCGGCGCCATCCTCTATTCGCGGCGGGGCGTAGCGCCCGATGACTGAGTCCGCAGAGTCGGCGGAGTCCGCCGGGTCCATCGAGCGCCACAAGGTCGTCATCATCGGCAGCGGTCCGGCGGGCCTCACCGCCGCGCTGTACACCGCCCGGGCCCAGCTCGAACCACTCGTCTACGAGGGCGAGCCCTCGTCGACCAGCGACCAGCCCGGCGGGCAGCTCATGCTCACGACCGAGGTCGAGAACTACCCGGGGTTCGTAGACGGGATCATGGGACCGGAGCTGATGGGCATCATGAAGGCCCAGGCGCAACGCTTCGATGCCGACATACAAACCCAGAAGGTCAGCCGGATCGACGTGTCGCCCTGGCCGTTCCACGTCTTCGTCGGTGACCCCGACGCCGCCCAGCCGACCGTGCTTGCCGACACGCTCATCGTCGCAACCGGCGCCCGCTCCCTCATGCTCGGCGTGCCCAACGAGGAGCGCCTGCTCGGCTACGGCGTCTCGACGTGCGCCACCTGCGACGGCTTCTTCTTCCGGGACCAGCACATCGCGGTCGTCGGCGGCGGCGACTCGGCCATGGAAGAGGCGCTGTTCCTGGCCCGCTTCGGGTCAAAAGTGACCGTCGTCCACCGCCGAGACGAGCTCAGGGCCTCCAAGATCATGCAGGACCGTGCCCGCGAAAACCCCAAGATCGAGTTCAAGTGGAACAGCACGGTCACCGACATCTGCGGGGACACCAAGGTGAGCGGCCTGCGCCTCCAGGACACGGTCACCGGTGAGGAATCGGAGTTGGACGCGACCGGCCTGTTCGTCGCCATCGGGCACGAGCCCAACTCCGCCCTGCTCAAGGGCCAGATCGAGCTCGAGGACAACGGGTACGTCAAGACGTTCGACGGCACGACCCGCACCAGCGTGGACGGGGTGTTCGCCTGCGGCGACGTCCAGGACCACTACTACCGCCAGGCCGTGACCTCGGCCGGTTCGGGCTGCATGGCCGCCATCGACGCCGAGCGCTGGCTGGAGATGGCCAAGGGCGAGTAGACGCCGGGAACAAGACCGTTCACCCGAGCGTTGCACACGCTGACAAGGAGATGGAATGAGCGAGAAGATCGAAACCCTCACCGACGCTACCTTTGACGAAAATGTCAAAGGGTCTGATGTCCCTGTTCTGGTGGACTTCTGGGCCGAATGGTGTGGCCCGTGCAAGATGATCACTCCCGTCCTCGAGGAAATCGCCGAGGAGCAGGAGGGCAAGGTCCGGATCGCGAAGCTCAACATCGACGACAACCTGGACGTGACGCGCCGCTTCGACGTGATGAGCATCCCGACGCTGATCCTGTTCAAGGACGGGGAGCCGGCGGCCCGGCTGATCGGGGCGAAGCCCAAGGCGGCCCTGCTCGAGGAGATCGCGGCGTACCTGTAGGCCTGCCGTTGGCGATCGGCGACCGCGGCCCTGCGGTCTCCGACGTCCAAGAACGCCTGACCGCCATTCTCCCGGGCGCGCCCGTCGACCCCGACGGCATCTTTGGCCCAGCCACCCGCGCCTCTGTGCAGGCGTTCCAACGCCTCCGCGGGCTCCGCGTCGACGGGGTCTGCGGCACGCAGACATGGAACACCCTGGTAGAGGCAGGTTTTCGGCTCGGCGACCGCTTCTTGTACCGCCGGACCCCCATGCTGCGGGGTGACGACGTGGCGGAGCTCCAACAGCGCCTGTGCAGCCTCGGGTTCGACACGGGCCGCATCGACGGCATCTTCGGCGACGCGACGGTGCGGGCGCTGGGCGAGTTCCAGCGCAACGCCGGCGTCCCGGTCGACGCCATCATGGGCGCCGCCACCCTCCGCGAGCTCCTGCGCCTCGAGAGCCGCCACAGCGACCAGGCCTTGGTCTCACTGGTCCGCGAACGCGCCCTCTTGCGGGACTCCCCGCCCACCCTCCGCGGCCGCCACGTGGCCGTCGGCGAGAGCGGCGGGTTGGGCAGCGTCACCGGGGCCCTGCGTCGCCGACTCACTCTGGGCGGAACCCGGGTGAGCGAGTTCCACCACCCCGACGCCTCCATCCAGGCCAGAGAGGCCAACGAGCTGGGCGTCGACGTGTTCGTCGGGCTGCGGCTCAATCCCTCAACCTCGTCGTGCCGCACCGCCTTTTGGTCCGGGACCCACGACGAGTCTCCTGGCGGGCGGCGTCTCGCTGAGCTCGTCCAGGGTGCCGTCCCCCTGGCGTTGGAGGTTGAGGATGCGGGCGTCCTGGGCATGTCGGTCCCGCTCCTGCGTGAGACCCGGATGCCCGCCGTGCTCGTCGAGATCGGGCCGGCGAGCACGGTTGCCGAGAGGGCTCCGGCGCTCGCCACCGCCATCTCGGTGGCTC
>DATHPK010000172.1:0-2435 GCA_035483935.1 Acidimicrobiales bacterium
CACCACTGGACGAGCAACCGGCTCTCCCGTGTCGCCTCCCAGAAAGCCGCACCTTCCACTCCGACTGGTGGTTCGAACCGCGCGGGTGCCGTGCCGGCCGCTTGCTCGGGGCTCACAGGGTCGCCTCCGTGCCGAGCACCGCGGTGGACATTACGGAGAGGAACATTCCCGAACCGTGCGCCACCGCCACGTTGGCGCCGGCGACCTGGCGCTCACCGCCCTCGCCGCGCAGCTGCCGCGTCGCCTCGGTGATGAGGAACATGCCGTACATGCCGGGGTGCGTGAACGAGAGGCCGCCACCGTTGGTGTTCATCGGGAGCGAACCGCCCGGGCCGAGGTGGCCGTCGGCGACGAACGGGCCACCCTCGCCCTTCTTGCAGAAGCCGAGGTCCTCCAGGTGCAACAGCGCGGTGATGGTGAAGCTGTCGTACCCCATCAGGACGTCGACGTCGGCAGGCTCCATCCCTGCCATCTCGAACGCGCGCGGGCCCGATACGGCTCCGGGCGTCGTGGTGAGGTCGGGCATCTGCCCGATGACCATGTGGTCGGTGCACGTCGCCGCGCCGAGCACGAAGACCGGTGGCTTGGCCAATGTGCGCGCCCGCTCGGCGTTGGTCATGACGAATGCCCCCGCGCCGTCGGTGACGAGGCAGCAGTCGAGGAGGTGCAACGGGCTCACCTGCAACGGTGAGGCCAACACGTCGTCGATGTCGATGGGGTCGCGGTAGCGCGCCCGGGGGTTCAAGGCCGCCCACTGCCTCGTGCTGACAGCGATCTGGGCGAGCTGCTCGGACGTCGTGCCGAACTCGTGCATGTGCCTGGCCGCGGCCAGCGCGTAGGGCCCCATGGGCGTGCGCAGGCCGTAGGGCATGTCCCACTCCGCCATCGGATTGGGACCGGTCGGGCGGCGCCACTCCCGCCGGCGGCCCTGTGTCCGGTCGCTCCTCGGTGTGGCGGCGTAGACGCTGACCACCACGTCGCAGATTCCGGCGGCGATGGCCGCGGCGGCGTGCTCGACGTGGACCTCGTAGCTGGACCCGCCGGTCATGGTGGACTCGACGAAGGTGGGGTGGACACCGAGGTACTCGGCAAAGGCCACGGCGGACTCGGGGTGGCAGACGCCGTCGACGTCAGACAGGCTCAGTCCTGCGTCCGCCAAGGCATCGAGCACCATCGCCACCTCGAGCTCACGACCGAAGCGGTCGAGCTCGCCGGTCGGGGAGACGTCGTCGGCGACGCCGACGATCGCGGCGGCGCCGCGCAGGCTCCGGTCCATCCCAGTCATCGTTGACAGCCCCCCGGCGCCGGCCCCATCCCTGTCGTCGGCGGGGGCTAGGCGTTCTTCGGTAGCTGCGAGAAGGGCGTCGTCCGGTCGTTGTTGGGCTCCTTGGGGAGACCCAGCACCCGTTCCCCGATGATGTTGCGCTGCACCTGATCCGTGCCGCCGTAGATAGGTGGCGCCTGCGCGAAGAGGGCCATCTCTGTCACGCCGCCGGCGAACGGATCGCGCGTCGACTGCTGCAGCTCCGCCTTGGCCTCCGCGTCGTACGCGTGGAGCGTCCCCGCCGGCCCCAAGATGCGCAGGCCGAGGTCGCGGGTCAACCGGACGATCTGGCTCATGGAGAGCTTGGAGATGTTGGGCATGCCCGGGATGTCGCCGCCCTTCTCCTTCACGGCCTTGACCCGCAGGCCGTTGAAGCGCCCTATCTCACCGAGCGTGTGGAGGCGGGCCAGGTCCTGGCGGATCCCGGCGTCCTTGTTCACGCCCCGCGACTGGGCGAGTGAGATGAGCATGCCGGCACCGCCTCGCATCGCGCCGAGCGCGCCGGCGGGGTTCTGTGACCTCTCCCTGCCACCGGCGGCGGGTTTCGGGCCGACCAGGTCACCGACCCGCTTGTCCAGCATGCCCATCACGGTGCCTGGCTGGGCCAGCCCGCCGCCGGCCGCGTTGCCCCCGCCGGAGCCGAGGCCGGCCCGTTCGTTGGCGAGCGTCGTGTTGGCGGCGGCCCAGCCGTTGTTCAGCCCGCCGATGAGCGCGGAGTCCGCCACGCGGGCGTCGGTGATGAAGACCTCGTTGAAGAGGGCGTGGCCGGTCATCTCCTTGAGGGGCCTGACGTCGACCCCGTCCTGGAGCATCTCGAAGGCGAAGTAGGAGATGCCTTGGTGCTTGGGTACCTCGGGGTTCGTCCGGGCGAGGAGCATGCCGAGATCGGCGTACTGCCCCCCCGACGTCCAGACCTTCTGCCCGTTGATGATCCACTCGTCGCCGTCCCGCTCGGCGCGGGTCTGCAGCCCCGCCAGGTCCGACCCGGCCTGGGGCTCGCTGAAGAGCTGGCACCACGCCTTCTGCCCCGTCACGATGTCGCGCACGTAGAGGTCGATCTGCTCCTGGGTGCCGTGCGTCGCGATGGTGGGCGCAGCCAGCAGCAGCCCCA
>DATHPK010000173.1:0-7650 GCA_035483935.1 Acidimicrobiales bacterium
GCGTTCTTCTTCTGCTCGATCGTCGTCCACGCCTTCTCGTACTGCGCCCGCTTCTTGGACAGGACGAGGCGGCCCTCCTTGTCCTCCTTCTGGAGGACGAGCGCCTCGACGTGGTCGCCGAGCTTCACGATCTCGCTCGGGTCGACGTCGTTGCGGATGGACAGCTCCCGCGAAGGGATCACGCCCTCGGACTTGAAGCCGATGTCGAGCAGGACCTCGTCCCGGTCGATCTTGACCACCGTGCCCTCGATGACGTCGCCGTCGTCGAAGGAGATGATCGAGTCCCCCATCGCCTGCTCGAGGTCGGAATCCCCGAGGTCGTCGTCGACGATGGTGCGGGGGGTGTAGTTCCCCTCGGCGTCGAAGGTCCCCATCTGCTCGGGGGAGAGGAGGGAAGTGCGCTCGCTGCGCTCTGTGCGCTCAGCCGTGTCGGCCATGGTCTGCTGCTCCTGACTGGGTTGCGACCTGCAACCTCAGGACCGCGCCGGGGTCATGTCTCGTTGGATACGGGCTCGCTCCGCCGCACGGCGCCGGCGGGCAAGGCCTGCGAGCATACCACCTGTTCAGGCGCCCTCTTCCGCCGCCCGTCCGCCTTCTCAGCCCTTGGCGGCCGCCCAACTCGGTCCCGTCGCCATCGACACCGTGAGCGGGACGTTGAGGTCCGCCGCGCCGGTGAGGGCAGACTCGGTGCGGCGGATCACATCCTCCTCCTCGCCCTGGGCCACCTCGACGATCACCTCGTCGTGGACCTGCAGCACGAGGCGGCTCTCGAGCTTCGCCTCCTCGATGTCGTCGTCGAGGCGCACCAGTGCGAGCTTGAAGATGTCGGCGGCGAGGCCCTGGATTCCGGCATTCATCGCCTGGCGCTCGGCGGCCTGGCGCACCCGGTAGTTCGCGGCGTGCAGGTCCGGCAGCGGCCGGATGCGACCGAACATGGTGCGCGTGTGGCCGCGGAGCTTCGCCTCGCCCACCGTGTTGTCCATGTACTGCTTCACGAGCGGGAAGGCGCCGAAGTAGCTCTCCATGATCGCGGCCGCCTCCTCGACGGCGACGCCCAGGCGCTGGCTCAGCCCGTAGGCCTCCATGCCGTAGGCGAGGCCGTAGGAGACCATCTTGCAGAACTCGCGCTGGGTGTGCGTGACCTCCTCGGCGGGGATCCCGTACACGGCGGCCGCCACCGTGCGATGGACGTCGGCGCCGCTCGTCATGGCGTCGATGAGGCCCGGGTCGCCGGACAGGTGCGCGATGCAGCGCAGCTCCACCTGGTCGTAGTCCGCCACGAGGAACGTGCAGCCCTCGCCCGGCACGAAGGCCTTGCGGAACTGCTTGCCGAGCTCGCTGCGCACCGGGATGTTGTGCAGGTTGGGACGGTCCGACGAGATGCGCCCGGTGCGCGCCACCGTCTGGCCGAACGAGGCGTGGATGCGGCCGTCGTCCTGCACCTCGGCCAGGAGGCTCTCGCCGTACGTGGAGCGCAGCTTCTCCACCTCGCGGTAGTTGAGCAGCGCCTCGATGATCGGGTGGTCGTCGCGCATCTTCTCGAGCGTCTGCGCGTCGGTCGAGTAGCCGGTCTTCGTCTTCTTGCCGGGCGTCAGCCCGAGCTCCTCGAAGAGCACGGTGCGCAGCTGGGGCGTCGAGTTGACGTTGAACTCGTGGCCGGCGATCTGCTGCACCTCGTCCTGCAGCGTGGCGGCGGACGCCTTCAACTCGTCGGCGATGGATTGGAGCTCGTGGCGGTCGACGGCGATGCCGGCCACCTCCATCTTGGCGAGGACCCGGACGAGGGGGCGCTCGATGTCATCGTGCAGCTCGAGCATGTCGTCGGCCGTGAGACGGGTGCGGAAGCTGTGCGCCATGGCGTACACGTCCGCCGCCTCGCCGGCGGCGTCCTTGGCCAGATCGGCCGCGGTCTCGCCGGCGTCGACGATCTCGAGCGCGAGCTGGCCCGTCTGCTCCCTGAGCTGCTGGAGCTGGTACTCGCCGGTCGACGCGTCCAGGAGGTAGGCCGCGACCGCCGTGTCCATGTCCAGTCCGGTGAGGTCGATGCCGAGCGGAAGGAGGGACCGCATCAGCTCCTTCATGTTGTGGCCGAGCACGGGCTGCGCGAAGAGCGCGTTGAGCTTGGTGACGACGGACTTCGCGGTGAGCTGGTCGCTCTGGAGCAGGACGCCGAGGCCGGCCTCTTCGCCGTCGGTCGCAAGGAGGAGCAGCGCGACGAGCTCGCTCCGCCCCGGCAGCCCGCTCCAGCGCCCAGCGACCGCGAGCCGGCCCGGGCCGAGCTCGCCGAGCTGCTTGGCGGCCTCGGCCGCGGTGGTCGGGAGTGCGACGTCGCGCACCTCGAGCGGGGCGGGGGCCGCCTCCGCGTCGTCCGCCGTCGCCGCATCGACCCGGGAACGCGGTGTGGTGCCGGCCAGGGGCTCCCCGAGCGCGCCTGCGTCGAGCAGGTCGACGAGGCGCTGCCACACCGTCTTCATCTCGTATTCCTCGAACGTGGCCTCGGCCCGTGCGGGGTCCCAGCCGCCCAGCTCGAGCTGTCCGACGTCCACGTCGAGCGGCACGTCGCGCACGAGCGGGATGAGGCGCGCGTTGCTGCGGGCGAGGTGCTCGTTCTCCTCGAGGTTCTGGCGCAGCTTGGGCGTCTGCTCGGCCACGTGGCCGAAGACGCCGTCGAGGTCGCCGTAGGTGTTGATCAGCTTGGCGGCGGTCTTCTCCCCCACCCCCGGGATGCCGGGCAGGTTGTCGGAGGGGTCGCCGCGCAGCGCGGCCAGGAGGACGTACTTGTCGGGGGTGACCCCCGTGCGCTCCTCGATGCCCGCCTCGTCGTAGAGGGTGTAGTCGCTGACGCCGCGCTTGTTGTAGAGCACACGGATGTAGGGGTCCTGCACGAGCTGAAAGCTGTCGCGGTCCCCGGTGACGATCACGACCTCACACTCGCGTCCGGCGGCCTGCGTGGCCAAGGTGGCGATGACGTCGTCCGCCTCGAACCCGGGCGCCTCGATGACGGGGATCGCCAGCGCGTCCATGATCTCGCGGATGATGTCGAACTGCGCGGGGAGGAGCCAGGGGGTGGCGGCACGCCCGGCCTTGTAGTCCTCGAGCATCTCGTCGCGGAACGTGTCGCCCGGCGCGTCGAAGGCGACCGCAACCGCGGAGGGCTTCTGCTCCCGGATCAGGTACTGGAGCATGGACGTGAAGCCGTGCGCTGCGTTGGTGACCACTCCCGACTTGGTGGCCAGTGTGTCGGGCAGCGCGTAGTAGGCCCGGAAGGCCAGCGACATGCCGTCGAGGAGCAGCAGCGGCCCCTTGCGGTCCTGCCCTTCTGCCATCCTCCCGAGACTACGGGGTCAGTCTGCCGTCGACGACTTGCTGGGCGATGTCGCGCATGCGGGCCCGGTTCTGCATGGCCGTGCGCTGGATGAAGCCGAAGGCCTCGGTCTCGGGAAGGTCGTCGCGCTCCATCAGGATGGCCTTGGCCTCGTCCACGAGGCGGCGCGTGGCGATCTTGTCCTCGGCGCCGTCACCCGAGTTCTCCGCGTCGAGGGCCCAGTCCTGGCGGGCCTTCGAGAGCACCTCGGCCACGGCCGGCAGCAACTCCCGGGGTTGGAAGGGCTTCACGAGGTAGGCCGAGACGCCCGAGTCCCGCGCTTCCTCGATGAGGTCCCGCTGGCTGAACGCCGTGAGCAGCAGCACGGCCACCTGGTGCCGCGAGGTGATCTCCCGGGCCGCACGGAGGCCGTCCATGCCGGGCATCTTGATGTCGAGGATGGCCAGATCGGGCTGGTGCTCCTCGACGAGCGTCACCGCCTCGTCGCCCCGCCCCGTCTCGCCCACCACGTCGTAGCCGGCGGTGACCAAGATCTCCTTGAGGTCGAGGCGCACGATCGCCTCGTCCTCGGCGATCACGACCCGCGCCGGGGCCGCTTCGTCCTCCACTCCCGATCTGCCCGCGCTCATTGCTTGCCCGACGCGACCGCAGCCAACAGTTCGTCCTGGCGGTGCTCGAGATCGACGACGGTCTGGTGCAGCGCGTCGCGGGCGCGCACCATGGCGTCGGCGTGACGCGCTGCCTCGTCGTGGTCACGGGCGGCGAGCGGCGTCTCGGACACGAGCGCCCGGACCCGGGCCTCGTCGGCGGACTCCTGCACGACGGCCAATTGCTCGTCGAGCACGGCCAATTCCTCCCGCGCCTTGACCAGCCGGGCGTGGGTGTCTCTGATCCGCCGTTCGAGGAGGACGCGATGCATGGAGCGTCAAGTGTACGTGGCGGGGAACCAGCGACGCCGCTCTTCGAGCCGCTCCAGAACCCCAGCGTCGGGTGCCTTTCCGACGCCCGGCTCGCCGGGCACCCGGACCCAGCCGTCGACGACCGGGGGGTAGCCGCAGGGGTCGACCGTCAGGTATCCGGCGGGGTCGCCGAGATCGCTCACGAGCCCGGTGGCGTCCTGGCTGAGCCGGGCCGCCAGCACGAGGTTGGAGGCGCGCCCGAGCCCGGTTTCGAAGAAGCCGCCGACGAACGCGGGCACGCCCGCCTCCGCGCACGCCGCGTGGGCGCTGCGGGTGGCGCGGACGCCGCCGAGGCGGCCCGGCTTGAGGCACGCCATGGCGCACGCCTTGTTGCGGAGCGCGTCCACCACCCGGCGCGGCGTCGTCAACGACTCGTCGAGACAGACCGCGAGCGGGAGCTTGCGCGCGAACTGCGCGAGCGCGACCAGGTCGGCCGGCGGCAGGGGCTGCTCCACGCACAGGACCTCGAAGTCGGCCAGCGTGGAGAGCCTCGCGACGTCTTCGTCCGTGTCGCGGAACGACCCGTTCGCGTCGACCTGGAGCACGAGGCCCGGGTGGGCCGACCGCACCCGTCGGACGGGCTCGAGTTCCCACCCGGGCTCGATCTTCATGCGCAGGCGCGTGGCGCCGGCGGCGACCGCCTCTCCGACCTCGCCCAGGAGGACGTCGAAGTCCCGTCCCGCCGGGATCCCGACGACCGCGCCGACCGGCAGCGACTCGAATCCGGGCCCTATGCCGAGGGATTCCGCCAGCGAGCGGCCTTCAGCCTTCAGCTCGGCGTCGGCGACGGCCATCTCGAACGTCGCCGCCAGCATGCGGTCGGCGGGCGAGGTCCCGAACAGCTGAGGTACCTCGGCGGCGCCGGGCAGCTCGCCGCTTCGCGCGACGGCGGCAGCGCACAGCCGGGCGGCGGCGCGGTCTGTGGCCAGCGCCTCGACCTCGTCGAGCGCAGGGTCGACCGCGGTGGCGTCACCGAGGGCGGCGCACTCACCCCAGCCCTCCGACTCGTCGGTGACGACGCGCACGTAGAGCACCGGCCGCGCCCGGTGGACCCCGGCCGCGGTGCCGATGTGGTTCGAGAAGGCCAGCTCGACGCGGACGAGCTCGACGCCGGTGAGCCTCACGAGCCGGGCGCTCCCACGCCCTCACCGTAGGACGCAGCTTGTACGCTCTGCGCGTTCGGCCCGGATGGCGGAATGGTAGACGCGACGGACTCAAAATCCGTTGTCCGAGAGGGCGTGTGGGTTCGAATCCCACTCCGGGCACGTTGTGCCGTTGACCCCGTCTGGGCGAGGCGGCGGGCCGGCGCTGGCAGCGTCGGGATGGTGCCCGGACCGCACAGACGGGGTCGAACGAGTACGACCGGGTAGCGAGGTTTGCCCCTCCGGCCAGGTCACCGGCGATTTTTCAGGCTCGCTTCAGGATCGGGCGGAGAGGCCGATACCTTTTGAAGGTGGGAGCCGGGCCGAGATGCCATTCTGGCGCGGCCTTTCTCGGCTCTGCAGCCTGCCGTCTGACACCCGTGCCACTCGACCGCGGGAGCTGCCCGACCACCTCATGAACTCCCATCCGCTCAGTGTGCGACTCCTCCTGGCTGCCGCCACGGCCGCTCTGGGCGTCTGTGCCGTCACGACGGCGGCGGGCGGCTCCCTCAGGGACGCCTCGACCGTGGACACTCCGCTGCCGGCGGGTTGGGAGCTGTGCATCCTGCAAGGCGTCGGAGCCCCCGCCACGCAGGCGAACGTCGCCGACCTCGACGAGTGGCAGCTGGCCGAGGGCGGCTCGACCAACAACTCGGCCGCCTACAACCCTTTCAACACGGCACGCACGACCGACGTCAACAACACGCCACTTCCGTTGACCAACTCGGCCAACGGCTTCCCCGCGTTCACCGACTGGATTGCGGGCTGTGCCGCCACGGTGGCCACGATCACGCAGACCAACATGACCCCGGTGGCGGCAGGTCTTTTGGCAGGCAACGTCTCGCCGCCGCCGGCGTTCCTGGCGGTGGTCGACCAGAGTCCATGGTGCGCACCCTCCGCTGACGGGACACCGTGCTACGCCGACATGATCGGCGGGACGACCGGGGACCTGGCGAAGGCGGTGCTCAGCGCCTCCTCCGCCCTCAACGTCTACGGGAACGTGCGGACCGACTTGCACGGCTACCAAGACTCGGTAACCGCTGACGACCTCGCCCAGCTCGCGGTGGCGTCTGCGAAGCAGCAGGTGTCGGCGGCCCAGTCGGTCCTCTCGACGGCACGGAGCCGGGCGTCCAGTGCAGAGACGGCGCTCCGCCAGTTCGCGGTCAACGAATACGTGACGAGTGGCCTCTACGAGAGCAGCGGTCTCGTGAGCGGATCGAACGGCAATCCGGACGGGACCCAGAGCCAGAACGGTGTCGTCGCCCACCAGTACGCCACGGTCGTCGCCTCGGACCTATTGGCGCAGACCCACACCGCTGCGGCCGCGGTCAAGGCGGCGGCGGCGCAGCGCAACGTCGTTGAGAAGGCGCTGCAGCAGGACGTCTCGGCACTGACGTGGGACAACACAATCGAAAGTCGATCGCTCGTCCGTCTGGTGGCAGACGTCACGACCCTGCAGAAGGCAGGTGCCTGTACGACCGCGGTGATCACAAACCCGACTCCCGCCGCCTCTACGCCTGCCGGCCCGAGCGGGTCGGGTGTGTCCGGTGGTTCCGGTGGGTCGAGCACGTCGGGCGGCTCCACGCCGTCGTCCACCTCGGGCTCGTCCCCGACGCCGAGCACCACGACGACCACCGTCGCTCCTACGACGACGACCTCATCGACCACGACGACGACCACGACGGTGCCCGGGGGCATCAGCCTGGTCAAACCCACGGGGACTACGTCGACGACGACGGTTCCCGACAGCACGACGACCACCACGACGGGACCGACCCCGTCGACCACGACCACCACGACGACGACGCTGCCTTCGGGGTCCGGCTCGGGGACCAGCAACGCGCCCGTGCCCACGGCAAACCCGACCGGCCTTCAGGTCCTGCAGGGCTGCGTGACCGCCTTGGCGCCGACCGCCAGCGCCTGAGCGCCGCGCCGACACCCGACCCGAGGGGCATTCTGCGCCCGCGCGCTGCGTACCGGGTTGCTCCACCGCCGCTCCGTAGCACCGCCTATCCCACCTAGTTTCTGGTGAGTAACCAGCGGCAACCTGGTCGAAGGCGCCGTGCTTCGCACCATGAGTGCGAAGCCGCCCCGCAATTGGGTCCACCGCGCGGCCGGCATGCCACACTGTGGGTTCTTTCAGCCCGACGTCGATGGGAGCCGTCGCATTCGTGTTGGTTTTCACCTTCCCCGGACAAGGTTCACAGCGCGCCGGCATGGGAGA
>DATHPK010000174.1:0-17942 GCA_035483935.1 Acidimicrobiales bacterium
ATTATGAGCCGTGTGCTCTGACCAACTGAGCTACGCCGCCATGGGCGAGCCCCCTGTCGGAATCGAACCGACGACACCAGCCTTACCATGGCTGTGCTCTGCCGACTGAGCTAAGGGGGCGCCGCGGGCTTCGTTCCGCGAGCAGACAACGATAGCCGGGAGCCGACACGAGCTGCCTCCGCTCCCCCGGTTTTCGCACGTCAACAGTACCATCGGCGGATGCGGATCCGACTTGCGGAATTGGCCGACGCCGAGGCGATCCGGACGATCTACAACGTCGAGGTCACGGACAGCACCAACACCTTCGACATGGTCCCCCGCACCCGGGCCGAGCAGGAGGCCTGGATCCTGGGCCACAGCGGGGTCCACCCCGCCATCGTCGCCATCGAGCCTTCCGACGCCGGGGTCGAAGGCCTGGCCGGCGCCAACGGGGAGATCGTCCTCGGTTTCGGCTCGCTCTCGCCCTTCCGGGAGCGCTCGGGCTACTCGGGCACGGTCGAGAACTCGGTCTACGTCGACCGGAGCCAGCGCGGCCGCGGGGTGGGGCGCGGCCTGCTGGCCGAGCTGCTGGTCCTGGCCTCGGACCACGGGTTCCACTCGGTGATCGCTCGCATCGCCGGGCACAACGAGACCTCCATCGGGCTGCACACCGCCGCGGGGTTCGAGCTGGTCGGCGTCGAGCGGGAGGTGGGGCGCAAACACCGCCAGTGGCTCGACGTGGTCGAGCTGCAGCGCCTGCTCTAGGCGGCGGCCGGGAGGCTCAGGAGGACTCGAGGGCGGGCGAGGAGCCCTGGCCGGCGTGGACCGGTGCCGGATGGCCCCGCAGCCTGGAGCGGTCGAGGCGCCACGACGTCGTCCAGTTGCCGAGCGGTGCGATGGCGACAGCCCACAGGACCATGACGGCCAGCACCATGCTGGCGGGGTCGGTGTGGACGAGCTGGTTGAGCAGGTCGGCGCCACCGGTCAGGCCGATGAACGGCGCCACCGTCGAGATCCCGAGGATGACCCAGAGCATCCGGCCGGCGGCGATGGGGGCGAGGATGATGATCCCCCAGGTGAGGTACCAGGGCTGCACGACTGGGCCGAGCACCACGAAGGCGAGCATCGTGATGCCGAGCGCCGAGAGCAGCCCCATCCGCTCGCGGTGGCGCAGGCAGTAGAGCGCGATGACGGCGGCGGCGAGCAGACCGATGGCGCGGGTCAGCGTGAGCATGCCGGCGAGGCTCACGCCGATGCCCATGACGTGGGCGCTGCCCGAGATGGCGAGCCCGACCGCCGTGGCCGGCGCCATCCAGGAGCGCACCGTCCCCGGCGTGCCGAGGTTGGCGATCCAGCCCCAGCCGAGGCCGGAGACCAAGGAGAGCGCGCCCATCACGGCGGCGGAGATGAGGCCGGCGCGCACGAGCATGCGCGCGCGGGTGCGCCATTCGGCGCCGGCTCCGGCCCAGTCCCAGGCGATGTAGACGATCCCGATGGCCGCGGGCACCTTGATGGCGGCGGCGAATGCGCAGAGCACAACGCCCCAGACCGGATGGCGCGACCGCGCCGCCGTGATCCCCGCCAAGAGGAGACCCACCATGAGCGCGTCGTTGTGCGCCCCGCCGATGAGCGCCAGCAGCGTCAGCGGGTTGAGCACGGCGAGCACGAACGCGGGTCCGGGGTCCCGGCCGAAGGAGCGGGCGAGCTTCGGGATGCAGTAGGCCATCAGCGCCACCCCGACCACCGACTGCACCCGGAGCAACAGGATCGTGATCAGCGCGTGGTGGAGGCTGAGCGACGCCGACCAGCCGGCCAGCATCAAGAAGAGCGGTCCGTAGGGCGCGGCCGTGTTCATCCAACGGACATCGACCCCGGCCACGAACGGGCCCGAACCCAAGGTGCCCGGCCCGTAGTGGTACGGGTTGATGCCGTGGCTCATCATCTCGCCCTGGGCCGCATACGAGAAGGCGTCCTGGCTGAAGAGGGGCGCCACGGCCATCAGCGGGAGGATCCAGAGGGCGAGCATGTAGACGAGCGGCTTGATGGGGACGTTCGGCCGCGCGCGCAGCGTCTGGTACAGGCCGAACCACACGCGCACGAAGAGGACCATGCCGCCGTAGACGGCGACGACGCCGGGAAGCATCCACGCGGTGGTCGGGAAGGTGGAGGCGGGCTCGCCGAAGAACCACGTGCCCCCCAGCTCCAACTTGAACGGCGAGCTCGGCAGAGACGCGCCGACGCAGACGGAGAGGATCGCGAGAAAGCCGAGCAGCGCGGGGCGTCGCAGGAATGTCCAGTCATCGGGTTCGCCGCGGTTCGCCTCGACTCGTTGTGTGAGCGTGAGCCGCGGCGCCAGCCGGATCTGCCACGCCTCGGCGCGCATCGAGAGGCGGTTGAGGCGCGTGTTCATGTGGTCCCGGACCGGATGGGAAGTGGTCTCGGCGATGTCGTCCACGTCGATGTCGGTCTCGCTTGTCGTCACCGGGTGACAGTCCCGGTCGGAGGGGAGGGACCCGCGCCACCTTCAGCGCGTGCCCGCAATCGATCTGAAACAGCATTGTAACGCCGGGCGGCATGCCGCCGCAGCCTTCCGGCCTGGGATATTAGGGGCCGAATCCTATCGACGGACCGCGCGGAGAAGGTGCCGGCCACCGCCCTGCCGATGGCCCATGCGGGCGGTGACGGCCACCAGGGCGCGGGCACCGGGACCCTGCGTGGGCCGGGAAGGATTCGAACCTCCGTAGGTGTTAACCGGCAGGTTTACAGCCTGCTTCCTTTGGCCACTCGGACACCGACCCGCAGGCGAGCGAGATTACTCCGGCCCCGGCCCCCGGAGCGGCGGAAGGACGCCGATACGCTGGCCGCATGCCCACTTTTGACATGGTCTCCGAAGTCGACATGCAAGAGGTCCGCAACGCAGTGGACCAGGCCAACCGGGAAGCAGCCACCCGGTTCGACTTCAAGAACACCGACTCGACGATCGAGTTGGGCGAGAAGGAGCTCGTGCTGCGCTCCTCCACTGAGGACCGGCTCCGGGCTCTCCACCAGGTGCTGGACGAGAAGCTCGTGAAGCGCCAGGTCTCGCTGAAGGCCTTCGACGCCGGCAAGATCGAGGAGGCCCAGAAGGGCACGGCCCGCCAGCACGTGGCCATCTGCGCCGGCATCTCGGCGGACCACGCCAGGAAGCTCAACAAGTTCATCAAGGACCTCGGCCTCAAGGGTGTGTCCTCGCAGACCCAGGGCGAGCAGCTGCGGGTGAGCGGCAAGAAGCGCGACGACCTGCAGGAGGTGATCGCGAAGTGCAAGGCGGAGGACTTCGGGATCCCGCTGCAGTTCACGAACTTCAGGGACTGAACCGGCACAAGGCGGCAGCCGCCGCACCAGGGGGCCGGCGGACCCTCAGTCGGAGTCCGAGGATCCCGACTCCACCTTCTCGGCATGGTGCTCTTCGTACTCGACGGGGTCGATGTGGAAGAGCTTGTTGTAGATCACGAACTTGACGATCCACAGGATGGCGAAGGACAACAAGTTCGCCGCGTTGACCAACAGCGTCGTGGTGGCGTGCCCGTAATTGTGGCTGCGGGCGAAGTTCCCGGCCAGCCAGACGGCGAGGCTCGAGAAGGCAAGGCCGATGAAGGACAGCACCCAGAACGGAACGACCTCGCGCCAGAGGTGCGAGCGGCCGCCCTTCCCCCACACCCATTTCCGGTTGAGGTAGTACGACGGCACGGTGGCGACGGCGTTCGCCAGGATGTTCGCCGGCACCTCCGACATGACCCGCCACACACCGAAAGTCATGAACAAGGTGACCTGCGACACAACCGTCGAGATCACCGAGACACTGGCGTACTTGATGAGCTTCACGCTCGACGGGTGGGCGATGATCTGGCGCACCCGGGCCCTGATGGGCTGATCGGACGACCAGATGTGCTTGATCGGAGGATGCTCGGATTGCTGGCTCGTGGCCGGAGTTGCCGCGCTCTCGTCGGTCGATTCGCGAGGCGAAGGCGGCACGGCTCCACCCTACCCCGGCGGCCAATTCCGACACTGCCAGCCGGTTAAACGCCTGCTGTGAAAACCCGGTTGGAGCGTGCCACCTCGCCGAACCAATGAGCGCTCGGCTTGGGCCTCCGCTCGAAGATGCCCGGTGCAACACCCACCAGGCCGAACTTCGGCCCGTACCCGAGGTGCCACTCGAAATTGTCGAGGAGGCTCCACACGAAGTAGCCCCGCAGGTCGATGCCCTCATCGAGGCAGCGGTGGGCGCTCTCGAGGGCTTCGGTCAAGAACGCGATGCGTTCGGTGTCGTCCGCGGTCGCGATGCCGTTCTCCGTCACGACGACCGGACGACCGCTGACGGCGGCCGCCCGGCGCACCGTGTGCTCGACCGCCTGGGGCCAGCGCTCGTCGCCCATCTGTGTGACCGGGACGTCCGGGTCGTTGCCGGCCAGTCCTTCGGGGCCGAAGTGCATCCGCGTGTAGCACTGCACCCCGACGAAGTCGTCGCCGTCGGTCGCCCGCAGGAAGATGTTCTCGAGCATCTCCTCGGCGGCGTCGCGCAACGCCTCGCCTCCCGGCTCCGCCGTGATCTCCGCCATCGAAACCGTGAGCCCCACCGGGAAGTCGCCGGGTCCGGAGCGCAGCGCGTCGACCGCCCGGCGATGCGCCCGCACCATGGTCTCGTTCACCGCGCCGTAGCGGCCGAAGTCCTCCTTCACCCCGGGCGGATACTCCCCCTGGAAGTAGCCCATGACCGACACCACGTTCGGCTCGTTGATCGTGCAGGCCCACCCGATCAGGTCACCCAGGTGAGCGACGGCGCGGGCGACGTAGCGCTCGAAGCGGTCGACCGCGTCGGGAGACTCCCAGCCGCCGCGTTCGGCCAGCCAGCGCGGCGTCGTGAAGTGGTGGAACGTGACGACCGGGAGGATCCCGTGGCCGTGGCACGCCGCACATATCCGCCGGTAGTGCTCGAGCGCGGCGGTCGAGAACTCGCCTTCCGCCGGCTCGATCCTGCTCCACTCGAGCGAGAAGCGGTACGCGCCGAGGCCCATGTCGGCCACCAGCTGCACGTCCTCTCGCCAACGGTGGAACGAGTCGCAGGCGTCGCCGCTCGGCTCGAGGGTGCCAGAGTCCGGGTTGTGCTCCCACGCCCACCAGTCGTTGTTGACGTTGCCACCCTCGATCTGGTGTGCCGCGGTGGCCACGCCCCAGGTGAAGCCCGCCGGGAACACCAGCTCGCGTCTTCCGTCTGGGGTCACGCCGCCGCAGGGTAGTGGCACCCGACGCGGCGCGCCCGGCGGCGGCCCGCACCACCGCCTGCGAACATGGGCGCATGAGCGCGTCCCTCGAGTTCCTCGTCCGCCTGCTCGATCTCGAACCCATCGAGGAAAACATCTTCCGCGGCATCCAACCGCACGAGGAGCGCCAACGCGTCTTCGGCGGCCAGGTGGCGGGCCAGGCGCTCATGGCCGCTGGGCGCACCGTCGAGCACGGACGCGTGCACTCGCTCCATGCGTACTTCCTTCGTCCCGGCGACCCGACGGTTCCCATCCTCTACGAGGTCGACCGGATCCGCGACGGACGGTCGTTCACCACGCGGCGCGTCGTGGCCATCCAGCACGGGCGGGCCATCTTCAACATGTCGGCCTCCTTTCACGACCTCGAAGCGAGCGCTCTCGAACATCAGATCCCCATGCCCGACGTCCCTGCGCCCGAGACCCTGGCGCCGCTGTTCGAGCGACTCGAGCCGTGGAGGGACGAGCTGGCCGACTGGTTCGACCGGCCCCATCCCATCGACCAGCGCCACATCGGGGAGCTGCCCTGGCACAGCAAGGGTGCGGGCGAGCCCTTCCAACGCCTGTGGATCCGCGCCGACGGTCAGCTGCCCGACGATCCGCTGCTCCACGCCTGCGTGGCGACGTATGCCTCGGACATGAACCTCTTCGACGTCATCCTGGCCCCACACGAGGTCAACTGGGACGACCCGGAATTCATGGGCGCCAGCCTCGACCACTGCATGTGGTTTCACCGGCCGTTCCGCGCCGACGAATGGCTGCTCTACGACACGGATTCCCCGATCGCCGCCCATGGGCGCGGCCTCGCCCGGGGCTTCCTCTTCGAGCGGTCGGGCGAGCTGTGCGTGACCATGACCCAGGAGGGCCTGGCCCGCCTCAGGCCGCGACCGGATCCGATCCGGGGGTAGCCGCGCCGGGAGGGCGCGGCCACTCTCAGCGCGCGTCGATCGGCGTGTAGTCGCGCTCTTCGGGCCCGATATAGAGCTGGCGCGGCCGGGCGATCTTGGAGTCCTGGTCGAGCATCTCCTGCCAGTGCGCCAACCAGCCGGCGGTGCGTGGGATCGCGAAGAGTACGGGGAACATCTCGAGCGGGAACCCCATGGCCTGATAGATCAGGCCCGAGTAGAAGTCGACGTTGGGGTAGAGGCGCCGCGAGGTGAAGTACTCGTCGTTGAGCGCGATCTCCTCGAGCTTCAGCGCGATGTCGAGGAGAGGGTTCTTGCCCGTGACCTCGAAGACCTCGTCCGCCGTGCGCTTGATGATCTTGGCCCGCGGGTCGTAGCTCTTGTAGACGCGGTGGCCGAAGCCCTGGAGGCGCTGGCCCCCCTGACCCGACTTCACCATCGCGATGAAGTCCGGGACGTTGTCGATGCTGCCGATGTCGGTGAGCATCCGGATCACCGCCTCGTTGGCTCCGCCGTGGCGTGGACCATAGAGGGCGGCCGCAGCCGCGGCGGTGGCCGAGTAGGGGTCCGAGTGCGAGGAGCCGACGACCCGCATGGCGGTCGTCGAACAGTTCTGCTCGTGGTCCGCATGCAAGATGAAGAGGACGTCGAGGGCACGGGCCAGCACGGGGTCGGCTTCGAACCGGGGCTCCGCGACTTTCCAGAGCATGGACAGGAAGTTCGGGGCGAAGTCGAGGGAGTTGTCCGGATAGACGAACGGCATCCCGACGCTGAAGCGGTGGGCGGCTGCCGCCAGGGTCGGCATCTTCGCGATCAGGCGGATGATCTGCTTGTTGCGCGACTCGAGGTCGAAGATGTCCTTGGCGTCGAGATAGAAGGTGGAGAGGGCGGCGACCGCCGAGACGAGCATGCCCATCGGGTGGGCGTCGTAATGGAAGCCCTCGAGGAACCGCTTGCGGACGTTCTCGTGGATGAAGGTGTGGTACGTGACCTCGTGGCGCCACGTGTCGAACTGAGCCTCGTTGGGGAGCTCGCCCTTCAACAGGAGATAGGCCACCTCGAGATAGGTCGACTTCTCCGCCAGCTGCTCGATCGGGTAGCCGCGGTAGCGCAGGATCCCCGCGTCGCCGTCGAGATAGGTGATGGCGCTCTCGCACGCCGCCGTCGACATGAAGCCGGGATCGTAGAACCACACCCCGGGAAGGAGCTTGGCCCATTCCACGGCGGAGACGCCGCCGTTGACGAGCGGGATCTCCATGGACTCACCGGAGCGGTTGTCCGTGATCGTGATGCTCTCGGCCACGAGCTGGCCCTCCAATTCCTGGTTCTCCGTGCGATTCCGATCCTATGACCGCGGTGAACAGTTGGTCGACACGAGGCCCTTGCGGTTCAGACACGTCGCAGGGGAGACGGCGAGCACGTTCTGAACCGCCGTGCCGGCGGTCTGGGTCTGCCCGGCGGGAACGTCCACGCTCACGGTCAACACGTACGTGCTCCCCGGGATGACCGCGAAATTGGCGGTGGGCAGGGCCTGCGAGGTGGCCGGGGCGAGAGCGACGGTCTGCGTCTGGCTGCTCGTCGCGCCCGACGACTGGCTGGCCATCGTGTAGTGAACGGTGGCGTGAGGCTCGCCGACCGAACCGTCGTTCGCGAGCACGACGTTGACCGAGATCTGCGTCGTCGGAGAGAGCACGGACACGTTGGCCGGTGCGCCTTGCGGGGTCGGCAACGCCGGCGGGCTGACCCGCACCGTCCGGAGCGCGAGGTAGTGCACGGCGGCGAGCGACGGCGACGACGAGATGAGGCCGATCTGACTGGCGACCGCATCGGGCGCCCACAGCTGCGGGTTGCTCACCCACACCGATCGCGGCAGCCGGCCGTTGCCCGCGGCGGTGCGCAGCGCGTGACGCACCGAGCGGTAGAGCGCGTCGGAGTGCGCCAGCAGCGTGCCCGCACCTGCGATCCGGTTCGTGGCGTCGGTCGCCGTCAGCAACGTGGTGCTCCCACCGTCACCGGAGTCGATCGTGGTCGGGCTCCCGGCGACCGGGAGGGGTTGCATGCCGAGATAGCCGTCGATCGCGCCGCGGAGGTCGCTCATCGACTGCGCCCGGTCGGCGAAGGCGGCGGCGAAGTCCGCCCCCACGGATCCCATCGGGGTCGCTTCGGCTGCCGCGGCGGCTCGGGAAGATTCGTCGGCCGTCTGCTGGACCAGGCTGTCGAGGAGGATCTGGAGCCCCGGCCGGTTTTGCGACTGGATCGTGTTCATCAGGGCCGTGGCCGACGAGGCAGTGGCGTTGGACTGCTCGGCCACCACGGTGCCCTGGGCGGCGAGCGTGCGGTTGGAGGCGGCGTCGTAACCCTGGGACTGCCGCGACACCTCGGCCAGCCCCCCGACGAGGAGCGCAGCGAGAACCGCCACCACCCCTAGCGCGACGATCGGGCGGGCTGGTGAGCGACGGCGCGCGCGGCGGCGTGGCCTGCGTGGCGACATCGCCGCAGGAAACTACTGCGGGAAAGCTCTGACTACAGCGCGAGGAACGAGGAGTCGCCCGTTTCGCCCGCGGTGGTCAGGGTGCTCGCGCTCGAGCGCCACTGCACGGTCGGGGCGATTGCACGCACGTCGACCCGGTCCCGGTGCTGCTCGACCAGCTCGAGGATGCTGCCGATCACCTCGTCCGTCAGCAGGTGCGGCTGCAACCCGAGGTCGAGCAACTTCGTGTTCGCCGCGTGGAAGTAGTGCTCCTCGTGCTCGACGCGGGGGTTGGCAAGGCCCTCGGCGATGTCGACCCGCGTCGGACAGACGCGCTTGACCATCTGGGCCATGTCGCGGACTGAGAAGGATTCGGTGAATTGGTTGAAGACCCTGAACTCGCCGCGCTCCGCCGGGTTCGCCAGCGCGAGCGTCACGCAGGCGAGGGTGTCGCGGATGTTGAGCATGCCGCGCGTCTGGCCGCCGGCGCCGTACACGGTCAGCGGGTGACCCGTCACCGCCTGCACACAGAAGCGGTTCAGCACCGTGCCGAAGACGCCGTCGTAGTCGAAGCGCGTCGCGAGCACCGGGTCGAGATCCGTCTCGGCCGTGGACTGGCCGTAGACGATGCCCTGATTGAGGTCGGTGGCGCGCAGTCCCCAGATGCGGCAGCCGAACATGATGTTGTGGCTGTCGTGCACCTTGGACAGGTGGTAGAAGGACCCAGGTTGCTTGGGGTAGGGCAGCACGTCCGTCCGGCCCTTGTGGGTGATCTCGATAAAGCCCTCTTCGATGTCGATGTTGGGGTAGCCGTACTCGCCCATCGTCCCGAGCTTCACGAGGTGGATGTCGGGGTTGATCTCCTGGATCGCGTACATCACGTTCAAGTTGCCGACGACGTTGTTCACCTGTGTGTAGACGGCGTGCTCGCGGTCGATCATGGAATAGGGTGCCGAACGCTGCTCACCGAAGTGCACGATGGCGTCGGGCTCGGCCTCGGCGACGACACCGTAGGTGAACGCGGCGTCGGTGAGGTTGCCGATGCGGACATTGACCGCATGTCCTGAAATCTGCTCCCAGCGCGTCACCCGGTCTTCGAGGGAGGCGATGGGCACGAGGCTGTCGACGCCCATCTCGCGGTCGTACTCGCGCCGCACGAGGTTGTCGACGACGGTCACGTCATGGCCACGGGCCGACAGGTGCAGGGCCGTGGGCCAACCCAGGTAACCGTCTCCCCCTAGAACCAGAATCCTCATCGTCAACCCTTTGTTTTCACTCAGGCTCCGCTTTTGTTACGGAGTCATGTCAGCCTCATCATGCGGCAGGACCCTGAATCCACGCTGAGTTTTGGCTGTTATTGCCGTGAGACCAGGCCTTTTAGTTGCTGCGAAGCATAAAAGATGCGGGAACGGCCGTTGAGGATGCTCGTTCAGGCCCCGTCTCCCCACAAAGCCGAGCGCAATCCCGAGGACCGGGAGATGGGGCGGGCCACGGCGGCGCGGATCGACGCCTCGGCACCAACCAGGATCAGCCGCTCCTGGGCCCGGGTCACCGCGGTGTAGAGGAGCTCGCGGGTGAGCAGGCGTGAGCCCGCCGCCGGCACGACGAACGCGACGGTGTGGAACTGGGAGCCCTGGCTCTTGTGCACCGTCATGGCGTAAACGGTGTCGACGGCGGCCAGGCGCGTCGGGCTGACCTCGGCGACACCCCCGCCGCGCTCGAAGGCAGCCACGAGGCGGCCGTCCTCCGCCTCGACGACGACGCCGGTGTCCCCGTTGTAGAGCCGGAGCGCGTAGTCGTTCTCCGTCACGATCAGTGGGCGGCCCACATACCATTCGCTGCCGGTGAGGAAGCCGGGGACCTCGGCGCGCAGCCAGTCCTCGACGTGCTGCATCCAGCCGGCCACGCCCTCGGGCCCGCGTCGGTGCGCGCAGAGAAGACGGAACTCTCCGAGCGCCGCGATCGCGGTCTCGGCGTCCCCCGCTCGGGCTGCCTCGATGACGGTGCGGCCGTTCTCCACGGCTACCGCGCGGACAGCCGACATCTGGTCCGGCCTAGCCGACTCGTCGTCGGTCCGGATCCATTCGATGTTCGGTCGCCCCTCCTCCAGGACGCGGAGGGCGGCGTCAGCGTCGTTCCTCTGGATCGCCTCGGCCAACGACGCGATCACGGTGCCGAAGCGGTGGACCTTGTGCAGCACCACGATGCCGTTGCCGATGGCGGCCTCGGTCCCTGCCCCTTGCGGCACGCGCTGGCCGGTCACCGCGGCGAGCGCGACGCGCGCCGGCTCCTCCATGCACAGGTCGTCCGACGCCGGGCCTACGATGTCGCCGAGCACGGCGCCGGCCTCCACCGAGGCCAGCTGTTCGGGGTCGCCTACGAGGATGAGCCGCGCCTCGGGCCGCACCGCCTCGAGCAGCCTGGCCATCAACGACAGCGACACCATGGAGGTCTCGTCCACCACGACCACATCGAAAGGCAGCCGGTTCAGCCGGTTGTGACGGAACCGCGTGCGGTTGCCCGGGCTGAAGCCGAGCAGTCGGTGCAGCGTCACCCCATCGAGCGCGCGCAGCCGGTCCTTCACCGCGTCGTCGACTGACATGTCCTCGTCGTCGGCGCCGCCGCGCACCGCCTCCTCGAGGCGGGCGGCCGCCTTTCCGGTCGGCGCCGCCAGCGCGACGAGTGGCGGCCGCGCCGACGCGGCCTCGGCCTGGTCATCGAGCAAGGCCAACACCCGGGCCACGGTGCGCGTCTTCCCGGTACCCGGTCCCCCTCCCACCACGGCCACGCGCCGCAGCACGCACGCAGCCGCTGCCATCCGCTGCAGGTCCGGGTCCTCGCTGCTGTTGAAGAGCTTGCCGAGTCCCGCGGCCAGCGTCCCTTTGTCGACGTCGGGCGCGGGCATCGCCGCCCGCTCTCGCAGGTCCGCCGCGACGGCGCGCTCGTCCGCCCACAGGCGGTCGATGTACAGATTCGTCCCGTCCAGATGCAGCGGGCGGGATTCCCCCACGAGGGCGCTGGAGGCCAAGCGGTCGATCCAGCGCGCCGGGTCGGGCCACGGGAGAGCGTCGAGGTCCGCGGCCAGGTCGGTGTCGCTGCTCGCGGTGCCGCGGATTTCCTTCAGGTCGACGCAGACGTGGCCGAGACGGGGGGCGCGGGCGGCGAACGCTGCACCCAGCGACACGACCTCGTCGTCGACGGCCCCCAGACGAATGAGCCGCAGGGCGACGTGGACGTCCGAGGTCGAAAGCACCCCGGCGGCGTTGAACTCGTGGAGCGGCCCGTCGACACCGAGCGCCAGCGCAGCGTCGTAGGCGTCGCTTCCCTCGATCACGGTCATGCGACACCCCGGTCGAACAGGTCGCTCAGGGCCTCGACCACTCCGGCCGGTGCGCGCCAGGACCACACGCCACAGGGATGCCCGTCGACGTTCACCGGCTTGGACACGCTCATCCCGCGGACGAAGAGGTACAGGACCCCGCCGAGGTGGCGCTCGGGGTCGTAGCGCCCGGCGAGCCGCCAGCGCAGGTAGCGGTGCAGCGCCACCTGATAGAGCAGCGCCTGGAGGGGGTAGTGCGCCGCCAGCATCTCCGCCTGGAGCGCCTCGGGCCGGTAATTCCAGGCGGACAGTGCCTCTCCCGGTGCACCGAGACGGTTCGTCTTGTAGTCCGCCAACACGAAGCGCTCGTCGCGCTGGCGGAAGACGAGGTCGAGGCTGCCGGTGAGATAGCCCCGCAGCGTCCGCTCCAGTGCGGGCTCGCGGAGGCGCGGCGCGTAGCGCGCCACGGGGTCGCCGGGGTCGAGGCGGGCTTCCAGGAGGTCCGCCACCGCGCCGAGGCTGAGCGGCGCTGTGGGCGAGTCGCCGCCAACCAGCGGGATCTCGAAGCCGAGCTCGTCCAGCCGGTCCGCCCGGGTCACGTCGCGCAGCGCGATGCCGTCCGCGAGCGGACCGAGGGGCGACTCGATGGCGGCGCAAAGCCCGGCCACGACACCCGCCCGGTCGCCCAGGTCGACGTTGTGCCACGTGAGCTCCTGGGCCAACGCGTCGCCCACCGCGGCCTCGAGGTCGGGCGCCGCGAAATCGACCCGCTCGAAGACCCCGTGCACGATCGTGCCGACCAGCGCGCCCCCCGGCATGTCGCTCAGGCCCAGAGCGACCTGAAGCGTCGGGTCGTCACCGGCGCGGGCTCCCGGCACGTCGGTGAGCGACGCCACGGTCACCGGCGCATCCTCGTCCGACGTCAGCGGGTGCTCGGGCTCGCTCCCGATCGCCGGCACCTCGTGCGCCCCGCTGGTCAGGCTCGAGTACGAAGCGCGGCGCCACTCTCTGTCGAGTGGACGGGCGAACACCGCGGCCGCAAGCGCGGGCGGGTCGTCCCCGGCGTGCTGCCACCGCACGTCGGCCACCGGTCCGACGCGCTCTACCGCCAAGTGGTCGCCCAGGTTCTCCGCCGCCTGGACCACCTCCGCGTCGTTTCGGGCGGCGGCGCCGTAGGGCGGGACGACCCCGTTGGGGTCCCGGTCGAACAGCAGGCGGGCCAGCGGCGAGTGCTGGCTGTCCTGGACGCCGGCCCACCACAGCACGGCCTGGTGCCGGGCCCGTGTCAGCGCGACGTAGAGGAGGCGTAGATCCTCGCCGCGGCCCTCCTCGAGCTCGAGGCGCTTGTGCCGCGCGTAGTCGTTGCCGTCGTGGCCGACGTCGATCGTCCGCTTGTTGTCGTTGGCCGGGTCATGGAACACCGGCACGTCGCTGTCGAAGGCGCGACCGCCCCATGCGTAGGGGCAGTAGACGATCGGGAATTCGAGACCCTTGCTGCGGTGGATCGTGACCACCTGCACCGCCTCCGCGTCGGACTCGAGGCGCCGTGCCCGTTCCTCGTTGTCGGCATCGCGCTCCGCGTCGTTGATGCGCCGGCCGAGCCAGGTCGCCATCGCCGTCGGGCCGAGGCCCTCCGACACGCCGGCCTCGTGGAGGAGCTGCGCGATGTGTCGAAGGTCCGTCATGAAGCGCTCCCCTGACGGCTGTGCGAGCACCCGGCCCGGGACGCCGTAGGCGCTGCTCACCGTCTCGTACAGCGACGCCACCCCCTGGTCGCGCAGCAGGGCGGCCCACCGGTGTAGCGACAGGTGCAGCGCATCCCAGGCCTCGTCGGATGCCGACGACACCTCCTCCGCGCTCCATCCGACGAAGGACGTCAACGCGGCCAGCGACGCCCGGTCGCGCGACGTCGGTCGCTCCAGCGCCTCGAGCAGCCGCAACCACTCCTGGGCGGGCTTCGTCGCGAAGACGGAGCCTGCACCGCCGACCACGGCGGGTACCCCCGCCGCGTGCAGCGCGTCGCGCACGAGCATCGCGTGGGCGTTGGCGCGGACGAGCACCGCGATGTCGCCGGCATGCAGAGGTCGCTCCCCGGCTTCCTTCCCGTCGCGCCGTCGGCTGATCAGCTTCGGCTCCGCCGAGAGGAGGGCGACCACGTCCGCGGCGAGGTCGCGCGCCAGGAGCTGGCGCGTCTCGGGCGCCTTGGGCTCGCGCTTCTTGGCCGTGAGCGGTACCAGGCCGTCATCGCCGTGCAACACCCGCAGCCTGAGCGGCTTCGGAACGGGTGCTCCGACGAGCCGCGGCTCCTGATGGGCATCAGCGGCGCGGACGTGGCGGTACGTGATGTCGGCGTAGCCGAGCTGGGCGTTGCCGAACAGCGCGTCGTACGCCTCCAGGAGCGACTGGTCGCTGCGCCAGTTGACGTCGAGAGTCCACTCCGAGCCCACAACCCGTTGGGCCAAGAGATACGCCTGCACGTCCGCACCGCGGAAGGCGTAGATGGCCTGCTTGGGGTCGCCGATCAGCACGAGCGTCTCCCCGCCTCGGCCGAAGGCCTCATGCATGATGTCCCACTGCACGGGGTCGGTGTCCTGGAATTCGTCGACCAGGACCACGTCGTAGCGCTCGCGCAGGCGCCGGCAGGCCTCTCGCCCGCGTACCGGGTCGAGCAGTGTCTCGCGCAGGCGCAGAAGCACGTCGTCGTACGTCAGGATCTTCAGGGCGCGCTTGCGGTGCTTCATCTCCTCCCGCACCGCCTCGGCGAAGCGCCGACGGATGGAGGGCATGTCCTGCTGCTGGGACAAGGGCGGCACGATCTCTGCGTCCGGGTGGTTCAGCACGAACTTCGCGATGTCCATGGCCTCGTCGCGTGTGAAGCGCAGGGGGTTGGGGCGGCTCGCGAACTTGCGCAGGTAAAGGTCGTCCACCACCTCTTCCATCAAGTCGCTGACGTCCTCGACGAGCGTGACCTCGCGGTCGACGTCTCCAGCCGTCCCGAGGCCGTAGAGGACCTGCAGGCAGAAGCCGTGCGTCGTCTCGATGGTGGCGGCGTCGAAGTCGGCGAGCGCCTTGCCCAGGCGGTCGCGTCGGCGCTCCACCTCTTCCCGCGTGCCCTCCGCCAGTAGCTGGACGACCTCGTCGTCCTCATGGCCGGCCGCCCCGTCGAGAACGTCGACCAAACCGTCGTAGGCGCGCACGAGCCGATCCCGGACGCGCTCGCGCAGCTCGCCGGTCGCCATACGGGTGAACGTGATGACCAGGAGCTTCTCGATGGGAATGATGCCCTCGGCGACGTAGCGCGTCGTGAGTGCGGCGATGGTGAAGGTCTTGCCCGTGCCCGCGCTCGCCTGCAAGAGCGTCATGCCCCTCGGCAGTTCACCGCACACCTCGAACGGCCGGGGCTCGGGGTTTGGCGCGGTCACCGGTCGGTCAGCTCCTCGTGCGCCAGCAGCCCGTCCCACAGGCGTCGCGCGTACACGCCGAAACGGGTCGACTCCGACGCCTCCCAGTCGCCCTCCTCGTCAACCGGAGCCCCGCAGACGCCCAGCACGCCTTCGAACGGGACGTCGTCGCCCAACACCAGGAGATGCTCGGCGTCCCTGTCCTCTCCGACGAAGCGGTACCGCGACGTCCAAGCCGACGACGCGTCCGCGGCCGGATTGCGCCCCGTGTCCACCGCCTTCGCCCAGGCTGACGAGGTCTTGAGGTAGAGCGGCAGCGGCTCGCGCATGCCGCGCTGGTAGAGATCGACGAGCACACCCAGGTGGCCTTGCGCCACCGATTTGCGGCTGGCCGCGTTGGGGCCGAGCGGCTTGATCCGCGCCTCGGTAATCGTGGCCCCCCTCTTGTCGCTCCGCCCGATCGTGCACGCCTCGAACTCCCGGTCGGGCGCGGTTGCCGTCAGGACGAGCAGCCGGAGCCAGGCGAGGAGGCGCGGTGCCGGCCCGAGCTTGGAATACGTCACGGTGTGCACGACGTCACCGCGGACCCCCGCCACGGTGCCGACGAGCCGCAGTCCACTGGGCAGCTCGACATGCACGTCGATCGACTCGGGCGCGTCTGTGCGCAGTCCCGCGCGGACGAGCTCGTTCAGGGGACCGGTGATGTCCCCGACGACCGACTCCGCCAGTTGCCCCGGCGGCAGCGCGCCGCGGGCGAACTCCGCGTCCAGACAGTCGGTCTGTCTCGCACCCTCGAGCTGCTCCTGCAGCACCCGGTCCGCGATCTGCCACTTCTCCAGGCCGCCGAGGTCGATCGGGATGGCGTCCTCGAACTCGCGCGTCTTGGAACTGAGCGAGACGTTAAGCCGCTCCCGCAGGAATGCCTTCACCGGGTGACGGAGGAACTTCTCCATCTGGTCCAACGCCACCGGGTTCGGCTCGAAGGGCGGCAGCAGGACGGCCAGGAAGGGAGGAAGGCTCCGGCGCGGCGACAACGCCGCCTCGGCACCCGCGAGGTGCAGGGTGTCAAAGCTCCACGGACCGGCGCCCGCCAACTTGCCCGGATCAAAATTGCGCGGGTTGAAGGGTTGGAGAGGATGGTGCACGACGATCACCTCGCGGGCGGAGCGATCGTGCGCGCGCACTGTGTGGTCCACGACATCGAGCAGCTCGCCGACGGGAACCGCAGGCGGGCGCGGCTGGTTCGAGCGCTCGTCGCGACCCGAGTAGGTAATGACCAGATGGTCCTGCACCGCGAGGAGGGCATCGAGGAGAAGCTGGCGGTCTTCGCTGCGCACGTCGCGGTCGCCCACCCTGGGCGCACGCGCTGTCAGGTCGTCACCGTCGCGTTCGATGTGGCGCGGGAACCGCCCGTCGTCGAGTCCGAGCAGGCACACAACCCGGTGCGGTATCGAGCGCATCGGCACGAGGGTGCAGACGGTGAGATCGCCGGTGCGGAAGTTCGCCCTCGTCGGCTTGCCCTTGAGACGATCCGCCATGATCGAGCGGAGGTCGTCGCAACTCAGGGTGACCCCGCTGGCGTCATCGCCAGCCGTCGCCTCCTGCACGAGCTGCTCGAGCACGGCGGCGAGCTGGGCGCGCTGCCATTGGTCGCGTGGCGTCGTCGCGCTCAACGCGTCCGACGCCCGAGCCAGGGTGTCGGCCCACTCGCCCACCGTCTGGTCCTGCGCCAGCTCGTCGAGAACCTGCTGCAGGCGGTGCACGAACTCCGCGAGGCGTCCGGCCAGCTCGATGTCGCCGCTGTCGACGTCGTCGAGCGGGAGTGTCTCACCGAAGAGGCGTTGGTCCTCCTCCGCCATGGCCACCCCGAGCAGGATCCGGTCGAGCCCGGCCCGCCAGGTGTTGGCACCGATGTCGGCCAGCTGAAACGAGCGGCGGTGGTCGGCGTCGAATCCCCACCGGACGAATGCGCTGTTGACCCACTCCTCTAGCCGGAAGAGGTCGTCGTCGCTGAACCCGAAGCGCCGCCGGACGGGGTCCCGGCCCGCCAGGTCGAGCACCTCGCTCGCCGTGATCCGCGCCGTCGCCAGCTCCATCACCTCCGCCAGCACACCCATCACTGGGTTCGTCTGGCGCAGCGAGCGGTCGGCGAGCCGGATCTGGAGCTGGCGGGTGGCGTCGAAGGGCCCGTCGTTCAGGTCGTGCGCGCCGAACGTCGCCTGGATCAGGGGCGCAAATTGCTCGATGTCAGGGCACAACACGATGATGTCGCGCGGCTCGAGCGTCCGATCGTCAGCCAGGAGGTGCAGCACCTCGTCGCGCAGCACCTCGACCTGGCGCCCGCGGCCGTGGCACGAGTGCACGCGGATGCTGTGGTCGTCCGCCTCGAGCAGAGGCAGGGCCTGGTCGTCGCCCCCAGCACCGGCCGGCAGCCGGTCGAAACGAATGTCGTCCTGGATCCGGCGCAACAGCGTGGGAAGCGCTTCGTCGACCGGCGCGACCGCCTCCTGGCCGTGCGGGACCGCGCCACCCAACACCAGCTGCATCTCTCGTGCGTCGCGACCCCACGAC